>JBBPYY010000043.1:0-43305 GCA_038199445.1 Terriglobales bacterium | reverse complement strand
CGACGGCGCATGCATCGTAACCGTCCACGCGCACACCCTCTACAATCTGCACCCCTCACGCATGGACGGCCACGGCGGACGATGCGACGTAGCTCTTCATGGCCTGGCTCAGTTGCGAGTCCACCTCGTCCGCGATCGCCATCACGCTCACCAGCAGCAGGCTGAAATCCACCTTGTGCAAATTGTTTTGCAGGGTTTGGAAGATGCTCACTTGCAGCATGCGCGATTCATCCACCATCATGGCAGCGGAGTAGCCCTGTTCGCGTCGCGTCATGCCATGCTCGCTAGCCGCGGGCGAGCCGAGCGGTTTCGATCCGAGAGGTCGAGGATTTCGCAGGCGAACCACCAAATCGCGGAACAACTGAGGCAAGTGCTGGGAACGGGTCTCGTCATCCATCGGAATCGTAATAACCGCCTTTTCCAGCTCGACTCGTCCCAGCCAGTCGCGAATGGTCGAGTCCGCCTCCCGCTCCAGGATGTCAGCAATGCTCTCCACATTACGTGTCTGGGTGTGTGCCTTCTTCAGGTGCTGCTTGATGGTCTGGACGAGCGAGGTCACGGCCAGCGGCTTTACCAGAATTTCATCCGCCTGTAGCAGGATCGCGGCCGTTGCTTCCCCCATCCTGGGAAAACCGCTGAAGACCAGCGTCACAGCCTTCGGGTTGGAGTGCCGCATCGCGCTGACCACCGTCAGGCCATCCCCCGCCCCTGGCATATGAAGGTCGCTGAGCAGAACGTCAAATGTATCGGAAGTGATGAGGTGCAGCGCTTCGTTGACACTCGCTGCCGTAATCACTTCGAAATCATGAGCTTCCAGCACTTGATTCAGCGTCAAGCGCACGGAGTCGTTGTCATCCACCAGCAAAATTCTCGCGAGAGCCACAAATCACCCCTTTTCGCGTATTCACAAGGTTAGTACCCGTATTGTGTCTTGGCAAACAATTGCATTACTCTCGGTAAGCAATCGGGTTACTCGCAGATGGGTTGAAGAGCAATTCTTGATTACCATCGGCAAGGGATTAGATGCGGGGTTCTGCGCGACGCATACGCTACAATCCTGCCACAGCATGCCTGCGTCAGACTCCTCATCGCGGCCCCCGAAATCCCCGGCACACACCCCGCCGGAACCCGAGGTCGACGAACTTGACGATGCGGGTGTGAAACCCGATGAAAATCTCGCCGTGGATGCGCAACCCTCTGAGGTAAATGGTGTTCGCTATGGTATGGCAACCGTTGCTCTGGGCAGTGGGATCTTCGACCAGACCAAGACCGCCTCTCCTGCGCCACGCATAGGAGTGGCCGACTGGAGTCAGCTCTCTGACGCGGAAATCATGTTGCGGGTGGGTCACGGCGACGATGCCGGATTCGACTTCCTCATTACCAAATATCGCCGCCCCATCGTGCACTTCATGTTTCGTATGGTGCATAACCAGGCGGTCGCCGAAGAATTAGCGCAGGAAGTTTTTCTGCGCGTATATCGCTCCCGAGCGACCTATCGCGCTGAAGCCCGTTTCAGCACCTGGCTCTATCGCATCGCGACCAACCTCGGGGTCAACCACGCCCGCGATACCAAGCACGAACGCGCGGCGTCGAACATCTACCTCGATCAACCAGATGCTGAAACCGGTACGACGCCCGACGTCGCCGACTCTACGCCGCTGGTCGAAATGAGTTTGTTGCGCGATGAGCGCATGCAGGCGATCCGCACGCAGGTCATGGCGTTGCCGGAGAGACAAAAGAGTGCCGTCCTGATGCATAAGTATCAGGATATGGATTACAAGCAGATCGGCGAGGTATTAAAGCTTAGCGAATCTGCGACGAAATCACTGCTGTTCCGCGCGTATCAAACACTTCGCGAACGTCTGAAAGACTTCGTCTAAAAAGGAGGGGGAGACAGAACCATGGCTATCCATCACGAGTGCGGCAAACTTGAAGACAAGCTGCCCGATCTATTGCTCAACCAGAACGCGGAAGCCGGTCTGTCGCCTCAATTGCGCGAGCACCTTGCTTCGTGTTCCGGGTGTGCCGCCAAGCTTCACGATCTTCGCGCGACCATGAGCCTGCTCGATGAATGGCACGCGCCGGAGATTTCGCCCTACTTCGACTCGAAGCTCGCCGCCCGCCTGCGCTCTGAGAGAGCGGCCGAACCGGCGGGATTCTTCGAGCGTTTGCAGGCGCGCCTCATGTTCGGTGCGAGCCTGCAAATCAAAAGCGTCGTCGCGGTGGCCGCGCTGGCGCTCGTTCTCGGCGGCGGCTCCTACGCCGGCTTCACCCAGTTTCATCATGACCGCGATTCTCAATCCATCTCGGCCACTGTGACCGATCTCCAGATTCTCGATCATAATGATCAGGTAATCAGCCAGCTCGATGTCCTCGACGATGGGACCGACGGCGGAGACACTTCACAGAATTAGATTTTTTTCGCCGCAGCCTGCGGCAAAACGCATATCGTAAGGCAGCTGAAGAAACGATGCTAATTTCACGCCAATCCGCGAGCATGCCCCGTCGTGCGGCCATCGCCGCTCTATCGCTGGCACTCTTGGTAGCGCTCCCCGCCGCAGCCGGACCGCCGCGCGCCACCGCGGGCACGTACGCCCAGACCGGGGGACAGCATCCCGGCGGGCAGATGCCTGGCGGACAGATGCCTGGCGGACAACATCCCGGCGGGCAGCAGCCGCACCCTCGCCAGCAACCTCATCTCGGCGAGTGGATGCAGAACCACCAGAATCTTTCGCCTCAGGACCAGCAACGCGCGCTGCAAAAAGAGCCTGGCTTTCGCAACCTGCCGCCGCAGCAGCAGCAGCGGCTCACCAACCGGCTAGGCCAGCTGAATACCCTGCCGCCGAACGTCCGCCAGCGCGTCCTCAACCGTACCGAGGCTCTCGAGCGCTTATCGCCGGAGCAGCGCCAGCAGGTTCGCGGCGCCATGCAGCACATGACCATTTTGCCAGCGGATCGCCAGCGTGTTGTCGGTCAGGCCTTCCGCGAACTGCGCAATGTGCCGCCCGACCAGCGCGACGCCTATCTCAACAGCGGAAGGTTCCGCGGCCAGTTCAGCGACCAGGAGCGCGGTGTGCTCAACGCTCTGTTCCAGGTTGAGCCGATGCTGCCAACCAGCCATGCCGAACCGGCGTACAACCCCCCGCGACAATAAACGCCGGACAGCAATTTTCCGCACTGCCGCGGATTCTTACCTCAGCCCTGACACTAATTCCTGAAAAAATTCTTAGCGATAAACAGCACGTTCGCCGGGCGTTCCGCCAACCGCCGCATGAAATACGGATACCACTCATGCCCGAACGGAACATAGCACCGCACGCGATATCCCTCGTGTGTCAGTGATCGTTGCAAGTCCCGCCGCACCCCGTGCAGCATCTGGAACTCGAAGGTCTCCCGTCCAATCCCCTGCTCCTGCACAAACTTCTTCGTCTCGCGGATGATCGACTCATCATGCGTCGCAATCCCGTGATACACCTCGGAAGTCAGCAGCAGCTTGGTCAGCTTCACATAATTCGCGTCTACGTCTTCCTTCTTCGGAAAGGCCTTGTCCGGCGGCTCTTTATACGCCCCCTTGCACAGCCGGATCCGAATCCGGTCCTGCAGCAGCGTCTTGATGTCTTCTTCGCTGCGATACAGATACGCCTGAATCACCGCCCCGACGCGCCCGTTATTCTCCTGCGCGTTGTGAATCGTGCGCACCATGTCCAGCGTCGCCTGGGTGTATGGCGTGCCCTCCATATCCACCCTTACAAAGCTCCCCCTGTGCCCTGCATGTTCGGTCAGCGCCGCGACGATCGACGTCGCCAGCATCGGATCGACATCCATGCCCACCTGCGTCAGCTTCACCGAAACGTTCGCGTCCAACCCGCGCTTTTCGATCGCATCCAGCAGCTGATGATAGATCTCCGCCGACCGCTGCGCCTCCTCCGCGTTCATTACGCTTTCGCCCAAGCTGTCCAGCGTGGCCGAAATTCCCGCCTTGTTCAGCACCTCGCACGCCTGCAGCACGTCTTCGATCTCCATCCCCGCGACAAAGCGGCTCGACATTTGGCGGCCAAGGGTGGACTGTTCGGCAAAGCGGCGAAGCGGACGGTTTTGCGACAGGGCGATAAATGCGGATCGAAGCACTCGGGACGACCTTCAAGCGATGGCGAACGAGTCAGTTTACATGACCACTCGCCGCTTATCCTGCGTGTTGGGTGCGAAAGGGACGCACCGATAAATCGAAAATCCGGTCAACTAAGTCGAACCGAGCCGTTCAACTCCTCAGAAGACCGTTGATATTGTTGGATGACAAACCCATTGCGCAGCAGCTTGCGGGACAATGGACTCTTTACGATCTACGCAAACTGCGGTTTGAGAGCCTTGGCAAGCTTGATCCTGCTCTGGAGCGAGTATTAGAGGGCTACGGTCTCCTTGTCATCATTCCAGAACTGACGCCAGCCGATCATGCGAAGTGACTGGCTCAGAATCGGGCTGTCGCAGTCGGTAGGACCAGGAGACCAATTGCCATTCAGCCCAGTGACGACACAAGCCGATGCGATAAAAGAGCCCATCGCGCCCTGGTGGCATACCCTGCTGGTGTTGCTGCCCATAGCGGTCGGTTCGATCGCGAGCTGGCATCAGCATGGACTGGCAAACGTCCATATACCCGGCATAGGTTCGCGGCTCTCCAGCTACATCACCGTGTTAGTGCAAGAGTGGCTGGTGGTGCTTTTGATCTGGCTCGCGCTAAAACGTCGAGGTCTGGCCATGAGCAGTTTGGTCTCGAGTCGTTGGCAGACGCTCGGCGCTTTCTTCAGAGACTTAGGACTAATGGCTGGCTTTGTTGTTGTCACGGTACCGTTGGTGGGATTTCTGGTCCATCTCATCGGAGGCGGCGCTACTGGCAATTTGGCTAACGTGACCCCGAGAACTGCCCCTGAACTTCTGGCTTGGCTAGGAGTGGGCGTGACCGCTGGATTCTGTGAAGAGCTCGCCTTCCGCGGATACTTGACCCACCAGTTCACCGCGTGGACCGGCAGCCGTATCTTCGCTGTCATCGCGCAAGGGGTGCTCTTTGGCTTGGCCCACGGGTACTACGGCAAGGTCATGGTGGTCATCATGTTTCATGGATGGCTTTTGGGTTTGCTTGCTTATTGGCGCAAAAGCCTGCGCCCGGGGATGCTGGCCCACGGACTGGAAGATGGGATCGGTGGCATCGCAGCATTCCTTTCCAGATGACCATTTATGGCCTCGCGCTCTGAATAATGTTATCGACCTCACCTAAACCGTGAATGGTTGTCCAGCTCAAGTAATTTTTTGCACAACTTTTTTGCGCAACTCTTCGCGAGTGTGTCATCCTAAGCATTAAGAACGCTTCATACATGGATGCGGTGCCCCTAAGCATCGAAATCCTCCCCGTACGCCCACTTCTAGCTTGATTCATCTGAGGGCTCAGCAATGGTAAGCAAGTGTGCAAACCCAGACTGCGAGAAGCAGCTTCACTACCTGCGTGAAGGCAGGGTCTATCTCTTCGAAACATCGTCCACTCCTGCGACTGACACAACCGCCGCTGAAAGTCAGAACGAACATTTTTGGCTCTGTGGGGAATGTGCCCGCCATATGTTCCTCGAACACACCGGCAGCGCCGTGCGCGTGGTTCACCGGCCGATGCGCACGCGACAATCGCAACCCTTCAGCAACAGCGCGATGGCTTCGTGAGAAGCAGCGCAAGTTTTTGATAGAAACGCCGGCCGCCAAACGCCGGCGTTTTTATTTCGATTGGCTCGCGATCTGCGTCGCCGGGCGAATGTTGTAGGCCCCGGTCAGCGAGTTCCACCGCACCCGCGCAATCTCCTCCAGCATCTTCATACCGTCTCTTAGATAGCTCATGCGCGAGCGCTCGTCGTGTCCCCAGGTAACCGGGACTTCTACGACGCGGTATCCCATCCGTAGCGCGATAAATAGAATCTCCGGGTCAAATCCCCAACGCATGATGGTCTGCCGGGCAAAAATCTCATGCGCGGCTTCCCGCCTGAACGCCTTGAAGCCGCATTGCGTATCCGCGAAGGGCAGTCCCATCACCGCGCGCGTCACCCCGTTGAACATGCGTCCAAAAATCTGCCGGTACAACGGCTGCTGGATCGTCTGCCGCCTGCGATCCAGCCAGCGCGACCCAATCGCGCAGTCCGCGCCCGCTCCTATCGCAGCCAGCAACAACTCCGCTTCTTCCATCGGCGACGACAGGTCCGCGTCGGTGAACATGATGACGTCGCCTTGCGCGTCCAGAATCCCGTTGCGCACGCTGCATCCCTTGCCGCAGTTCGTCGC
The DNA here is from genome assembly GCA_038199445.1 of Terriglobales bacterium. Taxonomy (GTDB): domain Bacteria; phylum Acidobacteriota; class Terriglobia; order Terriglobales; family Acidobacteriaceae; genus JBBPYY01. The sequence continues at coordinate 36,993 of JBBPYY010000043.1, read as the reverse complement.
ATTCTCCATCAGGCGAACGTGATGTCCACGCGCTGCATACTCTCGCACGATGTCTGCCGTGCGGTCTTGCGATCCGTCGTTGACCACGATGATCTCGGCCGCACGCGGATGCGCATGCAGCCACGCCAGCACGCCGTCCAGTGCTGTGCGGATGCGCAAAGCCTCGTTATAGGCCGGAATAATGATGCTTACAGCCGGTCGGGGCGCGGACTCACTCACTGGGCGTCCTCCGGAAAAATTGCAATAGTAGGGCTCTTTGTCAGTGCTGCTCAAGCGCTCTAGAAGTATTTGGTTATCATACGCGGGCTCCCTTCTTGCTACACTCCCTTCCATGACGCTCGGCATTCAAAACGAACCCTACCCTGCACGCGCTCCTGAACCACGGCCCCGCTCCAGCAAGGTATGGTGGTTGGTTGGCGGTGGTCTCTTCCTTTTCCTGCTCGTCTCGCTCTTTGGCGCCGCATGGGTCATGATGCGCGCCGTAAGCGATGACAACGGGTCCATCGCCGGACTAGGCAGCAGTATCGCCGTCGTTGACGTTGACGGTGTGATCCTCTCCGCCGACAAGACCAATGAGCAGATCGAAAAATTTGCCCGCGACTCCAGCGTCAAGGCCATCATCCTGCACATCGACTCGCCCGGTGGAGGCGCCGCCGCATCGCAGGAGATTTATCACGAAGTCATCCAGGCCCGTCAGCGTTATAAGAAGCCCATCGTGGCCTCCATCCAGAGCGTGGGAGCCAGCGGTGCATATTACATCGCTTCCGCCACCGACAAAATCTATGCCGACCAGGCCAGCATCATCGGCTCCATCGGCGTCATTGCCGAATGGGTCAATTATGGCGAGCTTCTGAAGTGGGCCAAGCTCAAGCCCGAAATCCTCAAAGCTGGCGAACTGAAAGACGCCGGTAGCCCGACGCGCGAACTCACACCGGCGGAGCGCGCCTACATGCAAGAACTGATCGACAATATGCACACTCAGTTCATCAACGACGTGGCCGCTGGCCGCAAGCTGCCCGCGACAGACATCAAGTCGATCGCCAGCGGCCGCGTATGGACAGGGCAGCAGGCGCTGCCCATGCACCTCATCGACGCCACCGGAAACTTCCGCGACGCGTTGCTCGATACTGCGAAACGCGTCGGCATTAGCGGCGAACCCAACATCGTCCGTCCCGCCAAGCTCAGCCACCGGCTCTTTGACCTGCTCAACACCGACGCTACCGACCTTTTCCCTGACCCCGGCAAACTGCTCGATCAAAGCAAGGGCTTCTTTTATCTTTGGAAGATGTAGCGATACATCTTCCAAGGCACACCATTCCCTGCGGCCGATCCCCGTCTATTTCTTGCTTACGATTAAGGACTGCATCGCCTTCGTCAGACGGTGAAGTTCCGACGACGAAAATCCCGCATTCGCAAACATCGTCTGATACTCGGCGAACGTATACGCGTCTCCTTCTGCTGTCGTGCCTAACATCATCAGCGCGAACGCCGCCGCCGTCGGCGGTGACACGCGATCCTCATTCGGAACAAAGTCCAGCGTGACGCAGCTGCCACCGGGAGCAAGCGCCCCTCTTATCTTCGCCATCAGCTTCTCGCACGTCGCCTGATCGAAATGATGGAAAAAGTTTGTCACCAGCACCACATCGTACGGGCCGCCAAACTCCATCTCAAACGCACTGCCAGCTAGCGCGGAATGCCGCTCAGCCACGCCAAACTTCTTCGCATTCTCGCTCGCCACGGCAAGCACATTCGCCCAATCCAGCGCCGTGATCTGCGCCTTCGCATTGCGCTGCGCAATCGCGATGCCGTATAGCCCGTGCCCGGCTGCAATATCGAGCACCTTCATCTCCCCGCCACCCGCCACTAGCGCCGCCACTTCCGCCGCCGCCGCATGCATCATCCCGGCCATCTGCTTCGCGAACAGCACCCATATCGGGTTGTCGTTGCTGACCGTACCCTCATCCGGCAGCGTCGTCCTTCCCGAACGCACCACCTCAGTCAGATTGAGAAATGGAGCAATCAGCCCGGGATCGAGCAGAAAGCTCGCTGCGCTCCCGAAATAGGCCGGCGACTTCCGGTCGAGAAACACAGCCGCTTCCGGACTCAGAGAATATTCGCCACCCTGCTTGACGAGAAGACTGGTGATAACGAGGTAATCGCAAAGGATCCTCACTCCGCGCGCCGACCCATTCACCGCTTTCGCGATGGCGTCGGCTGTTCGGTTCCCTCCGGCGATTTCTGTGAAGACATCCAGCTCGATCGCCGCTTTCAATGCCGTCGACCTCTGATAGGCATTCAGCGTGTCGAAGATGATCGTGGGATTGGGCTGCTGTCCAGGACTCGGTGGCGGAGCAGACCCCGGTTGAATGGACGAAGGTGAATTGGACATGACTTTTCCCCTTTGAAGTTGCGTATTTAATTTTCAGAGGTTCAGCTTAAAGCAACAAACAATCCTGTGGCACGCTGCTAACCTGCATCTATAATCGCCGAGAGCACTTAGGGTTCATTCCCTCGCGGAGAACGCAATGACGAAAGCAGATCTGGTGGAGGAAGTGACTAAGCTCGGTGACCTGACGCGGCGCGATGCCGAGGTGGTTGTCGAAACAATTTTCCAGTCCGTGATCGGCGCGCTCCGCGGCGGCGACAAAATCGAGATTCGCGGCTTCGGCAGCTTTCGCACCCGCCAACGCAATCCGCGCATCGGGCGCAACCCCAAGACTGGCGCCAAAGTCGATGTGCCCGCCAAACGAGTGCCCTATTTCAAGCCCAGCAAAGACCTCCGCGATCTCGTCAACGGCCACGATGAACATCCCAAGACCATGAACGACCCACCCGCGGAGTAAAGCCGGCACCGCAATCCTGCTTCGCAACCAGCATCGCTACGCGAGACCCGCGCCCCCGCGGTGTGCTGTTCTTACCCGCGTGCCCAATTCAACTAGTTCCTCGCCCGAGGACGTAAAATTACGCGCCAAAGACGTTTTCCCGGTTCCACCCGGGCCTAAATCGCCATCTCAGGTGCAGGCGAGTTCTAACGCCTCAAGGAAAACCGCATGAGCTTACTATCCGGTCTTGGCGACATCCTCAAGCAATATACCGGCAGCAATCCTGACACCACTAACGTCGAACAACACTTCGATCAAGTCGCGCAGAATGTGCCGCAATCCACCTTGGCTTCGGGCATCGCGGAAGCGATGCACTCCAATCAAACACCGCCCTTTGCGCAAATGGCATCGCAGCTTTTTTCAAACGGCAATCAGCAGCAAAAGGCGAGCATGCTCACCGCCCTCGCTGCGTCCGCCGGCCCAGGGATCCTGGCGAAACTCGGCGGCGGCAACTCCTCCCTGGCCTCTCTCTTTCAAAGCGGCCAGACCACCGTCACACCGGAGCAAGCGGCCAGCGTCAACCCGCAAGAAGTGCAAAACCTCGCACAACATGCTGAAGACCATGACCCGTCTGTCATCGACAGGCTCAGCCAGGTCTATGCGCAGCATCCCACCCTCATAAAAACGCTAGGTGCAGCCGCCCTCGCCATCGCAATGAACAAAATGAGCCAGAGACAATCCGGCTAGACATCTCTCAAACGAAAGGAACACCGTGGCAGATCTCCAGCAACTGAAGCAGAAGTACGCCTCCGTAATCGAGACCATCAAAAAATTCGCCGAAGAGGGCGCAACCGTCGACGAACCCACTCTTGACGGCGACAAGCTCCTCTTGAAAGGCAGCGTTCCCTCGCAAGTCATCGCCAACCGCGTCTGGGACGCCATCAAGCAGGTTGATCCGCAGTACTCAGACCTGCACCACGAAATCGCTACCACCGGCGGAGCCGACCAGGAATACACCATCAAGCCGGGCGACAATCTTTCCAAAGTCAGTCAGCATTTCTACGGCAACGCCAACAAATACCAGCAGATCGCCCAAGCCAACTCCATCTCCGACCCGGACAAAATCAAGGTGGGCCAAACCATCAAGGTCCCGGTCGCCAGCTAGCAAACTGAGACGAAGTCGCCGCAGGAAATTGCTGGCGTAAGAAGGCCGCGCATCCGCGCGGCCTTTTCTTTTTCACCTATCATCCCGACAGAGCGACGAGGTACCCTACGACCTCAACAATGCCAGCGGGGTTTGGTTGAATGGGTTGTCTACTGCGCCGAACTCGTAGCCCAGTAGCTCTCCCGCGCCACCACGCGCAGGTCGCTGTGGTCCGGCAACTGCACCCGAATCGCATGCAGCCCCGGCGCTGGCGACTGCGGTTGGAAGCTGAGAATGTAGCGGTTGTGAACGTGGTTCGTCAGATGCCCGATCTGTTTGTCAAAGCCGAATTGCGAATCGAAGCGAACATATTCTCCGCCCGTCAAATGCGAGATCGCCGCTGACGTATTGCGGCGAAATGCTTGGATGGTCATCAGAATCGGCGATAGCAGATTCGCACTGGGCCCGGTGGCGTTGCTGCCGCGAAAGCTGTCTTTCAGTTCCGTTTTCGACGGAGAAAACGCGACGCTGTAAACCACTGTGTTCGTCTCACCGACTTGCTGCACCACCTGTTGAATGGGCGCATGACTGCCGTGGTCACGCGTCTCGCTGATCAAGAGCAGCACGCGCCGGTACTCGATCGGCTGATGGCTCAGCAATGTCGTACCGTACTTCACCGCATCCAGAATTGCCGCCCCGCCATCGCCCTGCTGCAGCGTCTTCAACGCATCGCTCACGTCCAGCGCCTTGCCGGAGAAGTCCTGAATCAGCTGTGGCTGAGAATCGAAGCCCACGATCGCAATACTGCGATCCACATCGCCGACCAGCGAATCGATCATCGTATTCAACCCGCGCAGATTGTTGGTCTGCGCAAACGCTTCACGCCCCGTCTGGATCACGACCGCCAGCGCGATCGGCTCAAGGTCGGTGTCTTCTTCAAGCCGCGCCTGCTGAATGACGCCGTTATCGGTGATGACGAAGTCCTTGGGCTTCAACTCGAAGACCGGCTCGCCCTTCTTTGTCTCCACCAATGTCGGCACCAGAACCAGCGTCGACCGCGCGCGAATCACATCCTCCTGCGCCATCGCAGTCATCGATAGCAACAGCAGCAGCGCAGTACCAGCGACCGCATACAGCCTCATTGCGCGACCCCGATGACCGACATCAGCCGCCCGGTGAAACCCTGCTGCGCGCGGTGCGAAAAGAATTGCTCCGGATGGCACGCGGTGCATGCATCCATCATGTGAATCGCCGTCCCTGGCACGCCGGCATCCAGCAACTGACGGCGGTTGGCCTGCGGCAGGTTGAGATGCAGGCTCGGTCCAATGTTCGAGTGCCCCGGAGCACGCGCCGTCATAAAAAGCAGCGGATATTTTTCGCGGATCGGATCGGAGTCAAACACCTCGCGAAACAGCTCGGGCGCATATCGAAACTGCGATTCGAACTCGAAGCGCAGCTCCTCGCCCACGGCGTAGCAGCATTGTCCAATTGCCGGCCCGATTGCCGCCGTCAAATCGCCCAGGCGGCTGCCATACTCCGCCCGCATCCGTCCGATGCCATTCTCAACAATGCGAGCCAGCGTGCCCCGCCAGCCCGCATGAAACGCCGCCAGAATGCGCTGCCGCGTATCGGCGACCAGCACGGGAACACAATCGGCAGTCTGGATCCCTAGAAGAACTCCCGCTTCGCGCGTCAACATCGCATCGCCCTTCAACGCCGCGGCCGAGCCTGCGCCGACTTCGCGGATCAGCGAAGAGTGAATCTGCTTTAGCGTCACCAGTGCAATGCTCTTGCTCAAATTCGCACCGGCAATGGCATGGATCAAACGCTGCCGGTTTTCGTCCACTTTCGCCCAGTCATCCGCCGGGGTGTAGCCGAGGTTCAGGTCAGGTCCACCGCCGCCCGGTTGGTAAACCACGCTAACACCGCCCAAACGGGTGGAAAACCCGTGCAATAACCATGGATATTCCGCCCGCCACACCGCAATTTGCAGCGGCGCAACCGTGGCTTTCTCCATGCCAGGCGGCCCAGGTCGCCGGGAAACTGGCGGCTGCCGCTGTTCAGCTCCCTCTAAATTCATCGTCTTGCGCGAGCCGTGCTGCATGCCAACGGCCGCCAGCAAATCATCGATTGCGGCAATGGCCGCGGAGCTTTCCATTTTGGAATCAGTAAATTTGGCAGGCATGCGCTTTTATTGTAGGGCAGCAAAAATACTAAGCCCCGCCTTCCGGCGGGGCTTGTGAGAGGCACTAGAGAAGAGGATTCTGCGGGGTCGTTAGAAGAGACGTCGGACTGGAATGTTTCGCTAGGATGGGCTGAACTGCTGTGGAGTGCCTCTGCTTGTTGCTCATACAGATACCCGATTCAAGGAAAGAGTTGCTTGCACGACGGTTTTTGCTGGTAAGGCCTATAACGGCACGCCGATGAGCGTGATTCAGCGAACAAAAAACAAAGATCTCAGACCCGCAAACCACCCTTAGACCCCTATTCGTCGTAGTGCAGCAGGCTAAAGATGTCGAGATCCGGGAAGCGTTCCCGGCCCTTCAGGAAGTCGAGTTCGATCGCAAACGCAAGGCCCGCGATGTCCGCGCCGAGTTGGCGTGAGAGCTTGATCGTCGCCTCCATGGTCCCGCCGGTAGCCAGCAGATCATCCACGATGACGATGCGCTGGCCGGGCTCGATCGCGTCAACGTGAATTTCCAGTGCGTCGTTCCCGTATTCAAGGTCGTATGTGACGCGAGCCGTTTTCCCCGGCAGCTTCTTCGGCTTTCGCACCGGCACAAATCCAGCGTTCAGCCTGTACGCCAGCGCTGGACCAAAGATAAAACCGCGCGCCTCAATCGCGAGCACCAGGTCGATTCCTTTGCCGATGTAGTGCACCGCCAGCGCGTCGATCATGCGGGCGAAGCCTGTCTTGTCGCGCAGCAGCGTTGTGATGTCGTAGAAGAGAATCCCCGGCTTGGGAAAATCCGGAACCGTGCGAATCAGGCGCTTGAGCGGTTCGCAATCAATCGGCATATTTTCCATGCGGTCTACCAGGCTCCCTCGATTTGAAATGTTTTAAGCGTGGCGCCTTCGCTCTCTGACCGTTCTTCCACCATGACAGCATCCACCCGTGAACCACGCGAGCCCTGCTTCAGTGCAGCGTTCAATTCCAACAACTGTTCCTCATCGCCGGCCGCCAGCACTTCGACATGCCCGGCGTCCACGTTACGCACCCACCCACGCAGCCCGATCGCCGCCGCTTCACGGTGCACAAACCAGCGAAAGCCGACCCCTTGCACGCGACCTTGAACGATGTAGTGACGAACCGGCATCGACGTTCCAACCTGGCTATGCGCGGCTCAGATATGCGCCTTCGGCTGTGTCGACGCGAATCTTCTCGCCTTCATTGATGAATGGCGGGACCTGCACGACAAGACCTGTTTCCATCGTTGCCGGCTTGGTGACGGAGGACGCCGTCGCAGACTTCAGCCCCGGCTCAGTCTGCAGGACCGTCATCTCCACCGTTTGTGGCAGATCGATGCCCACAGGAACTCCATCGAACAAGGAAAGCTTGATTTCGAGATTCGGAATCAAATACTCCACTGCGTCGCCCAACGTGGTGCGCTTCAAGTGCGTCTGCTCGAAGCTCTCCATGTTCATGAAGTAATAGTCATCGCCATCGGAGTACAGGAACTCCATCGAAATTTCATCGACGATAACGCGCTCGATGGGGTCGGGCGAACGAAAGCGGTGCTCGAACATGGCTCCGGTGCGCAGGTTGCGCAGCTTGGCCTGGATAAAGGCGCGCAGGTTGCCGGGAGTGCGGTGCTCAACGCTGAAAACAGTATGCAACTCATTGTTGTGCTTGATGATCATGCCCGGACGCATCTGGGTGGCGGGAATCGCCATACTGAAAAGGCTCCTAACGGTTCATTTCTGATTGTGGGTTGTGCGGAATAGCAATCGTGCTTGCGGCCCGACTATCGATTGTAGCAAGCGGGGCGAGGCGTTCGTGGCGACCCGTTAGTGACGACCGAAGAGGCGCGAGAAGAAGCGTCCCACCGCATGGACCAAGTCCTTAGGCTTCTCCCGCTGCACCTTGGTTGGCGCGCTCTGGGCGACAGGCTGCGGCTCCGGCGTCGGCACGGCGGCCGCGGGAGCCGGTCGCACCGGCGCCGCAACACTCGCTGGTGCATTGTCTGAGTCTCGAGGCGCGGCGCCTTGCCCCTCAAAGCCGAGCGTCGCGCTGACTTGGGCGTGCGCTTCTCCCGGCGGCGCCACCGGTTTCGTCGGCGCTGGCGGCTCTGGCGCCAGGCCTTGGCTCACAGCCAGGGGAAACTCCTCCGGCTTGGGGGCTTCATCCGGCGGACAGCCGCACGGATAAGGCTCATGATCGACCACTTCATGCAGGTCGCCGCGTTCAAACATCACACGTTGACCCGCCTCGACGCGGTACAGGCCGTCGCCAAGTTGCGGGCTTACAGAAACGTAAGGCGCGTCGTTTCCCGCATGATTTTCAACGCATGTATCTCCCCGCCCATTGACGCGGACGCGTATGTCCGAAGTTCCCGGGGCGGAAATCATGATTCTGAGGTCGGGCGTCTGCACTACATCCGATACCCCGGCAGTGCGCATTGAGTAATGCGTTTCGATCGCTCCCCGCTCGAGCGATAGCATGATCGAGTCGCCCGCCTTCGTCAGCTGCACACTGGTGGTCGCGCAGACACTCACTGCCCCGCCACGCTCCAGTTTCACGTGCGTCGTTCGAGCGCCGGCGGTTACCGTCGACCCGTTGCCTACGGCCATGCCGGCTTCATCCACCGAGACGGCACCTGCAAATTTCACGTCGCGCGCATCCGTCATCGTGATGCGACCGACGGGATTTGTTTCCGGGCTCTGCTGGGAGAAGCCGGGCAGCGCGAATAACAAAAGCAATAGCAGTGAGCGAGGCACACCTACATCTTAAGGAAATTCGCCACCAGATGCTTGCCCTCTTCCGTCAAAATGCTTTCGGGGTGAAACTGCACACCCTCCATCGGCAACTCGCGATGACGCAATCCCATGATGGTTCCGTCTTCCGAACGCGCTGTGATCGCGAGCGCTTGCGGTAGCGATTTCTCTTCGACGATCAGCGAGTGGTAGCGCGTGCAGGTCATCGGTGACTCAATCCCCGCAAACACACCCTTGCTATCGTGCCTCACCCTGCTGGTCTTTCCATGCATCAGTGTGCTGGCGCGCACCACCCTGCCTCCGAATGCCTCGCCAATCGCCTGATGGCCTAAACAAACGCCCAGCACCGGCGTGCGCGAGCAGCGGGCCGCAAGCTGCTTCAGCAATGGGACGAGAACACCCGCGTCGCGCGGAGTGCACGGTCCCGGCGAAAGCACGATGCGCTCAGGCTGCATGGCGATGATTTCATCGACGGTGATTTCGTCATTGCGGCGGATCACCATTTCCGCGCCCAACTCGCCCATGTATTGCACCAGGTTGTAGGTGAAGGAGTCGTAGTTGTCGAGAACGAAGACCATACGCGATGACATCAGTGTATCGCCCGGAAAAAAATAAGAGGGAGCATACTGCGTGCTCCCTCCCCGAGAAAGGTGTCTCTACTTCTGCTTCTACCTCTGGTAAACGCTGGAGAGACCGGGCAAGGCCGCGGTCTTCTCGATCCGAACAGCCTGCAGCTCCCTCGGATCGAAGCCCAACGACTTGAGGATCGTCGGCGCTACCTGCATCGTTGTGACCGGCTCTTTTATGACAGCGGCATTGAGACGCGGATTCGACACCAGCAAACCAACGTTTGTATCGTCTTCTGAGAAGCCACCGTGCTCGGCGATCTTTTTCGTGCTGCCGGTGTAGATGACGCCAAGATTCGGCTGCACGATGATGTCCGGCACGCGGGAATCCGAAAGAGGATCATTGAAGCGCAGCTTGAGCGAGTTGCCGGAGAAAATCTTCGCAGCCTGGGTCGACTTTGCTGCGGCCGCAATGAGATCTGCATCCGCATCTGTATCCGCCTGATCCGTCAGCCAAATCAAATCGATATCATCCGTCGTCGACTGCGCGACACTCGAACCCAGCAGCGATGCGGGAACAACGATGCCGGTGTTTTTGGTCTGGAGTTGGCCCTTATTGATCGGCGACTGGCCGTGCTTCGGCGAGAGCACAATCAGCGTCGTTTCATACAGGCCCTTGGCCTTCAACTCCGCGACCATTTTCCCAATCGATTCATCCATGTGGTGCAACGCTTTGTTGAGATCGTTGCTCGGCGTCCCGGTTTCGTTGATATAGCCGCCTGACACTACCTTCTGGCCGACGCTCACTTCTTGAAAGTTAGAGCCGAAGATCGTGGGCACGCCCAGCGGTCCGCCGCTGTGATTCTTGCCATTGATCCAGTTCAGAACGGCTTTGACTTTGATGTCGTCGTACGCAATCGCGTTCGCAACCGACGCAGTCGCGGCAGAATTGTTCGAGGCTACCTCTGGGCTGTAAAGGTCTGTTACACCCTTACCGGAAGGGCCGTTCAACAGATCATAGGCCTGATGCTTATCTGACCAGGCCGTCACCTTGCCGTGTTGACGCGCCACTTCGAAGATGGTATTCACGCGCAGAAAGCTGTGCGGATAAACCGGTGCGCACCCGTTGAAGGGATCACGCGGCAACGCATCTTCGTTGATGCCGCCTCCCCCGCTGAGGATCGCCGAATTCTTATCGATGCTCTCGTCATAAATCACTTCTGTCCCGATGATGGAGCAACCTTTGTCACCGCCCAGTGTCAGGGGAGGAGAAAGCTGGCGGTCATAGCTGTCGTCGTACCAGACGCCGGTGGAGTTCGGCGAGCCGCCGGTGGTTGGCGCGAGGATCCCCGGGAACGAATCTGACGGGTTTGCAGTCGATGCGTCTGAATAACGGACCCCGTGCTGCGCCAGCTCAGCAAATGTGGAATCGGGATTTGCTTCGATGAAATTTGCGAGATCGAGAGCATGCATGCCATCCACGCTGAGCAGCAGCACGCGCTTGATCGATCCATCGCTTTCTTTTTCGCTAGCGCTGGCTTCTTTTTCGCTTGCGCTGGCGACCGAATAGCTGACCGTAGCGAGGCTGGCGGCGAGACCGAGTGTGGCGCCTAGCCTCAAAGTGCGGAGGAGAGAATTACGCTTCATGTTGAGTCCTTAGCAGTTGCGAAATTTTGCCGAACGACTCAACAGAAGCAGCCATCAGCGAGAACCACCCTATCCCGCGGCTCAACCGATCTTGGTTACTTTTTGATTAAGAACTGAAGAATTACTGGCGTTTTATAACCGCAGCCCGCTTAATTGCCTGCAGCGCACCGCGCGGCAAATCTGATCCGTGGCAACGCCACCACGACGCGACCTTAGCTACGTGCCCTTTCGACGGCTCTCACAACAGCCAGCGCTTTATTCACGCACTCTTCATATTCTTTCTCCGGCACGGAATTGGCCACGATCCCCGCACCCGCTTGAATGTACCCGCGCTTGCCCTCAACCAACATGCTGCGAATCGCGATGCATGAATTCAGGTTCCCTGAGAAATCGGCATACAGCACGCTTCCGCCATACAGTGCACGGCGCGCAGGCTCCAATTCTTCGATGATCTCCATCGCGCGCACTTTTGGCGCGCCGCTCAACGTCCCTGCCGGAAAGCACGCGCGCAACGCATCGGCCGCTGTAAATTCCGGCCGCAGTCTGCCCTCGATCGCGCTGACCATGTGCATCACGTGCGAGTATCGTTCCACCGCCATCTGCTCGCGCACCTTTACGGAGCCGTACTCAGACACGCGACCAACGTCATTACGGCCAAGATCGACCAGCATGACGTGCTCTGCGACTTCTTTCTCATCGTGACGCATCTCGTCGGCGAGTCGCGCATCTTCTGCTTCATCCGGCGAACGTGGCCGAGTGCCCGCGATTGGCCGGTATTCAATCTTGCTGCCCGCCTCCGTTGAAGTAACTCGCACCAGCATCTCCGGCGAAGACCCAACAATATGCGTCTGGCCCATGCGCAGGTAATAAAGATATGGCGACGGATTTACGATGCGCAGCGCGCGATACACCTCGAACGGATCGACGCCAGGTTCGACATCGAAACGCTGCGATAGGACCACCTGAAACGCATCGCCAGCCGTGATGTAGTTCTTGATTTTCCTCACGGCGTCGAGGAAGTCTCTTTTGCGGGTGCGATGTGTCACCTTCAAAGATCCACGCTTTTTAGCTGGCTTCGGTTTTCTGAGCGGCTCTGCGAGGCGTTTCTCCAGCATCTTGATCCGCTGCACGGCGTCTGAATAAGCGGCCGACGCCTTCGCTTGTCGAACATCGGCGGACGCAATCAGCAGAATCTCTTTCTTCACATGATCAAACGCGAGAACCGTGTTGAAGAACATCAGTACCGCATCTGGAATCCCAAGTTCAACCTTCGCGCGCGAAGGCAGTTTTTCGATCAGCCGCACGGCGTCATATGCGAGATACCCCACCGCACCTGCTGTGAATGGAGGCAGCCCAGCGACTCTGGCCGGCTTGTGTCCGCCAAGCGCCTGCTTGAGTAGTTCAAAAACATCGCCCGTAAATCTTCGGTCGCTCTTCCCTTCCACCACTTGAATCTCGCGCCCCCGAGCAATAATCTTGCGATACGGACGAATGCCGATGAAGGTGTAGCGGCCGATCTTCTCACCGCCTTCCACTGATTCGAGCAGAAACGCTTCCGGCTCGTCGGCCGCCACCCGCAGGTAAGCAGATACCGGCGTCTCCAAATCGGCTGTGAGCGTCGCATACACAGGTACCAGCGTATGGGTCGCGGCGAGACGCGCAAATTCGTCTGCGGTCGGAGTGATGTGAAGGGGAGAAGCCATCGCCTTTCATCTTACGTTTCCGTGACTCAGAGAGACTGACAGCCATACTCTCGCAACAAGAAATGTCCTCAAGGTTCTGACTCCGGAGTATCGGCAGATTCTCCCCTCCTGCTGCGTTTGACAACCGGCTGGCGCGTGTTGGCGAATTCAGTCCCACTTAACAATCGCGTGCTTGCGAGGTTCTTTTTCACGCGCCTATACTCGATGAGTTTGGGCGGTGGCGGCACAAAACCGGTGTGACGTTCCGCAACAGAATTGGAGTGTGTGATGGCAAGTTCGTTGACCCTCGAGCAGGAAATTAACCCCTGGCAGGCGCAAGCTGCTCGATTTAATTTTGCTGCCGAAAAACTGAACCTCGATGAAGGATTGTGGAAAGTACTGAGCCAGCCGACTCGTGAAGTGATCGTTCACATCCCGATCGCGATGGACAACGGAAAGATCGAGGTCTTCACCGGCTTCCGAGTGCAACACTCCATCGCACGCGGCCCGGCCAAGGGCGGCATTCGCTATTCGCCTGACGTGACGCTCGACGAAGTGCGCGCCCTCGCGAGCTGGATGACCTGGAAATGCGCGGTCGTGAACATTCCTTTCGGCGGCGCAAAGGGCGGTGTCATTCTCGATCCGAAGAAGCTATCACTCGGCGAGCTCGAGCGCGTTACGCGCCGCTACACCGCCGAACTGATCGAATTTCTCGGGCCCGAGAAGGATGTGCCTGCCCCCGACCTGGGCACCAATGAGCAAGTCATGGCGTGGATCATGGATACCTACTCCATGCACATGCGCCAGACCGTAACCGCGGTCGTAACAGGAAAACCACTGAACATCGGCGGATCGCGTGGTCGTCGCGAAGCTACCGGCAGAGGCATCGGGGTCGTCTGCGACGAAGCGCTAAAGCATCTGAACATGCACCGCGAAGGCTGCCGCGTCATCGTCCAGGGATTCGGCAATGTGGGCTTGAACGCCGCGCAATTAATGGCGCAAAAGGGCTACAAGATCATCGGTATCGCGGAGTTCGACGGCGGCCTTTATAACGCCAGCGGCATCGACATCGAAGCGCTGATCGAGTACCGTCACCGCAATGGGGGAAGCGTTGTCGGTTTTAAGGGCGCTGAAGCAGCAGACCCTCTCGAACTGATTCTGAAGCCGTGCGAGATTTTTATCCCCGCCGCAACAGAAAACGTCATCACCAGCCGGAATGCAGAGCGCATCCAGGCCAAGATCATTTGCGAAGGCGCGAACGGTCCAACCACCGCAGTGGCCGACGAAATCCTGAATGACAAAAAAATCTTCATTATTCCAGACATCCTCGCCAATGCGGGCGGCGTTACCGCCAGCTATTTCGAGTGGGTGCAAGATCGCCAGGGTTACTTCTGGAAAGAGTCGGTGGTGAACGAGCAGCTCGAGCGCATCTTGTCGGAAAGCTTCGACGACGTGGTCCGCTATGCCGAAGCCCATGCCGTAAATAACCGCATCGCCGCGTACATGCTCGCCATCGATCGCGTCGCCTTCACCATCAAGCAGCGCGGCATCTATGCGTAAACGCCCGTAGAGGGACACACAGGCCGCAGCAAACGCTGCGGCCTCTCATTTCTGGAGAACTTACTTACCCTCGCCGTGAGTGGTGATCTTCACATCGATATTGCCGCGCGTTGCGTTTGAGTAGGGACACACTTTATGCGCGTCCGCCACCAGCTTTTCAGCAGCGCTCTGGTTCAGCCCGGCGACTGTCACATCCAGCGCCACGCTCAACCCAAACCCTTCACCGCCGCCCGGCCCGTTCGGCCCAATGCCTACGTCGGCCTTCACCGTGATGTCCCCTGGCGTCAGCTTTTGCAACCCTGCCTGGTACAGCGCAGCGCTCGCAAAACAAGCCGCATAACCGCCCGCGAACATCTGTTCCGGATTCGTACCCACTCCACCTGTACCGCCCAACTCCGTCGGCTGGGCAAGTTTTACGCTCAACGCTCCGTCTGAGCTCTTTATATGTCCAGCGCGACCACCAGTGGCTGTCGCAACAGCGGTATACAACGTCTCCATAGGATTGCCCTTTCGTATGACTTCATTCATGCTAACCGACGCGGTCCAGCCGTTCTCATCACCGCGGTCGCTGGTGCATAATGCAGGGGTAGCAATCACCCAGTGAACCTGCCCAATTCCATCACGATGAGCCGCATTTTTTGCGTGCCACTGCTTATCTGGTTACTTTCTCACTCCTTTCCCGCGAAGATCGTTGGCGGCGAAGTGGAGGTGGCCGCTTCACTGCTCTTTGTTCTAGCGTCCATCACCGACGGCATCGACGGATATCTCGCGCGCAGCCGCGGGATGATCACAACGATGGGCACGCTGCTCGACCCGCTTGCCGACAAGCTAATGGTTACGGCAGCCTTTGTCGCGTTGGTCCAGTTCAACCCGCGCATCGTGCCCGCCTGGATCGCTGTGCTGGTCATCGGGCGTGAATTCCTCGTCAGCGGTCTGCGCTCCATCGCTGCCTCAGAGGGCTTTGCGATCGAGGCCAGCGAGCTTGGCAAGCTGAAAATGGTCACGCAAATCGTCTCTGTCGTTATGGCCCTGCTGGAGCATCGTTGGTATCTCTGGAACATCGGCGGCTTCATCGTCCACCTTCACCTGATCGCGGTCATGGCGATCTATTTCATGGCCCTCGTATCGATCATCTCCGCCGTCGACTATTTCGCCGCCTTCTGGCGAAAAATCGACCACGCATCTTCAACCCGGCGTCTACGCAAGTCCGCTGTTTTGAGCAGAGGCCGCGACGCCCTGGGCAGGCGCAAGCCCACAACCCCAGCCAGCGACACACCCGTTCGATAGTTCCTTTGCGGTGATTGCCGCAAACAGAAAAGCCCCGGCTTCGCCGGGGCTTTTCTGCATCGGATCCATCATGCCTGGGCGGCCTGCGGTGCCGTCCGGGTTTGCCGATGGACGAAGTGATACGGCGGCCATGGGCCGGATAACTGCATGCGGCAATCGCGCAGTAACGCTGTCGCGCTTGAATACTTGTTCTGATATTTCTCTACGCACTTTTGATCCACCAAATGCGCAATGTCCAACAACATCTTGCCCTGGTCGGTTCGCCGGCAACTGATCTCTTCCTCCAGAGGAGAAAAGATCCGATGCATCTGTACGCTCAACGCACGCGCCTTGGTCTGGCGCTCGCGTTGACGCGTCGCGTTTTCTCGAAGACTAGACAAGTACTCTTTGCCGACAGAGTCACTGGCAATCGTCTTCTCGTGTCCTGGACAGCAATCATCCACGACCACTTTCAGGTGCATTTCTGCCTTGCCGCGCAGACGCTCGACATTGGACAGAAACTGACGCTGGTTTGAACGCACTGAGCGCCGAAGCGCCTCGTCATCTTGAAAAATAGTGCCAAAACGAAACGGAAGGACCGTTCCTCGTTTAAAGCAGTTTCCAACCACGCGAGCGTGGTCGACTGCTGCTTTCTGATCCAGGGTGTCGGGTGGAAGGTGTTCGCTGACGATGATCGCGAGATCACTCGCTGGGTAAAGGAAAACCTGATTCCCCAGAATCCCTGCAACGGATTCAAAAGGAACGGGTTTGCGATGGTGTTGGACTTCAGGAAAGGCGTTTTTATCGGCGATACAGTAGGCGTACCATGCCATTTGATTTTGCTCCGTCACGCTGGCGGCGCAGGAGCCGTCAGTTTTTGGTTTAGAAGTCGGGACAACGTGACTAAAATGCGTCTTTTTGACTGGGGCCTCACAACCAACGGTCCTGGCACGAACGCAAAAAGCGGACTGCACCGAACGCGACCCGATAGTAATCCGCTTTATGAACATTGTGCAACTCGGTGCGGCTTATGGGCCATTCGCTGCAGTTTTTAGCCGATTGCTGTGCGGCTTTTCAGATCCGGAAGGTTACCGCAGCTTAAACACCATGAGGCCAATGGCGGCCAGAACTGCAACCAGCAGCGCGAGACATAGGGCCAGAACCATCCGCAGAAGCCCATTCAGCCTACGAAAATCCGCCTCCAGCTTTTCCCGGTCGTTCATCAGCTCGGCTAGACGGTTTGCCACGCGGGCAGCTAGCTCTTCCAGCCTTGCCAGGTGTATCTGCTGGTCTTTTAAGCTACTTGCGACCGTTGAGGTTAGCTCCGATTGGGCTAGGCTCAGGTCGGCCACGGACCGCTGAATATGTTCTGTGGCAGCCCCGCGGCTGCTGCCCATGTAGCGCTCGAGCAAAGGCGTTAGCACCGTCAGGCGCCCTAACAACTCGGTCAATTTGATGAAAAGACCCATCGTCGATTTTCACACCAGAATTGCTGGATTGTGGGGCGTTTTTGCCTATTTGCGTGCGGTTTTCGTGGCTTTTTTCACGGTCCTTGACGGTGCCTTCGACGGTGCTTTCGCCGGTGTTTTGACGGCGGCCTTGACGGGAGTCACGGGGGCCTTCTGAGCCTTCTGAGGCTCCGGGACGGCCGCTTCCGCCCGCTGCTTTAAGGCGTGCAACGCGACGCGGTACATTTCCTCTTTTGGCGCCGGCTTTCCGGTCCAGAGCTGGAACTGCTCCGCTCCCTGATTCACGAACATTTCGAGGCCGGTGATAGTAGCGATTCCTTTGGCGCGCGCCATTTGCAGCAGCGGAGTGTCCAGCGGGCTGTAGACCGCGTCAAAAACATACTTCGCGTTGAGTTCGTTCGGCTCAAGCCATGTCTGTTGCTTCTGCCCGGTCATCCCCACCGGGGTCGTGTTGATGATCACGTCGAAGTGAGTTTTCGCGAGCAGTTCGCGGCGGATGGTCTTCGCTCCTGACGAACGCGCCAGCCCCTGCGCTTTCTGCGGCGTGCGATTCAGGATGAATACTTCAGCGCCGCGCTCCAGCAGACCATACACCGCGGCGCGACCCGTGCCGCCCACGCCCAGCACCAGCACTTTCGCCTGGCGCAATTCCATGCGAGTTTCCAGCGGCCTTACGATTCCCGCGACGTCGGTGTTGAACCCAATCAGTTTTCCGTCCTGCGCACGCACGACTGTATTGCAAGCGCCGATCTTTTCCGTCATCGCGTCGGTGCGATCGAGATGCTTCAGGATGTCGATCTTCAACGGCATGGTGACGCTGAAGCCGTGGATGGGTAGCTGCTCCACAAGATTGAGTAAATCGCTCATTTTGCCGGTTTGCAGCGCGAGATAGACAGCATTCACCGTCTCGCGGCGAAACGCGGTGTTCAGCATGATGGGAGAAAGCGAATGCCGCACAGGATTTCCGGCCACGCCATATACCCGGGTCGCCGCATCCACCTGCTCGATGCGATAAGTCTCATGCAGCGTGCGCGCCGCGATCTGCCCAGGTGCGGTCTCTTCACCGGTACTTGCCGCCGCAAACGTAAACACCGAACCGGCACGAAGGCCGAGCACGCGGCTGATGATTCCGTAATCGCCCATGCAAAGCCCGACCATGCTGGCCGCATCGCGGGCATGTTCGAGAAACCGCATCATCGCAACGTTGTCCGACAGCGACTTCGCGGTGGTGACGACCTTATAAAAGTCCGGCGCAAACGGCACCATGCGCTGGTACGTCTTGTCCAAATCGCGCGTCGCTTCGAAATCGTGGAAGGAAACAATCAGCGCCGCATGCTCCTGCAGTTTGTCGCGCTCCGGTTTCTTCAGAGATGCGGCGGACTGCAGTTCCAGATCCACCAGATGAAAGCACCCGGTTTCCGCGGCTTTCAGCAGCACTTCAAACTGGGCGGCGACATTGCCGCCGAATCGACCGCCATTCGTCTTGCGCCGGCAGGTGGCGATGGCGGTCACTTCGGAGTGGCCGCTGAGGAATTCCTTGATCCGCGCAAGGCCGGCGAGCGGCTTATCCAGGTAATCTAACCGGAACTCAACAAAGGGGTTATCCCGGACAGCGCTTTCCGCCTTCTCGACCATCTCCGTGGCCGTTTCGCCGATGATGGCGACGCAGACCTTGCCCATGCGGGAACGCAAGTATTGGGGCGGTACTCTTGTGGGAATCACATTCATGGAAGCAATTGCGGATATTACAGGCGTCGTCCGCCAGATGCAAATAACGGGGCCGCTTGGGAGCTGGCAGTTTGAGTTTTCTGTCGTATTTGTCGTTACAAAATTCTGTGTTGCGTGCGCTGGAGCGGTCTCTCACCCTGGAGGACGATATGGTGGCTTGAATGGTGCTCCTTGGCTTGGCAAATGGATAACTTCCGGTTTGCCCGTCATCCGGGGTCACTGTCACTTCCGAGAATCCGACTTGTCGTTACCAATCACTTCTCGATGAGTGGCTCGCCGATCATGCACTGGTCGACGTCGCCCTGCCTAAAGCTCCTGCTTCCGACCATCGGGACACAGCAGCTGAACACAGCCAGCAACAGCATTACCCTCCTTTCGTGGTCCGCTACCTGCCACGGTTTCGGACGGCAGAACTATTTAAAAAACTACTTGCCGATAAACGATAAGACGTTTATTGTTTATCAATAATGATTACTTCGAAATCTTCGATGAAGCGTTCTACGGCGCTACTAGCGACCTGGGTCACTTTGCGTATCCTGATCGTCCTCAACTGGGTTTTCGGCGCGCTGATCTTCGGGATGTTGGCGATGAGCTTCGAGGCCGAGGGTTGGACCTGGCGAGCGTTCGGCGTCGGCCCGGTCGCCGGTCACGAGGGCATGGTCGCCGGGATGCGCGCCATCATGGTGATTGGCATCGCAGGCACACCCCTCGGCTACGTCGTGTTCAGCCGGCTGTTGAGGATTGTCGAATCGGTGCGCACAGCTAAGGCGTTCACCACGGACAATGCCGGGCGACTGCGGACCATCGCCTGGGCGATGGTCGGCCTCGAGGTGCTGCACATCTGCGTCGTCGCGATTGCGTCCGCCGTTTCAACCAAAGATGTGCCGTTGCACATCAACGGCAATTTCCACATCACCGGCTGGCTCTCCATCCTCATGCTGTTCGTGCTCGCGCAGGTGTTCCTGGAAGGGACGCGTATGCGCGAGGACCTTGAAGGTACTGTCTGATGGCGATTGTCGTGAAACTCGACGACCTGCTGCACGACCGACGCATGACGCTGACGGAGCTCGCCGAGCGCATCGACATCACGCTTGCCAACCTCTCGATCCTGAAGACGGGCAAGGCGCGGGCCATCCGCTTTTCTACGCTCGAAGCAATCTGCGGCGTGCTCGGCTGCCAACCGGGCGACCTCCTCGGGTTTCGACCCGATTCAGGCGCGCCGGAGAACCTCCCGTCTACGCCACTTGATAAGAATGGAGATTTAACATGACTTCGACTGCTGCCACTGTTTCACCGGCCGTTCCGGCCCCGGTCGAGAGCGAAGTTTCTCTCACCCGGCTCTACGTTTTGCGCACGATGTACCTAGTGCTAGTCATCGGCGGCGGAATCGAGTTTCTGCCGCAGTTGATAGGCCATGAGCCGACGGCGCGCGGGGTAATCCCGAGCATGCTCGCCGGAATGTGGATGCTTGCATGTTTCGGCGTTCGTTACCCGCTGCAGATGCTTCCGATCCTTCTCTTCGAGCTGGCGTGGAAGACGATCTGGCTCATCGATTACGGGCTACCGCAATGGAGGGCGGGCGTGGACACGCCGGTATTCAACGAGGATTTCAAAGCGATCGCGTTGGGCCCCGTGGTCTTCCTCCTGGTTATCCCGTGGGGATACTTCTTCCGGCATTACCTGAAAAAGCCGGGGGCTCGCTGGCGCCAGGCACCGTGAGTATCGGGGCATAGTCGAGAGACGCGCGTATTGCCGGCGATGCTGCTACCCTCGTCCTCAAACGCGGGGAATATCGAATGAAGCACACCCTTACACTAACCATCACCAATCTTCTCTTGATCCTGTTGATGACGCTTCACTTCACCAGTGACACCCTCCGCGCGAGGGTTGGGACGCCAGAGGCCGGGGGCTCGACCCTCATTGCGGTGCCCATTCTGGTCATCTGGCTTTATGGAACGCTGATGCTTGCCGAACGGCGGTCCGGGCATGTCATCATGCTGGTTGGGTCTATCGTTGGGCTGGGCATGCCTATCCTCCATGTGATGGGAGCGGCCGGCGTATTTCACGGCACGCTCGCCAAGTCCAATGGAGATTTCTTGTTCGTCTGGACGCTACAAGCGCTCGGCGTGACTGCGATGTTCTCCCTCATTCTCCTGGTGCGCGGACTTTTGAGCCTGCAGCGGGGCCAGCCCCGATAGTCCAAGAACCCGAACTGGTGAAAGGCCCGTCGCACAGCAGGGGTGATCGGCGCGGATCGGTTCTGCCGGCGACCGCCGCGCAGAAAAAAATGAGATGCCCGTGCATCAGGCGCTGCTCATCGAGTCATATTTAGCGGAGATTCGCCAGGGCCTAATTCAAGAATGGATAAAGCCCACTATTCACTCGCAGCGAGTTTTTTCATTGCTGCATTTTCGCGGATAACTTCACCAGCCTCTCGACTGTGCAAAGCTATCTCCGCGGCGATTGCGCGACCAAGAATGGGCTGATCGATATTGCCAAACGATCCAGGCACGAGGCTTCCCAACCAAGCGACCCAGGTTGGAGTATGCGCGTTGCCGACAATGATGCCGGGGCGAAATATCGCGAGGCGGGCAAAACCGAAGTTACGCACGGTATCTTCCTTCCTGCCCATTACTCGCGTATAGCGAAACCAGCTGCGAGCTGTGCTTCCCGCCGCAGAAAGTAGGCAAAACTGGGCGATTCCAGCGTCATGGCATCCACGCGCACATGCACCGACGACGCCAACCTCAAGTCGTTGCAATTCTTCTTCGCTCCAGCGCATCGATCCAGAACCGACACCCACACAGCTTACGGCGCTGACGGGACCTTGGCTTAAGAGTTCTCGGGCAACGGCAGCAGTGCGGTCGGCAAAGTCGGCAGCGCCGGTATCAAGAACGATGTTGCGCACCCGCGATCGCGCCGCAATGGGCTTTCTGGTGACCATCACCACTTCTTGGCATTCCGGAATTGCCAGCAGTTCCGCGACGGCTGCACCGCCGACTTCTCCAGTACCCCCAAGAATAATTGCGACGAAATTTTGCTTCACAAATAGGACCTTTGCTTAGGTAAGGATGCGACAGCCTCGTCTACCTAAAAGGAAGCATACTTTGTGTCGGTCCTATATTGAGCGAGTGAGGGTGAGTATTGAGCGAGTGAGGCAGCGGCTTTTCTCAATTGGCGATAACCGGCCGATGCACTCGTTGACAGCGATCGGGGGCACGCCGGTGAAATGTATAGATACCGATAAACGCCCTTCTCGTCACTTTACTTCCGGCTTGTCGGCAATTGGGAAACACTGAGTAGGCACGCTAAAGAAATAGAATTTTTGATTTCATGATCCACGGTCGGACGGCTTAAGGTGTCGACAAATGCCGCTACTGAATGCAGCCTACCCACCCGACGACGCTGCGGCTTTCAGCGGTTGCGGATTGGCGCCCTTGATCACGAGCCACAACATGAACGCCAGCTCTCCGAGCAGGGCGGGAAACGCAATGTTAGAGACCATCTGCTCGTATTGCGGCCACAGCAGGCCGGTCAAGCTGATGGCCACATAGGCGATGCCGTTGATGATGAGCCACACGCCCAGGAAGCGGGGAAGGAAGCGCGACCGGTACACCAGGACCGCCAAGGGGAGCAGCCACAGTCCCCACAGGGTCTCGGAGACAAGGATGCCCTGGCCACGCAGACGGACGAACAGCATGGCCAGGGCGTCCCGCTGAGGCTTTTCGAATACCGACAAGAAATTGTCGCCGCGCACCAGCATCAGGGCAGCGAGGCTGTTCCCCTCGTTGACGAAACTGATGGCGACCGAGATGAGCACCAAGATCACCATCAGCGCAGCGAGGCTGTGGTCCACCGACTTGAGCAAACGGTATAGAGCCAGGACTACGAAGATAAAAATGATCGACTCGACCAGTCCGCCGACGATGCCGAGACGGAAGAGCGACTCGTGCGCGGAAATGTTGTTGGCCGTCGCGGTCGCGTCTCCATGTACGAAGAGAACACTGGGAATGTAGATGAGGGTGAAGGGACCGGTGAGTACCAGGAGCAGGTAGAGGAATCCAGCGACTCTCCCTGGGTTGTGGGTCGAGGACATCATGCTCCCTCTCTTGTACGTGCCTGGCCGGAGATACGGCGAAGGCGGTTAAAAAGTTCCGCCACCCTCGGTGAGGCGACCGGTGTGGGGCAGCACCTCGATGTTCGCAATTGGGTGGACTATCTATTCGACGGGCATTATCGTTCTGCAAAGCATTAGCGGGCCCTCTCTATCGCAGGCTGTTTTGCACTCAAGGAGACGCTCATGACACGAACCACGCCTCACCCGATCGCTACAATATGTTCTTTTCTGACCGCGCTAGTTCTAAGCGCCGCATTCGCCGGGCCTGCATACGCTCAGGACGCGGGCGGCCAGCCCTCTGCAAGCTGGTCGCAGACGGATATGCTGCGCATTGCCATCGACGTTCAGAAGAAGATTCTTCGCCTTACGAACTATGGCGTCTTTGATGACTTACATTTCGGCATTCGCGGAAAGACCGTCATCCTGAACGGGTACGCGTCGCGGCCTAGCTTGAAGTCCGATGCGGAGAAAGAAGTCAAGAGCATCAAGGGCGTCGAGTCTGTCGAGAATAATATCGAGGTGCTGCCCACTTCGCCGAATGACGATCGCATTCGCACCGAGGTCTATAACAACGTCTATGGCTTCGGGCCGCTGCAGAAATACTCGGGGAGTCGCGCACGTATCGGGCGCTCGTCGAGCATCGCCAGACAGGCCGGCGGCATCACCCAAGATCCGCCGCTGGGCTTCCACGCCATCCACATCATCGTGAAGAACGGCAACGTGATTCTTCGCGGCGCGGTGCTGAACGCGGGTGACTCGGCGCTGGCCGAAATCAAGGCCAACTCCACCTCCGGCGTTTTCAGCGTCACCAACGATCTGGCGCTGGAAAGAGCGAGCAGCCCCGAAAAGAAATAGTTGCCCGGCCCGGCCTGGCACGGCGACGACCGGGCCCTCCACACGATCTGGGCGCTGCGCTAGACTCGTTGGCGAGATGAAGATACTGACGAGCGAAATGCGCGGCTGTCGCAAAGGGCCGGCCGCGTGGTTTACCGGCACGGTCTGGATCGACGAGATCGTGACCGCGCCAGCGCCAGCGCGCTTCAAAGCGAACCGCGTCTCCTTTGAGCCCGGTGCGCGCACCGCGTGGCACACGCATCCAGTCGGTCAGGCGCTCCATGTATGGGCCGGCCTCGGCCGGGTGCAACTCAAGGGTCACCCCACGCGAGAGATGCGGCCCGGGGACACCGTGTGGATCGAGCCCGACGAAGTGCACTGGCACGGCGCCGCCCCCACCCACACCATGGTGCATCTCGCGATCCAGGAAGTGGACGAACACGGGGTTGACGTGGTCTGGCTGGAACATGTCACGGACGAGGAATATCTGGCATCCCTCGCGTGAGAGGTGGTCTGCGAAATTGGTGGAACTGGTTCGGCGATTACCGGTTCACTGCTTTCATTGCCTGCTCCGGATATCGCTCGCCCGCTGCTGCGCCTGGGGGCAGCACTTCATCGAGATGGGCGAGCTCTTGCTGCGTCAACTCGACATCGAGCGCTTTGGCGTTCTCTTCGAGATACTTCCGCCGCTTCGTGCCGGGGATGGGAATGATATTTTCGCCGCGACTCAATACCCAGGCCAGCGCTAGTTGGGACGGCGTGCAGCCCTTCGCTTTCGCCAGCTTCTCCACCTCAGCAACCAGTTCAAGATTTTTCTTGAACATCTCTCCCTGAAAGCGAGGCGCATGCCTGCGGTAATCATCCGGCGCGAGGTCTTCAGTTTTCTTGATTTGGCCAGTTAAAAAGCCTCGTCCCAGAGGGCTGTATGCGACAAACGAAATGCCAAGCTCGCGCACTGTAGGTAAGATTTCAGCCTCTGCATCCCGCGTCCATAACGAGTACTCCGTTTGCAGCGCGGCGACGGGATGCACCTTGTGGGCACGTCGAATGGTTGCCGCTGCGGCCTCAGAGAGCCCGAGAAAACGCACCTTGCCTTCGCCCACCAGTGCGGCCATGGCGCCGACGGTATCCTCGATGGGGGTGTTGGGATCGACGCGATGCTGGTAGTAGAGGTCGATCACATCCACCTTGAGTCGGCGCAGACTGCCTTCGCAGGATGAGCGCACGTACTCCGGCGAACCCTTCACGCCGAGGAACTCCCCGTTCGGCCCGCGAACATTGCCAAATTTCGTGGCCAGAAAAACGTCACTGCGGCGGTCCGCGATCGCTTTGCCGACTAGTTCTTCATTGCGACCGGTTCCGTACATATCTGCGGTGTCGAGAAAGTTCATTCCCATATCGAGCGCGCGATGAATGGTGGCGATCGACTCTGTTTCATCGAGGGTGCCGTAGAACTCAGACATCCCCATACATCCCAGTCCTAACGCCGACACGTTTGCGCCGCTGCTGCCAAGTTTTCTCTGCTTCATGTAAAGCCTTTCTTCAGTGATGCGTTGTCCATCAGATGCACTGGCAGGGCTGGCAGGTTCGAAACGAAACGCTTTCGCGTGGCAACGCCGGCGGGCGCCGCCGCGTCTGAACGGTGGGGCCGGCACGGTGGGGCCGGCAAAATCGAGAAAGGACTGGCGAGCCATGGATTCCTTAGCGTTGCGGGCCTTCCGCGTCGCGCTTCTCTCCGTCTGTGTCTGCACGGCGTTTGTCGCATGCGGCAAGCAAGAGCAGCAGCAGGCGGCGGCACCGCAAGCTCCCGCGACAAAGGCCGCGCCACCGACTCCGATCGAAGAGAAGAAAGAAGAGCTCGGCGGTGCGACGTGGAATCCGCAATGGGACCAGATCGTCGAGCAGGCGCTGCCGCCGGAAATGCTGTCTTCTCGCGTGCCGCGCGACGTTCGGCGTTTCTGCCCGCGCTTCTACGAGATGCCGGAAACGGACAAGCGCGCCTTCTGGGCCTACTTCTTTCAGGCACTCGCCGGCGCTGAAGCCGGCCTTGACCCCAAAACGCGCGTGCATCATACCGAGCCAGCGGTCGCAAAGCGCGACCCAGTCACCGGAGTCGCCGTGCGCAGCGAAGGACTGTTGCAATTGGCCTACGAAGATCAAAAGCGCTACGACTGCGATTTCGACTGGCAGGCGGATCGCACTCTAAAGCCGAACGATCCGGCAAAGACGATCCTGCAACCGAAGAACAATCTCGCTTGTGGCGTGAAGATTCTCTCCAACCAGATCATCGATCAGCATAAGCCTCTGCTTTCACAGTCTGGCTATTGGTCGACGCTGCGACCGGGCACCGTAAGCTATCGCGTATTCGCCAAGCAGATGACGAATCCTCCGGCAGAATGCGGCCTGCATGCGAAATCTCCCGCGAGGAAAGGCGTTCACCGCGGGGCGGCACACTCGGCGGCCGCACGCTGAGGTATCGTCATTTGCGGCGAGGCTCGCCGCACGCTACCCTCAGTGGGCAGGTTTTTCTTCACGTCGAAAGTAGTTGAATACTCAAGATGCATATCCCCATGTTGTTGCCCACCCTGTTGTCTGGACTCCCCCTTCTCGCGGCAACCGTTGCAGCCACTCGACCGCTGTCTGATGCCACCCACGCCTGGACCGACAAGCCCAACAAGATGGACGCCGCGAGCCTCGAGCACTGGGTCACCGCTCACATCGAATCTCAGAAACAACAAATCGCGGCGCTGCTGGCCGTCAAGGACGCGCGCACGATTGAGAACACGATCCTTCCCTATGACCGCGCGTCGGCCGAGCTTACGATCGCCGGCAATCAGAGTTTCCTGATGAACGCGCTGCATCCCGACAAGGCGGTGCGCGATAAAGGCGAAGCCATGACGCAGGCTGTGCAGCAGGCCGCGACAGCTCTTGCCTTGAACCATGAGGTGTACCAGGCTCTGTTGGAGGTCGATGTCTCCAAAGCGGATGCAGCGACTCAGCACCTGATGGAGCGCACGCTGTTGCAATATCGCCTTGCGGGCGTCGACCAGGACGAAGCGATTCGCAACCGCGTCCGCGAGTTGCAGAACAAGCAGACGACGTTGACGCTCCAGTTCGCGCGCAACATCCAGGAGCACGTCAACACCGTGCCGGTGAAAGATGTCAGCGAACTGGCCGGGCTGCCC
Source organism: Terriglobales bacterium (assembly GCA_038199445.1). GTDB lineage: Bacteria > Acidobacteriota > Terriglobia > Terriglobales > Acidobacteriaceae > JBBPYY01. The sequence goes on along the minus strand of JBBPYY010000043.1, from coordinate 10,038 downwards.
GAGGACTATATTGCGCGCGTTTCCAAAAATAAATCCGCCGACGGCACCATTACTCTCTCCACCGATCAGCCCGACTACGGCCCGGTGATGACCTTCGCGCGAAATGCCGATCTACGTCACCGCATGTTTCTCGCGTACGCAACGCGCGCCTACCCGGTGAACAAGCAAGTGTTGATGGAGTTGCTGGAGGTGCGCCAGGAGATCGCCACGACCCTGGGCTATAAGACCTGGGCGGACCTGAGTATTGCCGACAAAATGATGGGCTCCGTCGGCCGCCTGAGTGTGTTTCTGCAGGAACTCGACGAGACGTCCAAGGCCGGGGCAGAAAAAGAATACGCGATGGTGCTTGCGAATGCGCAGAAGCAGGAGCCGGGCTTAAAGACCATCGACATGGCGGGTAGCGCTTACTGGAACGAGCAATTTCGCCGCGCCGCCTTTGAGTTTGATTCCCAATCCGTGCGCCCCTACTTCCCCTACGATCGGGTGCAGCAAGGTGTGCTCGATACGGCGGCGAAACTGTTTCACGTCGAATTCAAGCAGGCGCAAGACATGGAAACTTGGGACCCCTCCGTCACCGTGTGGGAAGTAATCGACGGCGGCAAGCGCGTCGGCCGCTTTTATCTGGACATGCATCCCCGCGAAGGCAAAGACAAGTGGTTCTCTGAATCCGGCGTCGTTCCCGGCATTCACGGAGTGCAGATGCCCGAGGCTGCTTTGATTTGTAACTTCAGCGGTGGCAAATCCGGCGACCCTGGTCTGATGCAGTATCGCGAGGTGGTGACTTTCTTCCACGAATTCGGCCACCTGATGCATGAGATCCTCGGCGGGCAACAGCACTACGCCTCGCAGAGCGGCGTTGCGACCGAGTGGGACTTCGTCGAAGCGCCGTCCCAGATGCTGGAGGAAATCTTTCGCGATCCGGCGATTCTCCAATCGTTCGCGAAGCACTATCAGACGGGGGAGGCTATTCCCGCGGAGACGGTCGCGCGCATGAACCGCGCCAGCGCCTTCGGCCGCGCCGGCGGCACGCGTGGCGGCCTGGTTTACACCCGTTATGCGCTCGACCTGCACGATCGCGCGCCGAAGGATGTGGACCTCGACGTATTGCTGAAGCAAGATACTGAGCGCTTCATCCCCTATCAGCCCATTGAAGGCGACCGGATGTACGCGAGCTTCACCCACCTCACCGGCTATTCATCAAACTATTACACTTACGCATTCGACAAGGTGATCGCGCTCGACTTCTTCGGGCAGTTCGATCAGAAGAACCTGCTGGGCGGCGACACCGCGATGCGTTACCGCAAAGCGGTGCTTGAACCGGGCGGCACCAAACCCGCGCAACAACTGGTCGAAGATTTTCTCGGCCGTCCGCAGAATTTAAAAGCATTTGAAACGTGGATGACCGAGGAGTTCGAGGCGCGCTAGCGCTGGCGCAAACAGCATTTCACCGGGAAAGACCCGCGCGCAGCCTGCTACTTTTCCTCGTTCTCCAACCCGCGAGCCCCACGATACCGCTATAAAAAATAGATCTTGACACAGAGTACTCTGTTTCGTAGAGTTCTCTGCATAGGACAGGCCACCGCTTCTAGGCACTGTCTCTCGGGAGATTCTTTCGATGCGCATCACTCGATTTCTTCTCGCCGCCACACTCGGCGGTGCCTGCGCGCTGGCGCTGAACGCGCAAAACCCTGCGCGGTCTTTCGTCATTCACGATGTTCGCGTCTTCGATGGCGCGCATACGCTTGAGCACCGGGATGTCCGATTCTCAGACGGCATCATCAAGTCAGTCAAGAAAGCCGCAGCCGACGCGGGCAGCGATGCTATCGACGGACGCGGCAAGACCTTGTTGCCCGGCCTGATCGACGCGCATACCCATGTCATCGGTCAGGAAGATAGTTTGCGCATGGCGCTTGTCTTCGGCGTGACCACGGAACTCGACATGTTCAATGGCGCAGAAAGCTCCAAACAGATTCGCGCCGATGAAGTCGCCGGCAAGCTGAACGACGCGGCCGACTTCCGCTCCGCCGGAGTTCTTGCCACCGCCCCGCACGGCCACGGCACTGAGTACGGCTTGGTGATCCCGACCATCAGCTCTCCCGCCGAAGCGCAGGCGTTTGTCGACGCGCGTCTCGCCGAGGGCTCCGACTACATCAAAATCATTCTCGATAATGGTTCTACCTACGGAATCAACATTCCAACCATCAACGCCGAAACGCTGAAGGCGCTGGTGGTTGCGGCGCACAAACGCGGCAGGCTCGTGGTCGTCCATGTCGGCTCGCTCGATGACGCCAACGAGGCTGTCGACGCAGGGGCGGATGGCCTCGCCCATCTTTTCCTGGGCAAGATGCCCGATGCGGACTTCGGCAATCGCGTCGCCGCTCACCATATGTTCGTCGTGCCGACGTTAAGCGTGCTGGCTTCGCTCGCACACGCTAAAGCGGGCGCTGCCCTGACCGAAGATTCGCACCTCGCGCCCTATCTTGACATTAGCGATGTGAAATCTCTGTCGACCGACTTCCCCTTTCCCGGCCCGAAGCTCGACTACTCCGTCGCGAATGCAAGCCTGCAACAACTGAAGGCCGCGCACGTTCCCATCCTGGCCGGCACGGATTCTCCCAACCCCGGCACGGCCCACGGCGCGAGCATGCATGAAGAACTCGCGCTGCTGGTCAAAGGCGGCCTTACGCCGACCGAGGCGCTGACCGCCGCGACGCTGACTCCGGCGACTACATTCCATCTCTCAGATCGCGGACGCATCGCCCCAGGCCTGCGCGCCGATCTGTTGCTCGTGTCGGGCGACCCGACCCGCAACATCGCCGACTCGCGAAACATCGTCGCGGTGTGGCGCCAGGGTTATCGCGATGATCGAGAGGCCTATGCGGCAAAGATCGCCGACGGCAAAGCGAAGAGCGCGGCCGCGAACGCCGCCTCAGCGAGTATTCCCGCAAGCGAACGCATCGTCGACTTTGAGAATGGTAAGCCTGAGGGAAGCTTCGGAGCGGGCTGGGCTGTTTCCACCGACTCCATCGCCAGTGGAAACTCTGTCGCGAAAATGGAAGTCGTCAGCCCCGGCGCGCACGGCAGCAAGGGCGCACTCGCGATCACCGGCGAAATCAAAGCCGGCTTCGCGTATCCCTGGGCGGGAGCGATGTTCTACCCCGGCGCGCAACCGTTCGCGCCGATGGACGCCAGCACAACTCCCGCGATTCGCTTCTGGGCCAAGGGCGACGGAGCACCCGCGCGCGTGATGATCTTCACCGAAGCCGGCGGCCGCATGCCCGCTTCGCAAAACTTCACACCCACACCCGAATGGAAGCAGTACACCTTGCCGCTCAGCGACTTCAAAGCGGATGGAAAGGGCCTGCAGGCGATTCTTTTCTCGGGCAGCACCACGCCTGGGCCGTTCGCATTTCAAGTCGACGATGTCCAGCTCGTCAAGCCTTAGTGCCACAGTTCGTTTCGCGCAACCAGCCCGGTTCGTTCTTCACGCAAGGAGAAACAAAATGCACGCAGCCATCGACAATGAAATCAATCCGGCACCCAACAAAACGGAACTGCTCGAGCGGCTTACGCTGCTCGAGCAGATGGTGAACGAAGGCCGCCGCTCCACCGAGAGCTGGGGATGGAATTTCATCCTCTGGGGCATTGCGCCACTGCTGGCGCTGTGCTGGCAAGCGTTTTTGCCTAATCCAAATCTGGCTTGGCCGGTGACGATGACGGTCGCCGCCGCCATCACTGGCATTGTCTCCTCCCGCAAACACGGCGGAGAGAGCCAGCCGCAGACCGCCGTTCATCGCGCTCTGTACTCGGTCTGGTCCGTCTCCGGCAGCTCCATCTTCCTGTACATCCTCGTTTCCACGTTAAGCCACCACTACGACATGCGGTCTTTCCTTGCGGTGATCTTCCTGCTGCTCGCCATTCCGAATACGGTCAGCGCAGCCGTCCTGCAGTGGCGCACCCAGTATGTTGTGTCGGGCATGTGGTGGTGCGCTGTCGTGTTTGCCTTCTTTGCGCCTATGTCGTGGGAGTTGCCCATTTACATCACCGCACTGGTACTGGGCAACATCTGCTTCGGCATCTACCTGACCATCATCGAGCGCCGCAAAAACCATGGGAGCTACGCCCATGCCTGAGCTCCCAGAACTCAACCCGGTGATCCATGCCAAGCTGCGCCTCGCCGTACTGTCGCTGCTCTCAGGCGTGGAGCGCGCGGACTTTGCGTGGCTGCGCGAAAAAACCGGCTCCACCGATGGCAACATCGGCTCGCACCTCATCAAGCTCGAAGAGGCAAAATATATTGCCGTAGAAAAAAAGTTTGTCGACCGTAAACCGGTTTCACTTTACCGCATGACACCCACTGGCAGAAAAGCACTCACCGCCTACATCTCCGCAATGAAGCAGTTGCTCGGCAGCGCGATCTAGTCGATGCCCAGGCTCTTTCGCGCCGCCGGCGACAGACGTTCCGGCCCCCAGGCAGGCTCCCACACCAGATTCACCTCGACCGCGCTCAATCCCTGCACGCCCGCGAGTCTGTTCCGCACCTGCTCAAGAATTTGCACGTGGGAAGGGCATCCGGGCGACGTCATCGTCACGTCCACATCGAGCCGCTGCTTTGGTCCTCCCGGTGCGTCGGGATCGTCGCTCAGCGCGATGTTGTAAATCAGTCCAAGATCGACGATGTTCACAGGAATCTCAGGGTCGTAGCAATCCATCAGCGCGGTCCGGATGTCAGATTCATTCAGCGCCATCACGTCTCCTAATGCTTCCGCTCTACAAGATACTGGGCCACGGCCTTCAACGCATCGGCGCGGTCACCAAACGGGGCGAGCTCATCGAACGCTTCGCGAATCAACCGCTGCGCATCCGCGTCAGACTGAACGAGGCCGAATACCGCTGGCCACGTGGCCTTGGTGCTAGTGGTATCTTTGCCCGCGGTCTTGCCAAGTTGTTCTGAATTCTGCGTGACGTCAAGCACGTCATCGATGATCTGGAATGCGAGCCCCGCCTTCTCCCCAAACGTCCGCAATCGCCGGATCGCGTCCGCATCCGCGCATGCATAGATTCCCCCGCTCACCAATGCGAGAGTAATCAGCGCCCCCGTCTTTGCGCGATGAATTGCGGTGACCAGCTCCGCCGTGGGCTCCTGCTTCTCGCCCTCCAAATCCAACACTTGACCGCCGATCATGCCGTCGCGCGTTCCGATCGCGGTGGCAACTTCTCTGACAATGGCAATCGCCGCTGCCGCCGAACATTGCAATCCGCCGAGAACTCCGAACGCCCGCGTCTGCAGCGCGTCGCCGGCGAGAATCGCGATCGCTTCGCCAAACACCACATGCGCGGTCGGCTTGCCCCTCCGCAAATCGTCGTTGTCGAGCGCGGGCAGATCATCATGCACCAGTGAATATGTGTGCAGCATCTCGATGGCCGCGCCCAGTTCTTCCACGCCTGCCGGCAAGTCGCCGGCCACCATGCGCGCTGCTTCCATGCACAGCACCGGCCGCAGCCTCTTGCCGCCGGCGAAAACCGTGTGGCGCATCGCCGAGTGAATCGACGCAGGAACGGCATCGGACGCCGGCAGGAGGCGCTCCAGAGCAGCGTCGGTCTTCTCGAGACCAGACTTCAAAATTTCTTGAACAGGTCGCATATTTCTTGCTTCATGATAGCCGACGCGACCCGGCACCCGCGTGTCCAGAGTGGCTCGCGCGCATGCTCCACAGGCTCATCAGAAGCAGGACACCGAGCGCCATCAGTGAAAGGATGCGCCCAATTATTTCGTCTTCCGGCTCATGATACAAAAACTCAATGTGCGAAACGCCTTCGTCCACTTTTACAGCGACGAGCCCATCGTCCCGCTGCTCCTCTTCCGGCGGTTTTGCGTCTTCTTTCTGCGGCCCAGTCTCGTGACCGTTCACGCGCAGCCGCCATGGGGCAAAGTCCATCAACCGGACGATCAAATATTCGCTGCGATCTGCGCGCACGATCAAGCGGCGGTCTTCCGTGCTCCACGCGCGCACCGAGATGCGCGCGGTGTCGGCCGAGTTCGGCGGTGGCGCATTCGCGTCCTCAGCGAGCCACGCGGACGGCATCCCGCTTGCAAGATCCGAGGTGTCGGAATTCTGCGGAGAGTATTCGTCCGATCCTGCGACGCCGCTCCCGGCCATTGCGCCAATCTGGGCCGGCACTGCATCTTCTTCATCGCAGGCCTGACGAAACTGCGGATAGGCGGCGGCGACGGAAACTGCGGCCAGCACCAGCGCGAGCCAGGCATATCTTCCGGCCTGCAATAACGCGACAGCGATGCCCAGCGCGGTCAGCACGCCGGCTACGGCGAGAAATCGCCAGGGAAACTGTAAGAACGCTAGCTGTGGCGCGCGCTGCCAGAGGAAGGCGCTGAGAGGAAGCATCAGTAGGAGCAAGATGCCGAGCAGCATTGCAGGTATCGCGAGGGGGGTTGCTGGCCGACGCTGTCTGCTGGCGAGACCATATGCAACTGCTGCTGTTACAAATAAAATTACCGCCAACCACGAAGCGGCATGCAGCACCAAAATGTGCAAGCCAGTTCCGACATGGCCGAAAAGGAAACTGGCATCCGGGCGGGCATCATCGGTCAGCGCGTTCTGAATCTGAATCCACCGCCGCTCAACCGCTGCAGGCAACAAATAAAACGCGGACAGTCCGATGCCCAATGCGATCGCCGCGCCACCGCGCAACGCGTTCCTCCAATCGCGCTCCGCCAGCAATCGCAGCAGCAGCAAGATGAACACGGAGTACGTTGCCATCACTCCTGCGGGTCCGTTGGTTAGCCAGCAAAGCGCAATCGCCAGTGCCAACGGCCGCACATCGACCCTATGCCTTAGCGCATACAAAATAACCAGCGGCATCCATGCCGCCGCCAGCAACTCAGCATAGGCAGCGCGCTCGTAGATCACAAACAGCGCATAGGGATTGGTTGCGTATAGCGCGGCGGCAATCGCGGCAGCGCGAGGCTCGGCATAGTCGCGCGCCAGCAGGTACATACCGGACGCAGCGCCGAACAGCGAAATGAAAATGTAAAGCTCAGGTGCAGCATTCCATCCGAACAGGATTCCCAGCAACGCGCCGAGCATCCACGACAGTGGCGGATAGAACACGAAGCGCGGTTCACCGGCGCCGAAATTGGCGCTCATATGCCAATGCGGCCAGACGATACCTTCTTTCCATTGCCGCGCGACTTCGATCCAGTTGTCGATGTGAAAATCGAAATCATGACCGCAACTGACGCCGTGCAGCAGCAACGGCGCGGTCGCAGCCAAAGCAGCCGCTGGCAGCAACAGCCAATACCATCGCCACCCAAATGTCATTGTGAAAGAAGCGTCATTGTGGAAGAAGCGTCAAAGTGTGCGTCGCCGCCGCACGTACTGCATTGTCGCTGAACGATAAAGCAAAAGTTCTGCCCCCGTACCAGTACGCCCACTGGTCCCGGTAATATGGACTCAGCGGATTGCCCGACTGTCCCATCACAATGTTCAGGGTCGAGGCATCGATGTCTGCGAAGTTGACGGTCATCCGCTCGGACGGCCCGAACGCGCGCCCGACCTGCTTGACCGTCACGCCATCGCCCGACTGCGGATGAATTCCGCTCCCCGTCCATTTTTTTAGAAACGGCATCTGCCCGTATACCGGATGCTGAATCTCTACCGGGTACAAGTCGCCATAACGCCAGCCCGCTAGATCGAGCGGAGCTTGTTTGTCTGCGAGCGCCTTCTCCACCGCCGCTGTTAACAGGTCGTTCCAGTTCGCATATCCTGCAGGCAGCCAGCGCGGCCATTCGTGCGCGACCATCTCTTCCTGCGCGAACGCGGACTCATCCCACGAATATCGTTTCCACTGCGAGCCAAGGCGCGGCTCCAGAATCATTTGCCACAATGCGCGCCGCGCTCCAAACACAATCGCAGCGGCAACAGAGTCTGCCTCAACCCGGCCATCCCAGTTGCGCATCAGGTTGGCGGCTTGCTTGACGCGCGTGTTCGTTTTCGACGCGTGGTCGATCGCATAGGCGAACCGCTGCGCCAGGCCGTGATCCAAATCGGAGTACACATCCGTCTCCAGCGTCAGCATCTCTTCTGGAGCAAACTTGTCTTTCGCGCCGAGCCATTTCCAGATGCGTTCATTGCGGTACGGGCTGCTCCAGTTCAGCGTCAACGGCCACTGCGTTTTGTCCGCAGTTACGCGCGAGTTCGCTGTTGCCAGAATGCCGCCCGGCGGATTCAGCGCGCTTGGCATCTGCTCAAATGGAATGTAGCCATTCCACTCATGCTGCACATCCGTGATTGGAACGCCGATCAGACCACCCGGCCGCAGCGGAACTTTCCCAATCGCTTGATAGCCGATGTTGCCCTGGTCGTCGGCGTACACAGCATTTTCTTCCGGACTGCCCCAGCTCGCGCACGCCGCGCGAAACTCGCTCCAGTTGCGTGCAGAATCGATATCGAACATCGTCAGCGTGACCGCCTGCGGGTCATACGCCGTCCACTTGAGGGTGAGCGTCCGCGTCTCCCCGGGGAGCACGGGCGTGATGATCGGCCCATGGCCGGTGCGCGCCACATCGACGGCGACATCACTGCCGCGCTTCACATGAATGTGTTCCGTCGCATGTTCGATTGCATGCCATCCATCGGCGGCCTGATATTGTCCCTGCTCATTCAGTTGCTCTACGTACACGTCTTGCACGTCCGCGCCAATGTTGGTGAAGCCCCACGCGATATGCGCATTGTGTCCCGCGACAACCAGAGGAACGCCAGGCAGCGTCACGCCGGCAACGTCGAACTCGCCCGCCTTCAAATGCGCTTCGTACCACGTGTTCGGAATGGTGTGCGATAAATGCATATCGTTTGCGAGCAGCGGCTTTCCGTTGATCGAGTGCGCGCCAGAGATGACCCAGTTGTTCGATCCCGGAATGCACTCGCGACATGGCTCCGTTATTGCAGCACGCGTCGGCATTGCAACACGCGTCAGCATTGCAGCACGCGTCAGCGCGAGTGAGTGCAGCAACTCGAAGGGCCATGCGCTGCGAACCTTTGATTGAGATTCATCGAGCGGCACATCGGGAATGTCTGGCTGCGGCTGCGTCAGATCGGGCTGGCCGCTGACCGGCGGATGATCGCGCCAGGAGCCCACGGGATATAGATCCGCCACCATTTCCGGACTCAGTGCCGCGGCCACTTTTTCGCGACCCAGCTTCGCCGGATATCCGGTCTCAAGGTCGGCGTGAATATTCAGCGACACGAGAATGGAATCGAGCGGCCGCCACGGCTGCGGCTGATATCTCAGCAAACGAAACTCCGCCGGCAGATTGTCCCGCGTTTGTTCGATATAGGCGTTCACGCCGCGCGCATATTGTTCCAGCATGTGCATATCGCGCGGGTTGGTATTGGCAATCGCTGCTTCGGCTGCGGCGCGAAATCCAAGCACCCGCTGATATCTGTCGTGCTCGACCAGACTCTTGCCCAGCAACTCCGCCGTCTCGCCCGACGCAAAACGCCGCAGAATATCCATTTGCCACAAACGATCCTGCGCCGTGACATAACCCTGCGCAAACAGTAAGTCATCCATGGTCGCCGCTTCGATATGCGGGACGCCATGCTGATCGCGTCTTACATTTACCGGCGCTGACAAACCGCCGACGTGAATATCTCCATCCAGTTGCGGCAAGGAAGCCTGCATGGCATGGCGAACCCAGGCCAGCGCCAGCACGCCAGCCAGCACCGCGAGGAGCAGCAAAATCACAGTGCACCCAAGAACGATGCGCAGACCACGGCGCTTTCGTGAAGGCAGTTCTTCCAGAAGGTACTCGTAACTTGGGCTCATGCGGATAATCCGCAGTCTACAGCAGCCACGTGCTCGCTTGACGGAACGCCCATGCGCAAGCATCCTTTAGTTTTCCGCCAGAGTAGAGTGCAGAGACTTACAAACTATGTAAAAGGAGCAGCCCCGCCGCGTGAATGTTCGCGTTTTTTATCATGACAAGTGCTTCGACGGAGCGTGCTCCGCATCTCTCTT
>JBBPYY010000042.1:0-18246 GCA_038199445.1 Terriglobales bacterium | reverse complement strand
TCGTTAAAGACCGGCTGTTCTTCTTTTTCGCGTACGACCAATACCGGCGCAACTTCCCCGGCACAGCCGTAGCGTCCAATCCCGGTGCGTTCTTTGCACTGCCTTCCGCAGCATTGCCGACCAGTGCGACGTGCGCGACCATCAACGCGACCAACGATGCAAACTTCGCCAACGACATCAATGCCTGCCGTCTGCAGACTCGTCTCGGCTTCGCGACCTATGCGCAGGCCCAGTCGGCTTATACCGCCGGCGTCGCCGGCCTGACCACGCTTACCGGCGTCGTGCCGCGCACTGGCGATCAGACTATCTACTATCCGCGCCTCGACTGGCAGGTGACAAAGAGGAACAGGCTCACGCTTTCCGGAAACCGCTTGAACTGGAAGTCTCCCGCTGGAATTCAGACGCAGTCCACGAACTCGAACGGCATTCGCAGCTTTGGCAACGACTTCGTCAAAGTGCAGTGGGGAATCGCCAAGCTGGATACGTTCATCACCAACAACCTGATCAACGAAGTTCGCCTTCAATATGGCCGCGACTTCGAGTTTGAGAATAATCAGGTTCCCACCGCATACGAACAGCAGAACGTTGTCTCGCCGAACAGTCCTCAAGGCTTGCCGCCACAAATCTCCATCACCAACGGGTTCAACTTTGGCACGCCGACCTTTCTAAATCGCGCCCGATTTCCTGATGAGCACCGCATTCAGTACGCAGATACGCTGACCTGGGTCAAAGGACGTCACAGCTTGAAGTTTGGTGGCGACGTTCTGCACACCAGCGACAAAATCACTAACCTGCGCACGCAATATGGTTCGTTCAGTTACACCGATTCGGCAAGCTCGACGGGCCTGCTCGATTACATCTCAGATGTGGACAAGAAGACGGTGTGCCCGGGAGTTGCTCCCACCTGCACCACCAACTACTACAACAATTTCAATCAGACCTTTGGCGCAGCGGGCACGGAGTTCAACACCAACGATTACGCGTTCTTCGCGCAGGACGACTGGAAGCTCACGCCCCAATTCACCTTGAATCTCGGCGTGCGCTATGAGTACGAGCAGTTGGCCAAGCCGCAGGTGGCCTTTATCAATCCGGCGATTCCCCAGACGGCGAGCTTTCCCAGCGACAAGAACAACGTCGGACCCCGCGTCGGTTTCGCGTGGGACCCGTACGGTCGCGGCAAGACAGTGGTGCGCGGCGGTTATGGCATCTACTACGGGCGCGTGATCAATTCGACTATCTATAGCGCCCTATTGAACACCGGCGCAGCCAATGGCCAGAACAACTTCTTCTTTACGAAAACTTCCTCTGGCGCTCCGCAGTTTCCTAACGTATTCGCTAATGTGCCGACGGTGCCGGGTTCCAAACCCGCAGCCGTCTTCTTCGACAGGAACTTTCAGAATCCTCAGGTCAATGAGACCGATCTGAGCGTCGAACAAGACCTCGGCTGGAACACGGTATTCCAAGTCAGCTATCTGGGAAGTTTTGGCCGTCATCTGCCGAATTTTGTCGATACCAACCTAGCGACGCCCACGCAAAACCTGAACTATGTGGTCAACAACTTTGGCTTTAACGGACCTCTCGCCAGCGGCAGAGTTGTGACGGTGCCATTGTTCTCTGCCCGTGCCAACCCCGCCTTCGGCGCCATCACGGATATCTTCAGCGGCACTAATGCGAGCTACAACGCGGCGGTATTCCAGGTGAACCACCGTATGACTAATCACCTGCAATTTTCCGGAAGCTACACGTGGACCCACTCCATCGACTTCGGCCAGAACGAGTCGACCGGCTCCGACACCAACGACCTGTTGCTGCCCAATACGATCAAGCCGGAAAAGGGTAACTCCATCTACAACGTGCCCAATCGTGTCGTTCTCTACGCGGTTGCGGAGTCGCCGTGGCAGATGCATGGCCCGCTTGGCTACCTGCTGAACAATTACGAGCTGGCTCCGATCTTCCAGGCGCAAACCGGGCTGCCCTACACCGCCTTAGCCTCGGGCAACGCTCCGGGCGGAGCTGTCAGCGGCATCAACGGTTCTGGTGGCGTAAGCCGCTTCCTCGAAGTGGGCCGCAACGCCTTCACTCAGCCCAATACCAAGGTGGTCGATCTGCGAGTGTCCAAGCGGATCTCATTTGCCGAGCGCTACAATCTGGAACTGCTCGCCGAGATGTTCAACGTCGCGAACCACCAGAACTTCACCGGCATCACCAACACCGCTTATAAGATCGGCGGCACCACAACCGCGCCGGTGCTGAACTTCAACACGCAAACCGTGAACGGCACCACCAGCCCCTTGTTCGGCCAGCTCACTAACTCCAACTCGAACTTCTCATATACACCTCGTCAGGTCCAACTGGCGGTGCGCTTCCACTTCTAACCGGTATCGGCCTCAATTATGGCGCGGTGGCTTCGGCCGCCGCGCTTTTCTGTGCATACGCGATTATTCCTCGCGCAAAAGCCACAACGTGTCAGGCAACGTGCTGCAGCCGGTGGCGAACTTTGGCGCGCCCACCGCGGCGGGCAGCAACATTTACCCCGAACGTCAGGTGCAGCTCGCGGCGCGGTTCGAGTTCTGATCGACGAGAATCGCGGGTACGATATCGACTGGAAAGTTGACGGATCGTGCGATGAAGCACAAGTTATGAGCCTCATGATGGAGCAAGAGCGCTTTCTCTTCGTCCAGCGGATCGGAAATTGTGACTCTCGGGGTCAGACGTACACCGGTGAAAGCTCCAGAACCATCGGTGCTTTCGGCCATTACACCGGAAGCATGATCTTGATAATCAAGCACAGTTACCCCGTTCGTGGAACATAGATGCAGATACCAGAGCATGTGGCATGAGGAGAGACTCGCAACCAGAAGTTCTTCCGGATTGAAACGCGTCGTATCTCCGCGAAACGCGGGGTCGCTTGAGCCCTGAATCGCAGTTTTGCCATGAGAGGTAACCGTGTAGTCGCGGCGATAGCTTCGGTACGTTTTGGTTCCCTCGCCATCGTTGCCCGTCCACTCAATTTGCACTTCGTAGCTATGCTGCTTCGCCGCTATATCGGCGAGCAACGCGGGTGCCTGACTCTCGCTCGAAAGCCGTTCTCGTTCCCAAACTTCCGATATCGCGCGTCCGCTGGCGAAGTCGCTGACGGCGAGGATCATCTGATGATTGTGATCACTGTAGAGGGTCTCGATATTGACTCCCGCCTCCGCCATTCGCCGCGTCAGCTTTCCCAGCTGGCCGGGTTCCTCCTGGCTCAGCCGCTGAACTAAAACGTCGCGCACTTCGAGGACTCGGATGCCGGTTGCTTCCAGCGCTGCTCGCGCGGCTGGTCCATCCTCGAACAGGAAGTGCGCAACGCCCACACCGTCGACCAGAAACGCCCCGCCGCCCTCAATACTCACTCCTGCGCGGCCCAAGGCCTCTCCCATTTCAGCAAGAGCTCCGGGACGATTATCCAGCGCTATCGTCAAGTCTTTCATTCGATATTTCCTCCAAGTGATCTACTGCGATTCTGCCAGGCGCTTCTCTTTCAGTGTGCCGGAATGAGCTTTTTCGATGCAAGACCGTCTTGCGGTGAGCTTAGCCTCTCGGTTCCATGCGCATTTCTTTGGTACGCGGCGATTTATTTCCTCGCGTACCAGTGGGGAGAAATGCAAGACTCGTAGGCACTTACTCAAACGTATCCCGAAGTTCTGCTTTTTCTCTTTTGCTCTCTCCGCGCACGGGGCACGCCGCCACGTCGCGGCATTGGGTCCGTTTCAACATGGCAGCCGGCGAGCCCGCACAGACCGGCACATGAAGCACGTATTTGTTTCCCGATTGCTCGTATTCCCTGATTGCAGCAGTTTTCCCCTTGGAGAGTCACCCGGTGCCCCAGCTTTTTTTCCGCAGGTTCGCGGTTTGTTGTGCTCTGTTTCTCTGCTTCTGCCTCAGCGACGCCCGTGCTCAATCCGCGACGGACGGCGCGATCGGTGGCACGGTATTCGATCCTGCCGCTGCTGTCGTCGGAGATGCGAGGGTGCTGGTCCATAACGACGCCACCGCCGATGAGAAGTCATACCTCACCGATGCCAGCGGCTACTTCCGCGCGACCGAGCTGCAACCGGGCACCTATTCCGTCACCATCCGGGCCGCCGGCTTCAAAGACCTCGAAACCAAAAATATCGTTGTCGAAGTCGGGCGTCTTTCAGAAATTCGGCCGCAGCTTAGCGTCGGCTCTGCCACAGAAATAATCACCATCACCAGCCAGGCTCCGGAAATCAATTTCACCTCGCCGGATTTCGCTCCCGTCGTCAATCAGGCGGCCATCGATAATCTGCCGATCAACGGACGGCGCTGGTCGAACTTCGCGTCGCTCACGCCGGGCGTTGTTGCGAATGAGCAGGGCTTCGGGCTGCTCAGCTTCCGCGGCATCAGCGTGCTGCTTAACAACAACACGATCGACGGAGCCGATAACAACCAGGCATTTTTTTCTGAGGAGCGCGGCCGCACGCGCGCCGGGTATTCCACCACGCAAATTTCAGTGCAAGAGTTTCAGGTCAATACGTCCAACTACTCCGCTGAATATGGCCGCGCTGCGGGCGGCGTCGTCAACACCGTCACCAAAAGCGGCGGCAACAAATTTCACGGCGAACTGTTTTTTTACGATCGCGACAATACATGGGGCGCATTCAACGCCTTCACCAAAGTTCCGATGCTCAACTCCGCGACGGGTCAGTATGTCTCGACGCCGATCAAGCCCACCGACTGGCGCAAGCAGTGGGGCCTTGGGATCGGCGGCCCGATCTTGAAGAACCGGGTTTTCTTCTTCTTCGCCTACGACCAATACCGCCACAACTTTCCCGGCACCTCAGTGGCATCGAACCCAGCCGCTTTTTTCGCGCTGCCCTCCGCGAACCTGCCCACCGGCATGTCATGCGACAGCATCAACGCCATCATCGATCCGAACTACAACAACGATATCAACGCCTGCCGCCTGCAATCGCGCCTCGCTCTTGCCACCTATGCGCAGGCACAACAGACGTATGCCAACGACGTCGCCGCGCTGACCACGCTGACCGGTCCGACAGCACGCACCGGCGACCAGACCATCTTCTTTCCTAAGATCGACTGGCAGATCAACGAAAGGAATCGCGCGAGTTTCTCCTTCAATCGTTTGCGCTGGAAGTCTCCCGCCGGCCTGCAGACCCAGGCGACAAACACAAACGCGATTCGCAGCTTCGGCAACGACTACGTCAAGGTTACGTGGGGCGTCGCCAAGCTCGACACCTTCATCACATCCGATCTGGTGAATCAATTTCGCTTTCAGTACGGTCGCGATTTTGAATACGAATCGAACCAGACGCCCACCGCGTACGAGCAGCAGGCGCTGATCACGCCGAGCAGCGTCGGTGGAATTCCGCCGGATGTATTCATCACCAACGGCTTCAACTTCGGCACACCGACCATCCTGAATCGCGGCAGCTATCCCGACGAATATCGCACGCAGTTCGCGGACACCATCACGTGGGTGCACGGAAATCACACCATGAAATTTGGCGCAGACATGCTGCGCACCAGCGAGCGCATCTCGAACCTGCGCCTGCAATACGGCAGCTACAGCTATCTCGACTCAGCGAACTCGACCGGCCTGCTCGATTACATCACCGACCTGAATGCGCGAAACGCCTGCGGCGGACACAGCTGCTACAACAATTTCCAACAGGCATTCGGCCCTTCCGGCGCTGCCTTCAATACGAATGATTACGCGGCCTTCGCGCAGGACGATTGGAAACTTACTCCGCGGCTCTCGCTGAACCTGGGCCTGCGCTATGAATATGAGGAGCTGCCCCATCCGATCGTGGAACTCGCGAACAGCGATATTCCCCAGAGCGGCCGCCTGCCCGCCGACCATACGGATATCGGGCCGCGATTCGGCTTTGCGTACGACATCGGGGGTGGCAACAAGACGGTGCTGCGCGGCGGATTCGGCATGTATTACGGCCGGCTGATTAACCAGACCATCTACAGCGCGCTGATCAGCACCGGCTCACCGAACGGGCAGAACAGTTACTTCTTCAAGAGCTACACTCCGGGAGCTCCGACGGCGTTTCCTCAGGTACTTTTTTCCGCACCGATCCAGCAGGCGGGCGGCGCAACCTCCGCCCGTGCCAATGCTGTTTACTTCGATCCAAATTTCAAACTGCCGCAGGTCAATCAAGCCGACCTGATTCTCGAACGCGATCTTGGGTGGAATACCGTCGTGCAACTGAGCTGGCTGGGCAGCTTCGGCCGCCACTTGCCAGACTTCGTCGATACGAATTTTCAGGCGCCGACCAAGACGTTGGTCTATACCGTGCACGACTTCGGATTCAAAGGGCCACTAGCGGAGGGCACAGTGATTCAGGTGCCGCTATACTCCGATCGTGCGAACCCGAATTACGGCTCACTCACGGATATCTTCAGCGGAATCAACTCCAGTTACAACGCGGGCGTGGTACAGGTGAATCATCGCTTCGCACATCATGTACAGTTCTCGGGCAGCTTCACCTGGTCGCATGCGATCGACTATGGGCAGAACGAGCAATCCGGTTCGGACACCAATGATCTCTACGATCCGACGAAGCTCAAATTTGAGCGTGGTAACTCGATTTATGACATTCCTCGTCGGCTTGTACTGCATGCGGTGGTGCGCTCGTGGTGGCAATACGGGGGAGTGACAGGATTCTTCCTGAACGGCTTCTCCGTGGCACCGATCTATCAGCAGCAGGATGGGTCTCCGTATTCCGCGACAACGACGGGGACCGCGCCCGGCGGCATCATCGGCGGAATCAATGGTTCCGGGGGTGCAAGCCGCATTCTGGAGATAGGCCGCAACAACTTTCGTCGCCCAGGTAAAAAAGTGGGCGACCTGCGCGTGTCGAAGAACTTCACATTCTCGGATCGTTATCGGCTCGAGCTGCTGGCCGAGGCCTTCAACATTGGCAACCATCAGAACTTCACCGGAGTGACGACTACTGCCTATCGTGTGGGCAAGGATGCGGTGACTAAACTGCCGGTGCTCAACTACAATATTCAGACAGTCAACAATGTGACTTCGCCGTTGTTTGGTACGCTGACCAACTCCAACTCGAACTTCACCTGGACGCCGAGACAAGTGCAGTTAGGGGCGCGTTTCTATTTCTGACATCTTTTGAAACTACCGAAGAAAGCTTTGTGCCGCGAAAGTATCTCCTGTTTTTTCACCAGGTCTGGATCGAGCGACCACACTCCCATCTGGTGTGTTCCTCCCAGCAGAATTCCGTCTGACCGTGGAAACATGTAGAGATTGTCAGGGCACACCGCATACTGCACTTCGGGCTGTGGCAGTAAGAAAGTCAGTTGGCCTTTGACCGGAGTCAGTTCCTCATCGTCAAACAACACCTTGGCTCCAAGGCCGGTACAGTTAAATACCAGTTTTTCCGGAAGGGCTGTGATCGCATTTCGGTCGGCAATTTCGATAACTCTCAGCTTGCCCCCCGCTAGAAAAAATTCATCCAGCATGGAAGCCAGATAGATAGGCGGCTCTATCAGCAGCGTGTCGAATTGCCTGACTGAGCTATACCCGGAGAAGGGATGCTCCTCTGGAGAAAGGTCGCGGAACTCCGGCATCATGGATCGCAGCACACTCTGCTTACCCAGGTACCCAGTCTCATCGAATTCTTCATTGCGTAAGAAGTAGTTTCGCATCCAGCGGATGCCGTAGCGGCTCCCGACCATGATCTGGTAGCGCTGATACGCGTACGCTGCTGCGGCGAGGAATTGTTGATTGAACGCGGCGGTGCGCTTGCCCGGATCTGAAACAGAGAAAGGAAACCACTGTCCTCCCGCGATGTTCGACGTCGTATTTGGCGGCAGCGCTTTGGTGTAAATGGCTACGGCAAATCCCTCTTCCTGCAGCAATCTTGCAGTGGCCAGCCCCACCGCTCCGCTGCCGATCACCGCCACCGCTCCCGAGCGACCTTGCGCGCCTAGATCAACGGCGAGCTTCGCGGTTCCCCAGGAAAGCGTGATGCCACCGCCGCCATGACCGTAGTTATGAACCACCAGTGTGTCGCCAATTTTCTCGGCTCGCACCACAAAACCGGAGGGTCGATAGGGACGCAGGCCCGCGACAGTTCGTATCTCGCGCTCCTCTGCTACGCGAACTGGCGGCAGGTCGCAGGCTGACCCCGTGAGCGAAATATCAGGCGCCGCATATGCTCGGCTGCTAGTAGCACGGCCCAATGTTGAGGATCGCGCTCGACTCTCCACACACCCGCTGAGCAGAGACATCGGAGCGACGGAGGCCATGTAAGCTGCCATCAAACTGCTGCGACCAAGGAAGGTGCGGCGATTCACGCTTTTGAGAGTAGTCGCCTCGCGGCAGGAAAAACGTTGGTTGTCGATTCCTTCCGTTGACTGAATTGGTTCCGTCTCTCGCGAAACTTGAGCGCTTCCCAACGCGTGCAGCTAAATGGCCGCGCATGCTTTTCAATCGCTAACGCGCGGCGGCGCGCCTATACTGGGATCAAATTTCTCACTCTGAAAATGTGATATTGCCATCTTCTTTCGCGGGCGCGGCAGACGCTGAAAAGGAACCGGTTTGAGCTGGACGACGATGTTCAAGATTGCCTTGGCGCGCACCCCAATCGGGTCGACCATGCGCCGCATTCCGCTGGTCGAAAAGACATACGCGTGGCATACGTTGCGCCGCGTCGATCACGGCGGACTATTTACCGGAATGTATGACACCTATGCTGCCGCGCAACAGGATATTCCCAAGCGCCGCAACAGTGGGTGGGATAACAAGCAGTCGGCGGAGATCTGGGTCAATCACGTCGATCACATGCAGCCCACCGCGTATGCGCCTTTTTTCTGGCTGTCGAATCTGCTGCAGGAAGGCACAACTCTGGTCGATTACGGCGGCAGTATCGGCTTGAGTTATTACAGCTACATCCGGCGGCGACCATTGCCGCTGAAGATGCGCTGGATTGTGGTGGAGGTGCCGCAGATTGTCGAGACCGGGCGCGAGGTGGCGCGGCGAGAAATGGCTTCCCAGCTCGAATTTATGGACGACCTGGGGGCGGCCCCGCCTGCTGACATTCTCTTGTCGGCCGGCGCGCTGCAGTATATAGAGCACGCTGTTCCGGGATTTCTGGATCACCTGCCGTCTTTGCCGCGGCACCTGTTACTGAACAAAGTGCCGGTGACGGACGCACAGCCGTATTGGACGCTGCAGAATTTCTACACCGGGATTTCCCCCTACCGGGTCTATAACCAGCGAGAATTTATGAGTTACTTCGAGAAGCTCGGCTACACTCTTCGCGATTCCTGGAAGGTACCGGACTTATCATGCGATGTGCCGTTTCATCCCCGCCGCTCTATTTCTGAGTTCTCCGGTTTCTATTTCGAGAAAGCCTGAAGGCATAGCGGAATCGCTGCCACTACGCCCCTTATAGGTTATGCACCCAGCACGCTCCGTTTCGCCCGCAGCGCATAACGCATCACGGTGCTTTTGACGTTGTCCATCGCCGGATGCGCACCGGGAGCGCTCGGCTCCAACCCTGCCTTGCGCAGATACGCGTTCATGCGATGCACCTCTGCCACAGGAAATTGACGCAGTTCGAAGCCGATGCTCAACGATACCGACATTGACGGTCCGTTCACTACCATGTGGGGAAAAAACGGCGGATTGTGCACTCCAAATCCCGGCTTCAAGTCGGCCGTCATCTTCGGAGTTTCGACGTTGCGTTTGACGTAACAGTTGCCGCCAAAGAAGTCCTCGATCTGCTCGGAGGTCAGAACAGTCCGATCGTGTCCGTCATAGATCATCACATCCTTCGTTCCGCAAATCTGCAGCAGAAAATTCGTCTCCTCATCGACGTGATACGGGGTGACCTGGCCCGGCGAGCTGATAAAAAGCGTCTCGAGACCGGGGCGGTATCGCTTGGCAAAGTCCACGCCAGTAAGTTCACTCAACTGCGAAGCACAATTCCGCAGCAACTCGCCATAGCCCTCGATCTTGTGAATGTTCGATAACTTGATTCGAGTTTCACTGGTGTCCATGTTGTCGAAGGCCTCGTTCAGCGCCGCCTGAAACTCCGGTGTGCCCCAGACGAGGCGGGGCCCGCCGGCCTTTCGATGAAATAATCCGGGGTTCGCCGCGGCACGGAACAGTCCCTTTGCCGCGCTCGCTGTTTGCGGCAACGCGCCAACCTGTTCTACCAGCCCCTTCAGACGAGGCAGCGAAAAGAGTTCATGCTCGCCGAGCCGATGCTGAAAAACAAACGGCTGCGTATCGAGCGAGCTGGCAAATTGCTCAGAGGGCAAGAATGCTTCAAAGGCGGCTAATGTCGGCTTGGAAGAGGCTCCACGCGAGCTTATGTAAGTGGGAGCCGAGGGCAGGGTATTTCCGTGAAACTGCTCTTGACTAAAAATGGCGCTAGCTTTTCTCTGCATGGGGCGCTGCTCCTGAACTAGGTAGCTGCCGAGACGATACGGGCCTTCTCAATGTTCGTCAGTAGTTGCACCCACCTATCCATTTTGCTGTCATATTCAGCTACTGCCAACAGCAATTGGCAGGTCTCGACTTAGCTGGAGATGACTAAATCTTTCGGGTAGGATGCACCGGAAAACCTTTACCAAAGGAGTAGGAAATGACTGCAAAGCTTTGCATATGGTAGAGCGGAAAGTTCCCGTCTGGCGGGCTCGCGTGAGGGCGCGAGCCATCTAAATTGACGGCTCTTGCACGGAACTTCCGGCGTAGGCAAGTTGATGAACTACAACTCAAGCTACGCCTGCGCCGATACAGGTGCTGTCGGAGGCACACCTCTATTGCAAGGCAGGCTCAGCGAATGTCTCGGCGCTTGAGTGCTTCCAGTTCTTCCAGGGTGCGCGGCCAATCTGCTCCAAGCAGTCGCGAGAGGCTGCGATCGGCGAGGACTTTTCCGTCGGTCTGGCAGCGGGCGCAGTAGTTGGTTTCGTTGTTAGCGTAGCGAATGCGCAAAACTTTTTCGCCACACCGGGGACAGGGTTCCCCATAGCGGCCATGCACTGCCATGCCTTTGCGAAATGCGGTGACCTTTTCGGGGAACCCGTCTTTGGCTTCGGCGCGCAGACGCACGAGCCAGAGTTCGAGAGTGCTGCGTGTGGCGGTGAAGAGCCGTTCCCACTCTTCGCTCTTCAGCTTGTGCGTTTGCGCGATGGGCGAGAGTTGCGCGGCGTGCAGGATCTCGTCAGAGTATGCGTTGCCGATTCCGCTCAGTACGCGGGGATCGGTGAGCGCTCGTTTGAGCGTGCGATTTTCTGCGGTGAGCGCGGCGCGAAACGCTTCGAGATCACTGGAGAAGACGTCGATGCCTCCGGGGTCTGCGGCGTGTAGCGCCCCTTCACCGGCGAGGATGTGGAGCGAGGCGCGATGTTTCGAACCGGCTTCGGTCAGCACGAGCGAGCCGGTGGGAAAGTCGAAGGCTGCGAGACTGTTGCGGCCGGCCAACTTTGCGCCGCGCTGCCGCCAATGCAGGCGCCCGGCGATCATCAGATGAAGTACGAGCCAAAGATCGGCGGCGGCATTAGTAGGGGTGTCCATTCCAATGGCAATGCGCTTGCCGATGCGGCGCAATTCGCGGACGGAGCGGCCTTCGACATCGGCGATGGGCGGTTGAGCGGTGCGCAGCAGGAAGGCACTGTTCAGCCGCACGCGCTCGAGCGGCTGGCCGACGATAAGCGGCTCGAGCGCGCTGATGTAGGCGGCGATGTCGGGCAGTTCCGGCATTGGTATCAGCTTGCATGGCGGAGGCGGGATTTTGCAACGCTGTTTTGGGCTGTGGGCTAAAGGCGCTAGGCTGCAAACGAATCGGCAAGTCTACTTCGACGAACAATCCTTCCGGCCAGTGTCCGCAACACTCGCAATCAACCACTTCCCATCCTTGCGGACGAGATTGAACAGATCCGTCCCGCAGTGATCCACCTTGCCCTCGACCAGAAACTCGAACGGAGCCCACACTACCGCCAGGTCGTGGTCGATCCGCACCAGCGGATCATGAATTCGCTCCTCGATGTGCGTCGTGCCCGGTGTTCCCACGCGGTCCGCAAATGCCTCAAACGTCATCTGAGTCGGCTTGCCGTCGCGCATCAGCACCATCGTGCCGCCGGGCAGAAGTGGTTCCTTAATCGCCGCCGGGTCACGCTTCGCCATACCCTCGAACATCGCCTTCACAGGAGCAAGGACTGCCTGCTCTTCTTGTGTTGCAGCGTGCAGGGAAGCACCCAGCAGACCAGCCACTGTCGCTCCGGCAAGAAATAAAACCAAACGTAATCGACGATAGACTTTCATAGCTCCCGATTCTAAACATCGTCCACGTGGTTGAGATCAAACAGGTGCTGAACGCGAGACGTCATTCCCAGTTGACGAGGAGTGCCGGCCATCCCGGCAAGACAACTACAATCAACCTGTGCGCACCCTTGTCATTCTTCTCCTCATTCTCGTGCTCATCGCCGGGGCGGCCTTTTACGTTCTTGGCCCCGTCGGACCCGCCCAGGAAACCTTCGTCGAAATCCTTCCCGGCATGTCCACGCCTCAGATCGCCGCGTTGCTTGAGCAGCAGGGAATCATCCGCAGCCGCTACGCCTTCGACCTCTGGCGCGTGGCCAATCGCGGCACCTTGAAGGCGGGCGAATACCGTTTCGATCACAAGTCCCCGCTGCCTGAGGTCTATGCGCGCCTCCGCCGGGGAGATGTGTACACCCGCGCCCTCACCATTCCCGAGGGTTTCAACCTTTTTGACATCGCCCAGGCGGTCGAGGCGGCCCACCTCGGCACGCGCCAGACTTTCCTGGACGCAGCGCGGCAGAACACCTCGCTGATCGCCACGCTCGATCCCGACGCCACCACGCTCGAGGGCTATCTCTTCCCCGACACCTATCACTTCCAGCGCAGAGACGCCGCGCCCGTCATGCTCGCCACCATGGTCAGGCGCTTCCGCCAGGCTGCGGAACAAATCGGTCTCAAGAGCGACTTCCATAAGACGGTCACCCTAGCCTCCCTCATCGAGCGCGAAACGCCGGTTGCCTCCGAGCGCCCCTTGATCGCGGGAGTCTTCACAAATCGTCTGGAAAAAGGAATCCCTCTCGCCACGGATCCATCAGTTGTGTATGCGGCGATGCTCGCGGGAAACTACCGGGGAACGATCCACGCCTCCGACCTGGCGTCTCCGTCGCCGTACAACACCTACCGACATGCAGGATTACCACCCGGACCTATCGCAAATCCGGGGATTGCGTCACTTAAAGCTGCATTGGAACCCGCGAAAACCGACTACCTTTACTTCGTGGTCGACCGCGCCAATCCCGGCCACTCAAAATTTGCCGCGACGCTCGAAGAGCACAATAAAAACGTCGAGGAGTATCGCGCCGGCACGCGATAACTCTTACGGCTGCCTCGGTATACTTAGAAACTTGACGTTCGATATCCAACGAAGTGCTCTCGCGGTCATCGCCCTAAGCTGGTTGCTCGCGGTCACCGGTTGCGTAAGCCACACACGCACCGTGGTGAAACCGCGCGTCGTCGGCGTTGTCGAAGAGGCTTCCCGCGATCAGCTCATCGACCTGCTCAACCGGCGCTACGAAGCGGTCAAAAGCCTGACAGCCACGGTCTACATGCAGGCATCGATCACCGGCCTCCACGAAGATCAGGTCAAGGACTACACCAGCTTCCGCGCCTACATCCTGATTCGTAAGCCAGCCATGCTGCGCGTCCTCGGCCTGGTTCCCGTCGTCCAGACACATATGTTCGATATGTCCAGCGACGGCAGGACGTTCAAGCTATTTATTCCGCCAAAAAATAAGGCCATAACAGGCTCCGACATCGTCATGCAGCCCTCTCCCAATGCGCTCGAAAACCTGCGTCCCGATTTGTTTCTTGATTCGATGCTGGTGCGCGGCGTCGAGAATGATGCGCTGGCGTACCTGACATCCGACACGCGCATCCTAGTGGATGCAAAGACCAAGCAAATGATCGAGCAGCCCGACTACAACCTGAACATCGTCCGCCGGAGCGAGCAGCCCAACCGGGGCGTCCCCGAACGCGTCATCCACGTAGACCGCAGCGATCTGACGCCGTATCAGCAAGACATCTACAACGCAAAGGGAGTCGTTGAGACCAGGGTCACCTATGGGGCGTATCAGGACTTCGCCGGCGTCCGCTTTCCCTCTGTAATTCGCATCACCCGGCCACTCGACAAATACGAAATCACGATCAATGTCGAAAAGCTGAGCGAGAACCAAGCCCTGACCGACGACCAGTTCGACCTCAAGATTCCCGAGGGCACGATCGTCCAGAGTCTGAAATAGCCGCGCGAGATAGTCTAGGCGCTGCTCATTTCGAGGGTGCCAGGCGTTCGCTACACTTCATTTTATGCAGCAACAGCCGCGCATTCTCGGGCTCGATGTCGGCGATCGCCGCATCGGTATCGCGATTTCTGACGCTTTCGCCCAGAGCGCGCAGCCGCTGCTCACCCTCACCCGCAGCAACCGGCGCAACGATCTCCGCATGCTTGAGCGCCTGGTGCGCAAGCATGAGATTACGGCGTTTGTCGTGGGCCACCCGCTGTACATGTCGGGCGACATCAGCCCTCAGGCCACCAAGACAGCGGCGTTTGCAGCACTGCTGCGTGAAGAATTCAACCTGCCTGTCCATTTGATCGACGAGCGCCTGACTACCACGGAAGCCCATCGTCATCTGGATACCGTGGGATACGCTGCCCGCCGGAAAGCGGTCATCGATCAGGTCGCGGCGGTGCTGATCCTGCAGTCTTTTCTGGATGCCCGTGCCAATGACGTCGCAGCGCCATAGATCGTAGCGGCATAGGTTGTAGCGGCATAGGTCTATGGCGCTACAATCGCGACGCGCTAGGCGGGTTTGGGGTCAGACTGTGGTGGACTGCGCGGATCGCACTGGCTGCGCGGATTGCAGCGACTGCCCGGACACCACCACGCGATTTCTACCGGCATGTTTGGCTGCGTAGAGCGCGACGTCCGCCGCCTCGATCACCGAGCGCTCGTCCATCTTGCTTTCTGGGTCAATTGATCCTACTCCGATGCTCACCGTGACGGGAGCCGGCTCATCCATCGACCTCGGGTAGATTCGCAGCGCAGCAACCTCGCCGAGGATGCGATTCGCTACCGTCTCCGCCGCCGCCAGGCCGGTGTTCGGGAGAACGACAGCGAACTCTTCGCCGCCGTAGCGTGCGAGAAAGTCTCCATGACGGCGTAGATGCCTCTGCGCCGCGTTGCAAACCTTTACCAGGCAATCATCGCCCGCCTGATGGCCAAAACGGTCATTGTAGCTTTTGAACAGGTCCACATCGATCAGCAGGATCGAGAGCGGCTGATTCAACCGGCGCGCCCGCCCCGTCTCAATCGATAACTGTTCATTGAGATACCGCCGCACGAACGCACCGGTCAAGCTGTCGCGGATGCTGAGCTCGTGCAGCTCATCGTTGGCCGCATTCGCTGAACCATATAGATCGTCCAACTCGACGACCAGCGCGATGACCAGCAACGCCGTAGCCAGCAGATTCATCAAGCCAGAGAAATACCAGCCTACGGAGAACCGTGACACCGCTGCCAGCACCAGCGATGTTTCGCACAGGTAGGTCAGCACGTTCGCCGCCACCCAGATCTGAAGACGGTTGCGGAGACGGGTGCCCCACCAAAGCGCAATCAGTGTGACCCAGCCACTCAGCCAGACGCAGATGCCGGCCGGTCCCTGGCCAAGATTCTTGTAGCGGGTGCCGCTCAACAGGTCTGGCATCTGGTGAACGAATCTTGTGGCCAGCAGCAGCAGTAGCGCGGTGGCGGCAAGGCTCAGCAAAACGCAGCCGACGGCAATTACCGCACGCCGGCTATGCGCCGCCGGGGCCCACGGCACTGCAAACGCGGCCATAAAGACTGGCACCAAGAAGCCGACGTGGGCAAACACCCACATCCACGGAGAACTTTGCGCCGAAGCGCCGAACCAACCCGACGGAGAAAAAACTCCCGGAAAAAGCATCAGCTGCACCGCTGCGGCCACAGCCGAGAAAAGAAATGCGACGCTGATCAACGCAAGACCCCAGCGTCCCGTACGGCGAAACTGAAGCAGGAAAATCAGCGCCGCCAATCCCTTGGCAAAAGAAGTAACGGCGACGGTCGCAGGCATATACCAACTCGTCTGCGACAGAATGATCTTCGACAAGGGCAGAACGAGCAGCGTCGCCGCGATCAAGCAGACAGAAAAGACGAGCGCGGCAATCACATGCCGTCGCTGCGTAAATTGGCGCGGCAGGCCGCCGCCGAAGTCAAACTTCTTGGTGGGTGGCAACGGGATTTGTTGTCTGGTCATGCTGATAAGTCATTGGACGATACCTAAATCGGCATTGTGCCCTTGCGGCTGGCCTATAGTGATTGTCCTTCAAGTTCATGCAAACGCAACCGATAAAAATGAGAATTCGCTAAGAATTCCGCGCTCCGGCCCCACGTGCCACGAAGAGCAAGTACGCCCGCTACCTACCCCGATGAATTTCGGCGGCGGCCCCAATGCCGGGCAAGCCACCGCCCGCGTATAATCAGTTTTTCGGACAAGTCATGCCGCGACCGGCACTGCACAAGGTCGCGGTTGCTTTTTGTCTCGAACCAGGAAACGCCTCAGATGCCTGAACACGTAAAGAAGAAACTCGAAGAAGAAATTCGTACCCTCGAGCACGAGTTGATGCACGAGTTGCCGGTGGAGATCAAGAAGGCCGTAGCTTTAGGCGACCTTAGCGAGAACGCCGAATATCACATGGCGAAGCAGCGCCAGGAGTTCGTCAACGCGCGCCTGGGCCAGCTCAAGAAGCGCATGGCCGAATTCGCACTGGTCAATCTTGCGAATATCCCCAGGGATCGCGCTGCATTCGGCTCCACCGTGCTGGTCTACGATTCGTCTAAAGACGAGAAGATTGAATACAAGCTTGTGACCAGCGAGGAGTCTGACGTTTCCAAAGGCCTGATCTCGACCACTTCGCCCATCGGCCGCTCGCTGGTCGGCAAGCAGGTTGGCGACATGGCAACCGTCGTCACTCCGAATGGCAACCGTGAACTGGAAGTGTTGAAGTTGCAGACGATCCACGAGACTGCATAGTTTTTTGGCCTTCTGCTTGTTGAAACCATGACCTGGACTAGTGAATTCGGACGTGGCGCCGGGTGGGTGCTGCAGAAGATCGTTAACGGACTTGCGCTTACCCGCATTTCGCCGAACATCCTTACCTTCATCGGCTTGGTCATCAATATCGGCGCCGCGATCCTGTTCGGCTACGCGAATGCCGAGAACAATGTCCGTATGTTTCTGTTCGCCGGGTTGGTGATCATCGGAGCCGGAATCTTCGACATGGTCGACGGACGCGTCGCCCGCCAAACGGATCAAGTCACCGTCTTCGGCGCGTTCTTCGACTCCGTGATCGATCGCTATTCCGACGTAGCTCTGTTTTTTGGCCTGCTCGTTTATTACGCGCGCGGCAATCGCTTCTTCTACGTAGTGCTGGTCGCGTTCGTCATGACCGCTTCGTTGATGGTCAGCTATACCCGCGCCCGCGCCGAGGCGCTGATCGGCCAGTGCAAGGTTGGCTTCATGGAGCGCCCGGAGCGCGTTGTGCTCATTATTCTTGGCGCATTATTCAATCGCTGGGGCGTAATGGCTCCTGTGCTGTGGGTGCTGGCCCTGCTATCTACCATCACCGTCATTCATCGCATCAAGTACACGTATGAGATGACGAAGCATCTTGCGCCGGTCCGCGACACGCTGCCGCTGATGATGATGAAGAAGCAACGCGGCGACGACCAGGAATTAAAAACTGCGGAATCTACCCGCGGATAAATGCGCCTCAATACTGAAACACGGTCGACATGATGCAGATCTTTCGTCCGAGCTTTGGTTTACCTTGCATCGCATCAGTGCATCCTATCTTTGACACCACGGCGACGTCCGGGTTCCATCTCCAGCGCTATTGCTCTTCCAGAAATGGATTTTTGATCGTTAGCCCAGAAAACTTCCGCCCGTGCTGCAGGTCCTCGCTGTAAAGCACGCTGCACTTCGCCTCCAACGCAGCCGCAACAATCAGGCTGTCATACCAGGAAATGCGCGCTTTCTGTTGCAACACGAGTGCCTCCGCAACAAGCGACGAAGATGACTGCACTGCCAGCAATGGACGGAACACAATCGACAAGTACTGCTGAGCCTCT
>JBBPYY010000041.1:0-21326 GCA_038199445.1 Terriglobales bacterium | reverse complement strand
GTGATGCCCATGTGGTAGTCGTTGAAGATATCCCACAGTCCGTCATGCACCATCGAGTCCACCGCGACCGCATTTCCCATGCGAAAGCCGCGACGCCCCTGGGGTAGCAGATACGGCGCATTGCTCATGGACTCCATTCCCCCGGCCACAATAATCTCAGCATTGCCGGTCTGAACGGATTGGGCGGCCAGTGCGACCGCCTTCAGGCCCGAGCCGCAAACTTTATTGATAGTCAGAGCGGAAACTTCAGGGGGAAGTCCGCCGAAGATCGCCGCCTGGCGCGCTGGATTCTGCCCCAGACCCGCCGGCAGGACGTTCCCCATAATGACTTCATCGACTTTTGCACCATCGATGCCGGCGCGACGCACCGCCTCTTTCACGACCATGGCGCCGAGTTGCGTCGCGGTCAAGCCGTCGAGCGATCCCTGAAACTTCCCAACCGGCGTCCGCACGCCGGCAACAATGACGATGTCTTCCACTAGCTCTCCTTGAGTGACTCGCGCTCGCTACGAAACTCCCCAGTATAACGACGTGCTTGCAGGACTGCTCGCCCGCGGACGCTCGTTGGCGGGCGAATTGCAAAGATGAAAGCCGCAAGATTCTCGCCACGCATCCAGAAAAAACACAGCGCTTGCTGAATGGAGGCAGTCATCAGAACAGAAGTGCGGCGCATACTTCGCACTGCGACATGTTCTCGTCATGCAATTTTGCGGTCCACGCTGAGGATCGCAACTCTCGAATGAGCGATTTCAGTTTCCGAAGACAAGAAAATTCTCGCTTTTTTTCTTGACATCGTATTTTCGTACTTCTATACATTCGTTAACTGCAACATGCGTGTTGCAGATTCGATGTGACATCGAAAGGGAGAATAGACCAAATGGCAACTAAGAAAGCAGCCAAGAAGCCGGCGAAGAAGGCAGCAAAGAAAGCAACAAAAAAGAAGTAGTTCAACTGAATAAGGCAACACCATCGGGGGACGCGTAAGCGTTCCCCGAAGTGTTTTTACCCGCATATTTGCTAGGCTTTCTAGAATTATGACGAGACGCCGGTGGATCGCAGATGAGTACGACGAAATCACCGCATCGCTGAGCGGAGCGCAAGCTGTGCATCTGATCCGGGTGCTGCGAGTGAAAGCTGGCATGCAATACGACGTCGTCGCCGGCGGGCAGGTGCATCGTGCAACGGTCGAGGAAGTCACCTCGGAACGGGTCCTCTTCGCTCTCCATGAGCAGGTGGCGGCAGATGCTCCGCTGCCGTTGACGTTGGTTCTTGCCGTCTTCAAATTCGACCGGCTGGAGTGGGCCATAGAAAAAGCAATCGAACTTGGCGTTGCATCCATCGTGCCGGTGATCGCCCGCCGCACGGAGAAGCACCTCGCGCAAACTGCAGAAAAGCGCGCCGAGCGATGGCGCCGCATCGCGCGCGAGGCCGCGCAGCAGTCGCGTCGATCGCAGGTGCCTGGAATTTCTGATCCGCAACCGCTGCAAGATTTTCTTTCAATGGAGCAGCACGCAAGGATCCGCATCGTGCTCGCGGAAACAGAGCGCCTGTCGATGTTTCAGGATTGCCTTGGCGGCAATGGCTCTCAAACTGAAATTGCAGTAGGCCCCGAAGGCGGATGGACGGAAGAAGAGTTGTCGCTCTTTCACGAAAAAGGCTGGCAGTCTGCCAGCCTTGGTCCGCGCATCTTAAGGGCAGAAACCGCAGCAATCGCGAGTGTCGCAATCGCTGCTGCACTCCTCGAAAACAGCTAGCTGAAAATATCCTTCACCTTTTCGAAGAAGCCGTGTGATGCGGGCGCATTCTCTACCGCGAGCGTCTCTCCGAGTTGCCGCATCAGTTCACGCTGCTCCTTCGACAACTTCGTCGGAGTGTGCACTGCTACCTCAACGATCAGATCGCCGCGACCGCGCTCATTGAGAAACGGCACGCCTTTGCTGCGGATACGGAATGCTTTTCCGCTCTGCGTTCCTTCCGGAATTTTCAGTTTGGCCTCGCCATCGAGCGTGGGCAAATTCAGCTCCATACCCAGCGCGGCTTGTGGCATCGAGATCGGCAGCACGTAGTGCAGGTCATTGCCATCTCGCGTGAAATACGCATGCTCTTTCACGTTCAGCAACACATAGAAATCGCCCGACGGTCCGCCCGAACGACCAGCGTCTCCCTCACCCTGGTAGCGAATGCGGGTGCCGTCTTCCACCCCTGCAGGCACCGTCACCTGTAGGGTGTGTTCGCTCTGCAGCCGGCCTTCGCCCTGGCAAGTCTTGCATGGCTCCTTGATGATGGTTCCCGAACCGCTGCAGGTTGGGCAGGTGCGCGCAATGGAGAAAAATCCCTGCTGCGACCGCACTTGGCCACGTCCGCGGCACGTCTCGCAAGTCACTGGCGCGCGACCCTTCTCCGCGCCGGTGCCATGACATCCGTCGCACTCGTTCATACGGCGAAATTTGATCTCGGTCTGTTTACCAAAAACCGCCTCGGCAAATTCAAGCGTAAGTGGATATTGCAGATCCCGGCCACGCTGGGCGCGTGAGGTGCGACGGCCTGTGGCGCCAGAAAACATTTCGCCAAAGATGTCTCCGAAGATGTCGCCCAGGTCTCCGTTGCCGGAGAAAGGATTGCCGCCGGCGAAGCCCGAATTACCATTGACCGCCGCATGTCCGAACTGGTCATACGCTGCTCTCTTCTGCGGGTCGGAGAGAATCTGATACGCCTCGCTCGCCTCTTTGAATCTCTCCTCTGCAGCGGCGTCGTCCGGATTTCGATCCGGGTGATGCTCCATCGCGAGACGGCGGTAGGCGCTTTTCAGCTCCTGGTCAGTGCAAGTGCGAGACACCTGCAGCACTTCGTAGTAGTCGGTTTTGGTCACGTTTCCTACTGGGCTCATGCGGTTTTTTGTTCTTCGTTCTGGGCGACCCGAACCAGTGCCGGGCGCAACATCTTCTCGCGCAGCGTATATCCGCGACGCACTTCATCCAATATCTGGTGGTCGGGCACGTCCGTTCGGGGGACCATATCCAGCGCCTCGTGCACACGCGGATCAAACTGGGCACCGACGGTGGGCACTATCTGCACATTCAGGTTGCGCAAAACTTCTTCCATCTGCTTCACGATCAACTCGACACCGTTGCGCAACTGATCTGCGGAACCCCCGCTCTTGAGCGCGAGTTGAAAGTTGTCGACCACGGGCAAAAACTGCTCAATCACATTGGCAACGGCGTAATCGCGAAAATCCGCGCGCTCTCGCTGCTCGCGTTTGCGCGAATTGTCGAAATCCGCCTGCAGGCGCGCGAGCCGATCGAGCAATTGATCGCGCTCCGTCCTCAAATTTGCCGTGTCGATGCTGGCTGCCGCGGCAACCGCTGCCTCCTGCTGTTCCCCCGAGATGACGGGCGCGTCAGGATCACTGACCGGGTCAGTTCCCTGTGCGATATCGATGCGCGAACCCGTATCGGCGGCGACGCGCTCGGATGCTTCCTCTTCCGTCCTGCGACTCATGAATTCCCCTGTGTAGAAAGGATGCGCCGGAGCGACGAGAGATTCACCCTCGGCTCCCGGGCCAACTTTTCCATTTTACCGGAGTTACTACTGCGCGCCGCGGGGACCCGTAAGCGGCCCTTCCAGCAGGTGATCAAAAAGTTTTGCCACGTAGGACACCGTCTGCATTGCACTTTCGTAATGCATGCGCGTCGGGCCAATGACCGCGACGGAGCCCATCACCTCGCCCGCCAATCGCGCCGGTGCCCCGATCAGCACATAGTTGCCCATCTGCGGCAGGGCGGCTTCAAGGCCCACCACCACGCGCACGGACTCCTGCTGCGCGTCGACATACGCGGTGAGCAATTCCGCAAGGCGATGTTTTTCTTCAAGCGCCGAGAGAAGCTGCCGCAGGTGTTCACGACCGCCGCTGGCCTCGCCGGAAATAAGGTTTGCCATTCCCTCAACAAACACGGATTGTCCTTGCTGACGCTCGAGCGCGCCCTTGCGCCAAAGCTGGTCGAGATCATCGAGCATCCGGTCGTATTCGCTGCGTTCGCGCTGGATACGCTGCGCAAGCTCCTCGCGCACCCGGGTCAGCGTCCACCCGTGAAAGTTTGCATTCAGATAGTTCGCCGCGACCTCGAGCTCCGCTGTTGCGATATCGCGATCGAGCGCTAGGACCCGATCCTGCACCGTACCTGACTTGGTGACCAGCACGGCGAGCACTCTGCCAGCAGCAAGCCGCGTGAAGTGAATATGTTCGAGCGCCATAACCTCACCCGTCGTCAGCAACGTGACACCCATTCCACTGGAAACCAAGGCAAGCACATGCGAAGTGCGTTCGAGAAAATCCTGCGTTCCGGTGACGCCCTTGTAGTGTTCTTCAATGATCTCGCGTTGCTTCCTCGGCAATTCCTCATGCGTGCTCTGTGATTCCAGCATAGACACGTATTGCCTGAACGCCTGCGCCGTAGGGATACGGCCGGCAGAAGTATATGGCTGCTCAAGCAGGCCTACGTCTGAGAGCTCCGCCATCACATTGCGGATCGTCGCCGAGCTCAGTCCGTCGGCGTTCAGCGCCTGCGCGATTGTCTGGGACGCGACGGGTTCGCCGGTCGCGATGTAATGTCCAACGATGGCGTTAAGAATCACGCGCTGACGCGGGGTCATTGAGATCGGGGTCTGCGGCGCGCTTGCCATAGCTCATGCTAGGAAGCAGCCAACCAATAGTCAAGAAATTGCGCGGGCGGGTATCGTTATGCGGAAAGTCAGACATTGATGCCAACGTGGGATCCATCACAATACGCGCAGTTTGCCGCTGAGCGAGCGCGGCCCTGTCGCGATTTGATCACGGCGATGGCGGTTGATTCGCCGAAGAGCATCGTGGACCTGGGCTGCGGTCCTGGCAACTCCGCATCCTTGCTGGCCGAACGCTGGCCATCTGCGCCCGTCGTTGGCATAGACAGCTCTCGTGAAATGCTCGAAACGGCCCGTGCAGGCAGCACCTACGCCGCCTTCCAGCAGGCCGAAATCGCGGAATGGACCACGCAACCGGGCGAATGGGATGTGGTCTTTTCCAACGCAGCACTGCAGTGGGTGCCAGATCACGAGACGCTTTTTCCGAAACTGATGGACCGAGTCAGCATGCACGGCGCTCTCGCCGTGCAGATGCCTGCCGACCCATTGGCGCCGGCCCACGTCGTTGCGCGCACCCTCGCCGCGTCCGACGAATGGCGCGCACAGTTCGCGACAGAAGTGCAGCAATGGCATGCAGAGTCGGCTAATTTCTACTACGACTGCTTAGCCCCGCGTGCTGAGCGGGTCGATCTCTGGACGACAGATTATTTCCACGCGTTGCCCTCCGTCGAAGCGATCACGGAGTGGTATCGCGGCAGCGGCCTGCGTCCGTATCTCGACGCGCTGAAGACGCTGAGTGCGCGGAATGAATTTCTCGCGCAATATACAGAGCACCTGTCTGATGTCTATCCGACGCGTCCCGACGGACGCGTGTTGCTTCCATTTAAGCGGATGTTCATCATCGCCTACCGCTAGCTGATCTCTAGAATATTTTTCTCAACCGCCGCAATCTCGAGCGCACGGGACGCGAGCTTCTTCGCAATCGCGAAGAATTCCGCGCCGTTCTTCGATGCTTCCCCGCCCAGCGCAGCAGGCAATCCCGTATCGCCGCCCTGACGAATCTCCGGCACCAATTCGACCGAACCGAGGAAAGGCACGCCGAATCTTTTTGCCGTACGCTCCGCGCCTCCTCTGGAGAAGATATCGATCTCGTGCTGGCAATGCGGACACGTGAAATGGCTCATATTCTCAACGATTCCGAGAATCTCAACATTCACCTGGTGGAACATTTCCAGCGCCTTGCGTGCATCTTCGAGGGCCACATCCGATGGCGTCGAAACGACGATAGCGCCAGTCAGCGGCACCGTCTGAAAGAGCGAAATCACCACATCCCCGGTTCCCGGTGGCAGATCTACCAGCAGAAAGTCGAGTTCACCCCACTCCACTTGTCCGAGGAACTGGCGAATAATCTGGTGCAGCATCGGCCCGCGCATCACCATCGGCTTATCGCCTGGCGAGATGAAACCCACCGAAATCACCTTCACGCCGTGCGCCTCCAACGGCTCGATGCGGTTTTCGCCGATCATGCGAGGCTGGCGGTTGACGCCCATCATCAGCGGAATGTTAGGACCATAAATATCCGCGTCAATTAATCCGACCTTGTAACCGAGCTTCACCAGCGACACTGCAAGGTTCACGGCGAGCGTGGTCTTTCCGACTCCGCCCTTCCCCGAACCAATCGCAACAATTGCTTTCACCCCAGGCAATGCCTGAGGACCTTGCTGTACGGCTGCTCCGTGTGCCATGTCTTCCTGTCCGAATCTTGGTTCGTGGATGAATAACTTATGCGGTTACGATGGCGCGCTTTCGCGCCGCCTCGACCTTGCGGTGCTCGCGCCTGTGGCCCGCGTCTTCGTACCTGCGAATCTGCTCCGGCGTCTCGGGCTCTAACGCTGGTACCGGGACGCGACGTCCATTCGCATCCACCGCGACGAACGTCAGATAGGCCGAGGCAACGTGCCTGCTGGTCGCTGCGATAGCATTTTCTACCCACACCTTCACACCGATTTCCATCGAAGTATGAAACGCCCGATTGGCGCTCGACTTCAGAATCACAACATCGCCTACATGGACAGGCGCGATAAAGTCGATGTGCTCCATCGAAGCCGTTACGACGTGGCTGCGCGCGTGACGAAACGCCGCCAGGGCCGCGACCAGATCGATGAAATGCATGAGTCGGCCGCCGAGAAGATTCCCAAGAGTATTCGCGTCATTCGGAAGCACCAGCTCCGTCATTTCCGACTGGGATTCCGCGACCCGGCGCGACGGACCATGTGTAGCTTGATTCATATTTCAATTCTACGGTTGCGGATGGGAACGCGCATGCGAGCGGCTCCCTCCCCTACAATGTAGTTCGTGGATAAGGTTGCGATGCTTACCGAGATTCTCGCGCAAAACCCCAACGACGCCTTTGCGCGCTACGGACTCGCCATGGAAAAAGCGAACGCAAATGACATCGCCGGCGCCCTTGAAAACTTCGATGCACTGATTGCGCAACACCCTGATTACACCGCCGGTTATCAGATGGCTGCGCAGACTCTGGTCAAGGCCGGACGCAACGGCGAAGCACGCGAACGCCTGCTCGGCGGAATCGCTTCCTCACGTCGTGCCGGAAACGCTCACGCCGAACGCGAAATGCAAGCTCTGCTTGATGAGATTGAATAGGCACCTGAATGACATCTTTGGTGCCGCCAAAATTGGCTTATTTTGCAGTGGCGTTCGACCTCTCGCTCGCGGGCATAATAGACATTGCGTGAAGATTCCTCTCTTTCCTCTCGACATTGTGCTCTTCCCGGCAGCCGTGCTGCCGCTGCACATCTTCGAGCAGCGGTATCGTGACATGGTGGCGGAATGCCTTGCGGAGAAGAAGTGCTTCGGAGTAGTCCGCGCCACGCGCGAGGGACTCTCCGTCGTAGGGTGCACGGCAGAGATCATGCGCAAGCTAGGCAATTATCCAGACGGCCGTATGGATATCCTGTGCCACGGCCGTCAGCCTTTCGAGATCGAACTCTTAGATAGCACGCGCTCTTTCCTGCAGGCGGAGGTCGACCTCGTCGAGAACGACGGCATCCCGGCGACGCGGAAAGCCCGCGAACAGTGTGCGGCCCTTCACTTCGAAATGCTCGAGCTTCTCGGCGAAGAGTTAAGCGCCTTTCCCTCGCTGGACCTCGATGGCGCCGTCTCGTTTCCACTGTCAAACGCCCTCCCCGGCGATCTTGATTTCAAGCAGGAGCTGCTCGCGCTGCGCAGTGACCAAGAGCGGACGGCGCGGCTCATCGACTTCTACCATTCCGTGTTGCCAAAATTACGTACCGGACGCGTGGCATCGTCCGCGGTACGCAACGGCCACGTGATGTAGTCAAAAACTGGCGCATCGCGCCGATACGCTACACCATCAAATCGGCAGCGCTCGACGCCTATACTCAACCCATGCCTAACGGCTTATCGCTCACTTTTTTGAGGAGCATGAATGTCTGCAAAACAATCTGCATCGGCCCATCTGTCACAGATCCACTTGCCAGAGACACTAGGCGAGCTAAGAAGATCGAAAGAGTATTCGGAAACGCGGCTGCGCTCGCGCGGCGTGAAAGATGAGCTCCGTGAAAATTTAATCGCCCGTTTGCGCAAGGGCGGCTCGCTCTTTCCCGGCATCGTCGGGTATGAAGACACCGTCATCCCGCAAATCGCAAACGCGCTTCTGTCGAAGCACAACTTCATCCTGCTGGGTCTCCGCGGTCAGGCAAAGAGCCGCATCCTTCGCGCTCTCACCACTTTGCTGGACGTCCATGCGCCGTACATCGCCGGCTGCGAAATCCGTGATAACCCATACGCTCCCATCTGCCGCCGCTGCAAAGATCTCGTCGTCGAGAAAGCAGACGCGACGCCCATTGGCTGGCTCTCGCAAGAGGAGCGCTACGTCGAGAAGCTCGCCACCCCCGATGTCACTATCGCGGACCTGATCGGCGATCTCGATCCCATCAAAGCGGCGCGCGGCGGCCAGGAACTCTCAAGCGAACTGACCATGCATTACGGCTTGTTGCCACGCGCGAACCGCGGCATCTTTGCCATCAATGAGCTTCCCGATCTCGCCGGCAAAATTCAGGTGGCACTGTTCAACATCATGCAGGAGGGTGACGTGCAGGTGAAAGGCTACCCGGTGCGGCTTGAGCTCGACGTCGCGCTGGTGTTCTCGGCAAATCCAGAGGACTACACCGCGCGCGGTAAAATCGTCACGCCTCTGAAAGACAGGATCGGCTCCGAGATCCGCACTCACTACCCTGAAACGCTCGAGGAAGGCATCGCGATTACCGCCCAGGAAAGCTGGAGCGAGCGCGGATTTTTGCCCACTGAGGTGCCAAATTTTATTCGCGAGGTGGTAGAGCAGGTCGCCTTCGCCGCGCGCGTCGATAAGAAGGTCGATAAGCGCTCCGGCGTTTCGCAGCGCTTACCGATCTCAACCATGGAGCTGGTCATTTCCAACGCGGAGCGTCGCGCCCTTTCGCATGAGGAAGAGGTCGCCGTTCCACGCGTTGGAGATATTTTTGCGGCGCTGCCAGGAATCACAGGCAAGGTCGAACTGGAATACGAAGGCGAAATGCGTGGCGCCGATACAGTCGTCCGCGAGCTGGTGACGGCCGCCATCGCCACGATTTTCGATAAGTACTTCACCGACACGAACACCCAGCAGATCGAGCAGTGGTTCAATCTGGGGGGCACTGTGAAGGTCGACGATAGCGAATCTTCCGCCGGCTCCCTTGCTTCCCTGCGCGAAATCCAAGGCTTGCTCGACAAGCTTTCCCCGCTCGGCATCGACGCAAATGATGCGCCCGAGATGGTCGTGTCTGCTGCAGAATTTCTGCTTGAGGGCATGGTGGCGCATCGCCGAATCAGCCGCAACGAAGAGCGCACATTTTCCGCTCCAGAGCGCGCGCGCAACCGTGCCGAGAAAAATGTCGCGATGGAGCGGGAACGCCGCGACCCCGAACTTGACGACTGGTCAACGAAGAAAAGCCGCCGCGGATTTAACTAGATGAAGCGCGTTCGCTACACGAAGTATTCCGGGGACCTCGCATCTGAGCTTTCGCTCGACGATTTGATGCAGGCGCTGTCGGACTATTTGCTGGACTCCGGCTTCCGCTCGCCCCTCGATCGTTTTCAAGAGCTTGACGGCGAGCACACGCTCGACAATCTGCGTGAGGCTTTGCGGCAGGCGCTCGAAGCCGGAGATCTCTTCGACGAGGAGACGCAGCAGAAGCTAGACCAGATGGCACAGGACGACCTCGACGGTCTGATTGAAAGACTGCTCGATCGCATGGAGCAGGAGAACTATATCTCCGTCGATGAGCCGCACGATCCGTCGCAGCTCTCGACCGGCGGCGGGCAGACTGGCAATGCGGAACAAAACATCAACGCCCGCTTCGAAGTTACCGAGAAGAGTCTCGACTTTCTCGGCTACAAAACGCTGAGCGAATTGATGGGCGCGATGGGCCGCTCCTCGCTTGGCCGCCACGATACACACTCTCTCGCCACGGGAGTGGAAACCAGCGGCGCAACCAAGCCCTATGAGTTCGG
The DNA here is from genome assembly GCA_038199445.1 of Terriglobales bacterium. GTDB lineage: Bacteria > Acidobacteriota > Terriglobia > Terriglobales > Acidobacteriaceae > JBBPYY01. Next base: position 11,138 of record JBBPYY010000041.1, on the reverse strand, counting down.
CGACGTCCTCAATCTCGACGTGAACGCGACCCTCTCTTCTGCCATTCAACGCGAAGGCATCGGCCTTCCGCTCAACATCGAATACAGCGACCTGCAGGTCCATCAGTGCGACTATGAATCGAGCTGCGCGACCGTGGTGATGCTCGACTGCTCGCATTCGATGATCTTGTATGGCGAAGATCGCTTTACGCCGGCGAAGCGCGTCGCCATGGCACTCGCGCATTTGGTGCGCACACAGTACCCCGGCGACTCACTTTCACTCGTGCTCTTTCACGACTCTGCGGAGGAGATGCCGCTCTCGCAGCTTGCCCGCGCGAAAGTCGGCCCGTATTACACCAACACCCGCGAAGGCCTGCGCGTTGCACAGCGGATTCTCCAGCGCCAGCGCAAAGACATGAAGCAGATCGTCATGATTACCGACGGCAAGCCCTCCGCTCTCACGCTGCCCGATGGGCGCATTTACAAGAATGCCTTCGGCCTCGATCCGCTCGTCGTGTCGCAAACACTTGAAGAGGTCGCGCGCTGCAAACGCGCCGGCATCCTGATCAACACCTTCATGCTTGCCTCAGATTTTGGGCTCGTACAGTTCGTGCAACAGGTCACGCGCATGTGCAGCGGGAAGGCGTACTTCACCACGCCGGACACGCTCGGCGAATACCTGCTCATGGACTACATGGCGCGCCGCATGAAAACCATCCACTAATTACGTACTCCCCCGAACACGCGGGATGAAGTAGCGTTACTCATGCGCAAGATTCTGATTTTCGTCGGCATCTGCGCCGTGATTCTAGTCGCCGGCTGGTTCGTGTTGGGCGCCGCAGGAACCGGTTCGGCATACTCGAAAGCGGAGATGCGCCTGGACGCGACGGTAACCGGGAAGGCATTTGAGCCGCCCGGATCCGGGGGCGAGAACTCAGGCCATTACATTGTGTATTACAAAATCGATAGCCATGCCGTCTCCGCGGAAACGCAGGACCGGGCTCGCATCGACAAGCAGGGCGACCGCTTTACGTGGATCGACCCACCCTGCTTCGACGCGCTGAAGACAGGCGACAAACTCGCCGTCGCATATTCCACGGTCAATATCTATGAGGTCGAGTTCGTCACACGGCATCCTCAATGCGGCGCCTTGTGACGGGCCTACCCTTAGAGATGGATCCTAAAGCCGGGCGAGCCGAAGACGACGAAAGTCTAGCGCGCCAGCGCCGCTTGCGCTGCTTCATGTGTCGTCCCCGGCTGTCGCAGCCTGTTGCCCAGACTATTTGCCATTTCGCATATCGCCTGCAAACGCGCGGCCAGCGCTGGAGTCACTCCTGCTTCCTGCATCGCGAGTTCCGATTGCAAGACCAACCCAGTGACAGCGGAGTTTAACTCGCTTTCCACCAGCGTCGCCGCCGCCCGCATGGCCAGCATCTGCTCCTGATCGCGCCTCGCGAGCGCCGCACGCACTTCGCGGGTGATGCGCGCGCAGCCGCAAATGGCAAAGTTGATCTCGATGGGAACAGCGAGGCCCGCCTGCTTCCACAACACATCCGTTGCAGCGGCGTCCGCCAAGGCGAGATTCTCGTCGAGTATGACGACGGCATATTCCTCGCGGCGCAGGGCCGCTAGCCCCGCGCGGCGGTCGGCGACCACATCGACCCGCAAACTGAGCTGTTTTTCCATCGCTTGCGCACACTCAGCGGAACCTGCCACGGCGGTAATTATCAATACAGAACGCATCATTTTGCCTGCTTCCTTGGGTTATGCGAACGTTTCGCTGATTCCATATTCCTTCAGCTTGCGATACAGCGTGGTTTTGCCGATTCCCAAGAGCTTGGCCGCCTTCAGTTTGTCGCCCTTCAGATAGGCAATCGCGTCGAGAATCGCCTGCTTCTCGAGTTCGGCAATCGTCCGAAGGCCCGATGGCCTCGCCGCCGCCATCGCCACCACCTGCTCTTCCTGCGCCGCCCGCTGGTGCATTCTGAAATCTTGCAATTGCGTCGGAAAATCGCCCATATGCAACATCGGCCCCGACGAAAGCGTAAACGCCCGCTCGATGGCATTTTCCAACTCGCGCACGTTGCCCGGCCAGTCGTAATCGACCATCGTCCGTAGGGCATCATCCGACAGCGTATAGCCAGTCCCGGCCTCATTCGCCATCCGCTCGATGAAATGCGCCGCTAGCAGAGGAATATCCTGTTTGCGCTCGCGCAGGGCTGGCACGCGGAGCGTGACGACATTCAGCCGGAAGTAGAGGTCCTTGCGAAACTGCCCGCGTTCGACCATCTGCGCCAGATCGCGATTCGTCGCCGCAAGAATGCGCACATTAATCGGGACTCGATCCGACGGATTGTCAGAAGCGCCGACCGGACGAATCTCTTTTTGCTGTAAAGCGCGCAGCAGCTTTGCCTGAAGGTCGAGCGGCAGCTCGCTGATCTCGTCCAGAAAAATCGTACCTCCGTCCGCGGCGGCCAGCAGCCCCATCTTCGGCTTCACGGCTCCAGGAAAGGCTCCCTTGACGTAGCCGAACAGTTCGCTCTCCACCATCGCCGGCAAAAGCGACCCGCAATCCACAGGAATAAACGGACGCGCCGCGTTCGGTCCATTCGTGTGGATGGCACGCGCCACCATCTCCTTCCCCGTTCCTGTCTCGCCGAGAATCAACACTGGGTGCGCGGCGAACGCAACCTTAGACAGGATGCGGTACAGCCGATCCATCTCTGGGCTACGGCCCACGATGGTGCCGAAGCCCTGCTCCGTGCGCAGGCGGTTGCGCAGGCGTCGCGCCTCAACGTCGAAATTTCTTCGTTCCGCCGCGCGCTCGAGCATCGCGGTTAGCTCATCCATGGCAAATGGCTTCGTCAGATAATCGCCCGCACCGATCCGCATTGCCTCGACTGCGGAATTCACCGTTGCGAACGCCGTCATCACCACTACCACGGTGTCGGGATAAAGCGACTTCACTTCTTCCAGCAGCGCAAGACCGCCGCCGCCCGGCAGCTTCAAATCGAGCAGCAGAACATCGATGCTCTCCCCCTTCAACACCGCTCGCGCTGCGGGGACACTTTCCGCAACGTGAGTCTGATGGCCGAGATTGCGCGCGATCTCACGACAAGCATTGCGCACCGAGGTGTCGTCATCCACCACCAGCACGTTCATCTGCGCCGCTTGCTCGCTCAGTGCCGCCTGCTGTTTGGAATCCAGCAGCGAGGAAAACTCAAGGGTCGGTACCAGTTGTGCAGTGCTCATTACAGCCATGTCTAGTTTCCCTTTCGGGGCCCTCCCCAACCGCGGCGAGTGCCAATTCGGATTTTTTCTGCTGAAACGTGTAGAGCGCGTCGACGAAAAGCGAATGGTCGACGAACCCTTTTCCCATTTCGGAGCATACGCATGCAAGGTAGCTCCAAAAAAGTAGCAATTTCATAACTGTTAACCATCCACCAACGTTAGCCCCGATATGGAATTTCCCATCTCGGGTCTCCAGCCGCGCTCTCGTACGCACGTCCGAATAGAATTACGGCTGTGACCGACACCTTCTTCCGCTCCGACTCTCGTGCTCTCAACGCGATGCGCCCTCTTAAGCTCACTCCTGGCTTCGTGCCCACTGCCGAAGGCTCCATCCTCATCGAGCTCGGCCACACGCGGGTGCTCTGCAACGCCACCGTAGAACAGGGCGTCCCCGGCTGGATGCGCAACGGCGGCAAAGGCTGGGTCACGGCGGAGTACGGCATGCTGCCGCGAGCGACTCTGACCCGAACCGCGCGGGAAAGTGAACGAGGCAAGGTCTCCGGCCGCACGCACGAAATTCAGCGCCTCATCGGACGCTCTCTACGCGCCGTCGTCGACCGTCAACTGCTCGGCGAGCGCACCATCATTCTCGATTGCGACGTACTGCAGGCCGACGGCGGCACACGCACCGCCGCCATTACCGGCGCCTGCGCCGCTCTCGCCATCGCTCTCGACATACTCGTCGCCGCCGGAAAATTGAAACAATCGCCCCTGCTGCAACTCGTTGCCGCCGCCAGCGTCGGCGTGGTCGAAAAGACAGCGCTGCTCGATCTCGCCTATGAAGAAGATTCCAACGCCGAGGTCGACATGAATGTCGTCATGACAGAAGATGGCGGGCTGGTTGAGGTGCAAGCTACGGCGGAGCGCATTGCATTCCCGCGTCCGCAGTTGGACGCCATGCTCGACCTTGCCGGCGCGGGCATTACGCAACTCTTTGCCGCGCAACGGGCCGTGCTGCAGCAAGCCGCGGGTTAGCAGCTCATGGCGCTGCTAGAATTGGCGTCGAATACACGCACCTTTCTACATGCATTTTTCGCTGAGGAGCCACACCTATGAAAGTCACTCTCACTCCAGGCAAACTGGCCGGCATCAAAGCCGTAGCTGATCCACGCGGCGTGATCGCCGCCGCCGCCATGGACCAGCGCGGCTCGTTAAAGAAGTCTTTGGCCAAAGAGAGGGGCGTCTCCGACGTTCCCGATTCGGCGCTCGAAGAATTCAAACTGCTGGTCACCAAGGTGCTCACGCTCCACGCTTCCGCCATTTTGCTCGATCCAGAATTCGGTCTGCCTGCGGCAACCCATCGCAACGGCAAGGGCCTGCTGCTCGCGTATGAAAAAACCGGATACGACTCGAACACAGCTGGGCGGCTTCCCGATCTTCTCGACGTGTGGAGCGTCCGCCGCCTCAAAGAAGCAGGCGCCGATTGCATCAAGATCCTGCTCTACTATTCTCCCTACGAAAAGACCCACATCAACGACCTGAAGCATGCGTGGATCGAGCGCATCGGTGATGAGTGCCGCGCCCACGACATCCCGTTCTTCCTTGAATTCGTCGGCTACGACGTCGATGGCGGCGACGAAAAATCTCTCCATTACGCAAAGAAGAAGCCCGAGATCGTATCGGGTTCGATGGCCGAATTCGGCAAAGAACGCTACGCCGTCGACGTGCTCAAAGTCGAAGTGCCCGTAGAAATGGGATTCGTCGCCGGTACCAAAGCGTTCAAAGGCGAGGCAGCCTACACGCGCAAAGAGGCTCTCGAACACTTTCGCCTCGCCGAAACCATGACGCACAAGCCGTTCATCTACCTCTCCGCGGGCGTATCCAACCCGGTCTTCATTGAGACCCTTGAACTGGCCGCCGAATCCGGCACGAAGTTCAACGGCGTCCTCTGCGGCCGCGCCACATGGAAAGACGGCATCGCCGTGTACGCGAAACGAGGCGCGAATGCGTTCGAAGAGTGGCTGAACACGACCGGCACAGAGAACATCAATAACGTCAACAAAGCGCTCAAAGCGGCAACACCGCTCAGTGCCAAAGTCGAAGGGTTCTAAGCGATAACGTGAACTAGCCAAGAGGAGCGCGCATCGGCGCTCCTCTTGCCGTTCCTACAAGTGAAATGAAATGCCGACTCCCGAAGAAGAACGATTTGCCCGGCTCCTCGCGCGCCTCACGCCAGCCCAGCGGCTGGCGTATCTCAAAAAGCAAGCCGACGCCGCCCGCCTACAGCAGATTGTGGATGCCATCGAAGAAGACGAAGCCGGCGACGAAGAAGAATCTGAAAATCCTGAATAGTACTAGATTCTCGCAACAACGGTCTAGACAATATATCCGTTACGGATATATTGTCTAAGCATGCTAGAAACTCCACTTTCCCCCGCCGTCTTCTCCATCCTGCTCGCTCTCGCCGATGGCGAAAAACACGGCTACGCCATCATGAAGGAGTCTGCCGCCCAATCCCCCACCAGAAAGATGGGGCCCGGCACGCTCTACGGCTCGCTCGACCGCATGGTTGCGGCAGGTCTCACGGAAGAAACCGGTACCACCGACGACCAGCGCCGCCGCTACTATCGCATCACCCGCAACGGAGCCGCAGCGTTAAACGCCGAGGCCGATCGTCTGCGCCTCGCTCTCTCAGCGTTACGCCGCAAGGGCATTCGTCCAGAGGTGTCTGCATGAGCCCAATGCTCTGGCAGCTCTACGACCGCGCATTGTTTCTGCTGCCGCCTGCATTTCGCCATCAGTACTCGCAACAGATTGCCCAGACCGCACGTGACGCGGCGGCGGACCATCACTCTCTGGTGGATTCGTTCTCGCTTTTCTCCGACCTTGCACTCACTACGTTCAGGGAGAATGCCCGCATGTTCAGCGAACAAATTTCGCGTCGCCCGTTTTTCTATCAGGCACTCTGCCTCAGCGCAGTCGCATTCGTTCTCGCGCTCGGCGGATATGCCGTCATGCAGCAAACCATTCGTCGGGCTGCGAACCAGCCGCAACAGCAGATGGCAGACGACACGGTCCGCAAGTACATGACCTACGATCGCATGGAGAGCTCGTGTAGCCCCTCCTGCACCGACCTTAGCACCAGCCTGCAGCCCTTCACTATCGCCTACGACGAGAACCTGAAGGCCATTAATTCAGACGCCGTGCTCAGTGACGCAGTCCCCACACTGCCAGCCGGGGTCTTCGGGAATGCGCGTCGTTTCGGCAGTAATACACTCACTTGGCAACCACGGCCCGGCGTCCGTCTGGCCATCGTCGTCCGTCACTTCACCGGCGCGCATTACAGTGGCTTTGTGCTGGTTGGCCGCTCGCTCGCAACAGCGGAACAGGGTGAGTCGATCGCCCGCTGGTCCGCACTGCTCGGGTGGCTCTCTATCGTCGTCTTACTGACGCTTTCAGCGACGGTATTCAGCCGGTTTCAGAGACCGCAGCAACCCGCGTAACAACCTACTCCCACTCAATCGTCCCCGGCGGTTTTGAAGTGATGTCATACACCACGCGATTGATCCCGCGAATCTCGTTCACGATGCGGCTGGAAATGCGCTTCAGCACGTCATATGGCAGCGGAACCCAGTCCGCGGTCATCCCATCGTCTGAGTAAACGGCTCGAATCGCGCACGTATACGCATACGTTCGCTGATCGCCCATGACCCCAACGCTCTTCACCGGCAACAGCACCGCGAACGATTGCCATATTTCGCGGTAGAGTCCCGCCAGTTTGATCTCGCTCACGACGATGTCGTCGGCTTCCTGCAGTATCGCGATGCGCTCCGGCGTCACTTCGCCCAGAATACGCACCGCCAGCCCTGGTCCGGGAAACGGCTGCCGCTCGATGATGTCTTCCGGCATGCCGAGATCGCGGCCGATGCGGCGTACTTCGTCCTTAAACAAATCGCGCAGCGGTTCCAACAGCTTCATCTTCATATCCGCTGGCAGGCCGCCCACATTGTGGTGGCTCTTGATTGTCTGCGAAGGGCCCTTCACGCTGGATGATTCGATTACGTCCGGGTAAAGCGTCCCCTGCACCAGCCAGGCAATCTCGTGCTCGCCTTCTTCTGTCAGAATGCGCGCCGCCTCATCGTCAAACACAGAGATGAACTCGCTCCCGATAATTTTGCGCTTGGTCTCCGGATCTGTGACCCCGGCCAGCCGCGACAAGAAGCGCTCGCTTGCATCCACCGCGACCAGGTTCAGTTTCAGCTTGCCGCGCAGGTTCTGCTGCACCTTGGTAAACTCATCCTTGCGCAACACTCCATTGTTCACAAAAACGCAGGTCAACCGGTCCCCAATCGCGCGCGCGACCAGCACCGCCGCCACGGAAGAATCTACCCCGCCCGACAGCGCGCAGATCGCGTGCCCGTCGCCCACCTTCTCGCGAATCGCCGCGACAGTCGACTCGATAAAATGCTGCGGCGTCCAGTCAGCGTTCGCTTTGCACACGTCAAAAATGAAGTTGCGCAGCAACTGCTCTCCATCTCTCGTGTGCCGCACCTCAGGATGAAACTGCACCGCATAGATCTTGCGCGAGACATCTTCCATCCCAGCGACTGCATTCTCTGTCTGCGCCGTTTGCGTAAAGCCTGGCGCCAGTTCCAACGTGTCGTCCCCATGCGATTGCCACACCGGCAGCGTCATCGGCATGTTCTTGAAAATGACAGACCGCGACGCCGACACTGTCACTTCCGCCGGTCCATACTCCCGCTTCGCCGCCGGCTGAATGCGGCCGCCAAGATGATGTGTGATGAAGTGCAGTCCATAGCAGATGCCGAGAATTGGCACCCCAAGACCCAGCACCGCGGGGTCCGCCGCCGGCGCCTCCACGTCATAGACCGAACACGGGCCACCCGACAGGATGATGCCGATGGGGTTTGCGCGCTGAATTTCGTCGAGAGACGCTGTGCAAGGCAGCACGACGGAGAAAACATTCTGTTCGCGAATTCGACGCGCAATCAGCTGCGTGTACTGCGAACCGAAATCGAGGATGACGATGGCTGGGGTATCCACGGACTAGTGTGCCGCGTCTCGCGCAACGTGTAAAGCTGGCGTGCCTTCCACCCGATACGCTCGCCACAGCTCGATATAGGCCACCAGCCGCGCCACCTGAAAGAAATCCGAAGCAATCAGATAAAACAACACGCACAGCACGTACCAATAATTCAGCGCGTCCGCGGTCATCAGGGACAGAAACGGCAGGGGAATCGACGACATCACGATCGACAGAACGATAATCGCGAGCTTCACAATCCCCAGCACCAGATTGATCTCCAGCAACTTCGGTCTCACGCGTCCAAGCGTAAACGCGCCGCGAATACTGCCGGCAAATCCGCGGCCTTCAAGCACAGCTAGAATCGCCGCCGCTGATAACAAATGGCTGGCCAAGGCCCATGCGGTGAAGACGCTGAGCGACCACACAATCGCCCCCGCAAAGTAGGCCACCAGATTAGGATCTGGGATCCCGACCGTGTGCGCCGCGATCGATTGCAAAACGGTCCACCACAACAGCACCGTCGCCAGTATCGACAAAAGGCGCACCAACTGCAGCGCAACTAGCGTAACGGGATGCACCGCGAGCGTACCGTCATACCGCCGCAGCACCACGCTGCGCCCAACGCCAGAAGCGATCGACCACCCGACCACGAGCACGGGTACCAGCCAGCGCGCCACATGGAGCAACGGCTCCCGCAACATATCAACGCCCGCCGCGATGTCATTTGCCGCCCGCGTCGGGTCAAGCAGGGTGAAGTCCCGCAGCAGCGGCACGAAGCCAGGGGCCCGCGCCAGTATGGTCTGTGCTTCGCGGTAAAACTGCAGCAGCACTGGGATCCCAAATGCCCAGCGCCACAGGACTTCCAGCGCGACCAGCGAAGGCCGCCGCCAGCATGTCTGCAGTACTTTTACAAATGACTGCGCGCCGCGCACGCCCTTGCGCGAAGTATCCAGGACAAGCTTCGGTGCGCTCTCTGCGAAAGGCCTCGTCATTTCACGACGATGTTCACAAGCTTCGACGGCACATAGATCAGCTTCACCACAGTCTTGCCGGCAATCACAGTCTTTATCTTCTCGTCTGTTCCGACCGCAGTGCGAATCGCGTCTTCGTCCGAACCCGCCGGCACCGTGATTACCGCGCGCAGCTTGCCATTGACCTGCACCGGAATCTCAAGCATTGACTCAGCCGCCAGCGCAGCGTCAAATTGCGGCCACGGCTGGCGCAACAACTCCGTTTCATTTCCAAGCTGTTCCCAGATCTCCGACGCAAGAAACGGCGCGAACGGGGCGAGCAGCAGGGTCAGATTGGTCAGAATCTGCGACAGCACAAAGTCAGAAATCTCGCCTGCCGCGATCTTCGTCTCCGCAGCAGTCAACTCATTCACCAGGCTCATCAGTGCAGCGATGGAAGTATTGAAATGCCATCGTCCGCCAAAATCTTCCGTGATCTTGCGGATCGTCTGATGGGTTGTCCGCAGCAATACGAGCGAAGCATCCGACGCAACCGCATCGTCCACCTGGCCGTCGGAAAAGGGTCTTGCCCGCTCCGCATACTTCGTCGCCAGCCTCCACACGCGCGACAAAAAGCGGCTCACCCCCGCGACCCCGGCTTCCTGCCAATCGAGGTCACGATCCGGTGGCGCAGCAAACAGCGAGTACATGCGCGTCGCATCCGCGCCATAGTGCGCCACCATATCATCCGGCGAAACAACATTGCCTTTCGACTTCGACATCTTCGCGCCGTTCTTGATCACCATGCCCTGGGTAAACAATCGCGAAATCGGCTCGTCATTCTTGATCAGACCCAGGTCGCGCATCACCTTCGTCCAGAACCGCGAATAGATCAGGTGCAGAATCGCGTGTTCGACGCCGCCGATGTACTGGTCGATCGGAAACCAATATGCCACCGTGTCGGTTGCGACTGGTGCCGTCGCCAATCTAGGGTTCGTATAGCGGTAGAAATACCAGCTCGAATCGACAAACGTATCCATCGTGTCCGTCTCGCGCCGCGCCGGCCCACCACACTTCGGGCAAGTCGCATTGACAAATTCCAGCACCCGCGCGAGCGGAGAACCGCCCTGCTGCGTAATGTCCACGTCGTCCGGCAACTTCACCGGCAACTGCTCATCCGGCACCGCAACGATACCGTCCTTCTCGCAATACAGCATGGGAATCGGCGTGCCCCAATATCGCTGTCTGCTGATTCCCCAGTCCTTCAACCGGTACGTCACCTGCCGCTTGCCAAATCCCTTGGCCTCGGCATCGGCCGCCATTTTTTCCTGCGCCTCGCGGCAACCGAGCCCTGAATACACATCTGAATTCATCAACAGGCTGTCCTCTGAAATGAACGGCAGCATGGGCTCTTCTTTCTCTCCCTCCTGCGCCGGCTCGCCATTTCGCCGCGGCAGCACAACCAGTCGCACCTCAAGCCCATATTTCTTGGCAAACTCGAAATCGCGCTCATCATGCGCCGGCACTGACATGATCGCGCCGGTGCCGTAATCCGCAAGAATGTAGTTCGCCACCCATACCGGCACCTTTTCCTGATTGAACGGATTAATCGCATACCGTCCGGTGAAGACGCCCCGCTTCTCAATCTCGCCAAGATCTCCCGCATCGCGCGCCTTCTTCTGCTCGTCCAGCATGGCCTGCACTTCACCGGCAAGCTTCGCGTTGCCACCGGTGAAACCCGCAACCAGCGCGTGCTGCGGAGCAAGCTGCACCGACGTCGCGCCGAAGATCGTGTCAATCCGCGTGGTGAAAACGCTGATCTTCTCGTCGGCCGGTATAGCCGGCATCGCAGCCTCGGTTTTCGTTTCACCCTCAGCAGCTAACGCGAAATCGACCAGCGCTCCTTCGCTGCGGCCGATCCAGTTGCGCTG
>JBBPYY010000040.1:0-7222 GCA_038199445.1 Terriglobales bacterium | reverse complement strand
GAAGAGCGCTGCGATGGTTACCTCTATCGTGCAAATGGCCCACTCCTCTACGGCACCGAAAGCGAGCGGCCCGAACCCAAGCAGGATACAGAGTCCAAAGAAAAGAATAAGGTTCAACGGCGCGGCGGAGCGAGACGCGGGTCGAATAAAGTCGGTGCCTTCGGCAGGAAACATCTTTATCTTCATTGCAGTTTTATAAAGCGGGCGCAATATAGCGTGAAGGCCACTATTGTGGAGTCTATCGGAAACAGCAAGCGCCTTGCCGAAAAACACGTTCCGCATTTGTTTCCAGATATCCGGCAATTAAAGCGCACTCTGGTGCAACGGAGCGCTACGCACGAAGCATGAGTAACGCGTGCCGCGTGAAGAAGTACCTCAGGTTGCGTGGCTTCGGCCTCGCATGCTCGCACACTTAGCAGGCCGCTAATTGCCTTGTGGAGCGGTTCACAGTGCTGACCTAGGCACGAAACTGTCGAGGTGGCAATGATTTCGCCCCGCGGCGGGAAAGTCGTGTAGAGACTGAGTATCGGCCTGCCATGCGGGTTTCCGATACAGTGAAGTGTGGACGACGGGGGCGACACCTGGCGGACTCCGGTTGAGTATCTATTAGAACTGCTGGGTGATTGACTTATGTGCGGATTTGCTGGTCTGGTGAGCTGCGATCCGACTGAACCTGAACTACTTGCGAACACAGTGTCGCGAATGAACGCCTGCATCCGGCACCGCGGCCCGGACAGCGAAGCGACGTGGGTTGACCCCTCACACCGCACTGCATTGGCGTTTTCACGTCTGGCGATCCAGGATTTATCGCCAATGGCGGATCAGCCCATGCATTCAGAGAGTGGGCGCTACACGATTCTTTACAACGGCGAGACTTACAACGCTGACGAATTGCGCCTGCGCATCGGACGCGGTCCCGAGACCTTTCGCACCCACAGTGACACAGAAGTTCTGCTGGCTTGCATCGAGAAACTCGGCCTGAAAGAAACGCTAAGTCACACCAACGGAATGTTTGCGATTGCGCTGTGGGACCGAGAGCGCCGGGTGCTTTCATTGGCGCGAGACCGTCTTGGTAAAAAACCTTTGCACTACAGCAGCGATGGCTCCCGTTTTCTTTTCGGGTCTGAAATCAAAGCTATTCTTCGCGTGGATTCGAGAGACAGACAATTGTCGCCGGAAGCGATCGACGCATATTTCTCTCTTACTTATATTCCCGCTCCTCTGACGATATTCAAAGGAATACTCAAAGTGCGGCCTGGACATATTATCGAGGTCGACGAGAAGTTAGCCATAACTGAAAGCGCCTATTGGTCCTTAGAGCGGTTTATTGGATTGAAGGCAGAAGCGGTTGTGGGATACACCGAGGCGATCGAACAATGCGCTGCGCTTATCGACGACGCATGCCGGCGGCGGCTGGTGAGCGATGTGCCAATCGGAGTGCTGCTTTCGGGCGGTGTGGACTCAAGTCTGATCGCACACACGGTCGCTCAACGGCTGGGGGTGCCGCTTAAGACATTCACCATCGGACTGGAAGACGAGGCGCTGAATGAGTTGCCAGCAGCGAAGGCTCTGGCGGCGAAGATAGGAGTTGAAAACATCGCGCTGTTGTTGTCGAAGCAAGGGGCCTTTGAGCTGATCGATAAGGTTATGAACTATCTCGATGAGCCTTTTGGAGATTTTTCGGCCCTGCCAACCTATGCCGTGTGCCACCTCGCCCGCAGTGAGGCGACCGTCCTTTTGAGCGGTGACGGAGGCGATGAAGTCTTTGGCGGTTACACGAGATACCAGTGGGCCGTAGGCTGGAGGAGGATTACCTCGTGGGGGTACGCGGCATATCGGCGCGGCACGCTGCTTGTTGGTCAGCGCGAGCTTGGAATCGAAATATATCGCCGCTTGATGTCCCTTGGGGCTAGGGACGAGGGAGTAGACGGTGCAGATGGTTCAATGCCGAGGGCTCAATTTGAGAAGCTGCTAGGTCCAGAAGAGGTGCGCGTGACGGCGCTGCAATATCTTCGCTATATCGACATGAAGTTGTATTTGCCTGACGATATTCTAGTGAAGACCGACCGGATGTCGATGGCGAACAGCATCGAACTGCGCTCGCCGCTGCTTGACTACCGGTTGGTGGAGTTCAGTTGGAAGCTGCCAGACAGCGCATTGGTCTACCATGGCCAGCGCAAGAGGATACTGCGGGAATTGTTCATTCGGCGTCTCGGCGCGAATTTTCTGCAGGCAAAGAAGCAGGGATTTACTTTGCCAGTCGCCGATTGGTTGGTTGGACCATTGCGCGAACAAATGGAGGCGGCGCTTACGACGCTTAGGCAACGCGGCGAGTTGGCACTCTATATCCCTCAATTGGAACGGTACTGGAAGGGCCTTCTTGCAGGGAATAAGTCGCTTGGTCACCAGGTCTGGACTATTTATGCATTCTGGCGGTGGCTGATTTTATGGGAACACCGGACATCGTGAGAGTGAAAAGCGTCGCAGGCCGAGCGGCCGCAGGCAAGAAAGATTTGAGTGTGTTGTATCTGACGTTCGACGGGATCCTGGAGCCGCTCGGGCGCTCGCAGGTGCTGCGATATGTACGCGATCTCAATCAGCGTGGATTCCGTTACACCATTCTTTCGCTGGAACGTGCCCAAGTGATGGAGAACGGCGAGGAGCTTTCTCATCTCGGGAAGGACTTATCAGCTGCGGGAATTGGATGGAGCCATCTTACTTATCGCAGCGGCAGCCTGAGTGCAGTGCTGGGTAACTTCGTGCGTGCGTTTCAGAGTGCGAGGCGCCTGCTGCATCAGCGGGAAATCCAGTTGATCCATGCTCGTTCTTATGTTGCGGCTGGCGTGGCATTGGTTCTGCGCGTCGTATCAGGTGTGCCCTACATTTTCGACGCGCGAGGATATTGGATCGATGAGCGCGCAGCCGAAGGCCGATGGTTCACTAATCGTTTGGTGTACTCCAGCGGGAAATGGGTCGAGCGGTTGCTGCTGCGTCATGCTGCAGGAGTTGTCACGCTGACTCATCTGATGGCAGAGGACTTGCGCAGCGGTGCTTTGAGAGACACCAACATTCCGGTTGCTGTGATTCCAACGTGCACCGATTATGAGGAATTTACTCTTGTGACGGATGTGACGTCTGATTCAGTTTTGCCGCCCGAAGTGCTGGTGCGATTGCAGTCGAAAATAGTGATCGGCATGGTTGGTTCTGTGAATGCTTCGTATTGCATGGACGAAAGTCTGATGCTGTTCGGGAAGCTGCTTACCCTGCGACCGGATGCACATCTGCTGTGCGTCAGCCAGCAGACAGAAGCGGTTACGCAACGGCTAAGTAGGCAAGGCATCGCCGAGTCAAGTTTTACAATTGTGAAGGCGCAGCATCGCGACATGCCGAGTTGGCTGAGTCGCATGGACTGGGCTTTTCTGATGCTGCACCAGACATTCGCGAAGCGTGGATCGATGCCAACTAAACTTGGAGAGCTGCTAGCCAGCGGAGTGCGCCCAATTCAATACGGCTGCAATCCCGAGGTCAGGGAAATCGTAGAGCAATGCGGCTCTGGAATCGTGCTGGACGGAATATCGCCGCATGATCTGGAAGTGGCAGCCCGGGCTATTGCCGCAAAGCCTCTGGACCCCGAAGAGGTTGAGACGGCACGTGAGGTAAGCCGCAAGTGGTTCGACGTTGATTCCGGCGTAGCGCGCTATGAAGAACTGTTGAATGAAGTTATGGAATAAGTTAAATACGGGAGTATTGGATGAAGGTCTTAGCTCTTGTGCAGGGCGCTTACGATGAGGTTCCGGGCCAGCGTTATCGGATAGAACAGTGGGAGCCGCTGCTTCGGGAACGCGGGGTTGAGATTCACTACGAGCCATTTCAATCAGACGAATTCAGCGCTGTCATTTATAAGCAAGGTCAGTACATTAAGAAGACGGAGCTCGCTCTCCAGTCGTTTCTGAAGCGGCTGAGCATTGTGAATAGGGCGCCTGGATACGATCTAATTTATGTATTCCGCGAAGCATCCGTCCTGGGTCCACCCCTGATCGAGCATAAGTTGCAGAATTGCGGCGTCCCTGTCATCTATGACTTCGATGATGCGGTTTGGTTGCGATACATCAGTCCGACGAATGGCTACGCGAGCCTCTTGAAGGGGACTCCGGGAAAAACGCGCACGCTTTGTCGCCTGGCCGCTCACGTGATGGCTGGCAACAATTATCTTGCCGATTATTCGCGGCAGTTTAATAAGAACGTTACGGTGGTGCCGACGACGATTGATATCGAGACGTACAAGATTATCGTCAGACCGCAGAATTCTGTTCCCGTGATCGGGTGGACGGGGAGCCACAGCACTCTTAAGCACCTAGATACTATGCGGAGCGCGTTATTGCGGTTGGCGAAAGAGGAGAAATTTCGGCTGCGCGTCATTGGAGCGACTCCATATGCGCTGCTGGGAGTCGACGTTGAAAACATCACTTGGCGTTCGGCTTCTGAGGTGG
Source organism: Terriglobales bacterium (assembly GCA_038199445.1). Classification (GTDB taxonomy): domain Bacteria; phylum Acidobacteriota; class Terriglobia; order Terriglobales; family Acidobacteriaceae; genus JBBPYY01. The sequence goes on along the minus strand of JBBPYY010000040.1, from coordinate 2,732 downwards.
AGGATTTGAGACCGGTGGACATTGGGATTATGCCGCTACCGGACGATGCGTGGGCGCGGGGGAAGTGCGCTTTGAAGGCGCTTCAGTACATGGCGTTGGGAATTCCTACGGTTCTTTCGCCGGTCGGGGTGAATGCGGAGATCGTGACAGATGGGCAGAATGGTTTCCTTGCCAGCACTGAGGATGAGTGGGTGGAGAAGCTGAAGAGACTTCTTCACGATGCTTCGTTGAGAACGCGGATTGGTGACGCTGGACGCCGCACGCTCGAGGAAAACTACTCTGCCCAGGTGCAGGTTCCGCGGATCGCGGAGATATTCGAAACAGCGGTGGCGGCTAAATCTGTGAAAGTCAAGTCGTAGCAAGTTAGGTAAGCTGGGCGATTGGCGCGACGGCGCTGGCGACTAAGTTCTGCTGGTCGGCTGTCAGGTGTGGCCCCATGGGAAGACTGAGCACTTCGCGGCTTAAGCGTTCTGCGATGGGCAGCGAGCCTGGTTTGAGCTGAAGTTCGGAGTAGGCGCCTTGTAAGTGCGGCGGGATCGGGTAATGGATTACGGTACCGACTCCGCGGTCAGTGAGGAGCTTCGCGAGACTATCGCGATGCTGGCTGCGCACGACGAACAAGTGCCAGACAGGATCGGCCCACTCAGGCACGAACGGAAGAACGAGGTCGCTGCTGGATAAGCACCGAAGATAGTTTGCAGCGGCTGATTTGCGTCTGCTATTCCAATCGTCCAGGTGGCCCAGCTTTACGCGCAAGAAAGCGGCCTGAAGTTCATCGAGCCGGGAGTTGTAGCCTTTTACGGCGTGATGATATTTCACCTTGGAGCCGTAGTTGCGCAGCTCACGAATCTTTTCTGCTAGCGCGGTGTCGTTGGTGGTGACAGCGCCGCCATCGCCCAGGGCGCCCAGGTTTTTACCGGGGTAAAAGCTGAAAGCAGCGGCTGTGCCGAGCGTTCCGGTGCGACGGCCTTTGTAGGACGCTCCGTGGGCCTGGGCTGCGTCTTCTATGACGGCGAGATTGTGGCGCCCCGCGATTGCGTGGATTGCGTCCATGTCTGCGGGCTGTCCGTAGAGGTGGACGGGCATGATGGCTCGCGTGCGCGATGTGATTGCGGCTTCGATCGCGCCAGCGTTGATGTTGTAGGTGAGCAGATAGGGCTCGACCGGGACGGGAGTTGCGCCTGAATACGAAACAGCGAGCCAGGTGGCGATGAATGTGTTGGATGGCACGATGACTTCATCGCCGGAACCGATGTTCATGGCGCGGAGGATCAAGTGGAGTGCGTCAAGGCCGTTTGCGACGCCGATCGAGTGGCGTGCTCCGCAGTACGTGGCAAAGTCGGACTCAAAAGCATCAACCTCTTCGCCGAGGATGTACCAGCCGCGTTCCATCACGCGGCGATAGGCTGCGTCTAGTTCTTCGCGCAGTTCGAGGTGTGCGGCCTTGAGGTCGAGAAACGGTACATTCATTTCATTTCTTTGGATGCGGGCGATTGCTGCAATGCGGCGCGGAAGTCGTCGTAGTTACGGTAGTAGTCGGATTCGTCGTAGTTAGTGGAGGCGAGCACCAGGCAGACGGCGCCTGAGGAAAAGTTATCGAGTTCGCGCCAGATCATGGTGTCGACATATAAGCCGTAGTAAGAGCGGTTAAGGTGAAAGCGTTTCTGTTCAGTGCCGTCATCGAGCACGACATCGAAGCTGCCGGAGATTGCGATGATCAACTGAAGGAGCCGCTTATGAGCATGCCCGCCGCGTTGCGCTCCGCCGGGGACGTCGTAGAGGTAGTAAACGCGGGAGATGTCGAAGGGGATGTGACGCTGGCCCTCGATGAAACTCAAGTTGCCGGCTGCATTCTGAATTCTTGGCAGCTCGATGATCTTGCACGCTTCTACGCTCAACCCAGCCCCCTAAACCTTTGTGGAAATATTTATTTGCTCGCGTGCTAAGAATATCAATCGTTGATGGGCGTCCCGGTGCTTTCGGGTTTGTGGAGGGGGTACCCCCTATACGTCACATCGGCCTCCATATTTGAAAACAAAGAACTTATACGCCATATATTTGAGTCTAAATGGTTTAGATGTAAAGACCGCGATTTGAACAACTTACAGCGGGAAAGATACCCTGCCGTGGGAGAGAATTGCGTCGACAAGGCAATGCGCGCGTTAAAGCGAAGCTAAGAATGTCAAGCGGGAGGTTTCTGGGCGAGTGGCTGGCGAACAGCAGAACCAGATCCTTCGTCGGCCCCTCGCCATCGCATTGCGATCGGGCCCCAAGGCGCATCCTCAGGATGACATGGGCTTTATGTGAATGGGAGGAAGGCCAGACGCGAGGTCTTTGTTGCGCTCAAGATGATAAACGCAGAGCACAGAATCTATTCCAGCGAGGTATTAGGATCGACCTCATTTTCATAGCGAAGGATGCGCGCGGGGTTGCCGACGACGACCGCGTGCGGCGGGACGTCGCGGGTGACCACCGCGCCGGCACCGACCATGGCGCGCTCTCCGATGGTGATGCCAGGCAGAATGGTTGCGTTTCCGCCGATGGAGGCGCCGCGACGAACGTAGGTACGCGAGAAATTGTCAGGGTATTGCCGGCTGCGAGGAAATGGGTCGTTGGTGAAGGTTGCGTTGGGGCCGATGAAGACATCGTCTTCGATGGTGATGCCGTCCCAGAGCTGCACGCCGCATTTGACGGTCACCCGATTTCCAACGACGACATCGTTCTCGATGAAG
>JBBPYY010000039.1:0-16702 GCA_038199445.1 Terriglobales bacterium | reverse complement strand
GGGATGAGATGGAATTGCTGAAAGATGAATCCAATCTTGTCGGCGCGAAAGCGATCGAGCTGCTGCGCGGTCATCTTGCTGAGATCTTCGCCAGCGATGCGGACGGTTCCGCGGGTGGGACGGTCAAGGCAGCCGAGGAGATTCACGAGCGTGGATTTGCCGGAACCAGAGGGGCCCATGATGGAGAGCCACTCGCCGCGCGGGACGGTGAGCGAGATCCCGTTGAGCGCACGGACGGGCGCTGGCTTCGAGGGATACTCTCGCGTGACGAGGTCGAGTTGGATGACCGGTTGCATGCTGTTTCTATTGTCTCAGTCTGCCCTAGCCGGTTGGCTCAGTCGCGGTTGCGGGGACTCAGTCTCCTTTGAGCAGCGCGGCCGGTTGAAGGCGGCGGAGGACACGCAGCGGGAGAAGCGCGGCGAGTGTAGCGACGACGAGGTTGAGCGCGGCGACCGGCGGCAGAATGGCGGCAGTGGGAAAGATGGCTGCGCCGAAATTGATTTTGCCGATGGTGATGGCGGCGATAGCTCCGAGGAGAAAGCCGGAGACGACTCCCCCCAGCGAGAGAGCAAGGGCTTCGAGCAGGAAGAGCATCTGCAGTTGTGCCTGGGAGGAGCCGAGGGCTTTGAGGACGGCGAAATCTCGGCGCCGTTCCAGGACGGACGCGGAGAGGGTGGCGAGAACGGAGACGGCCACCATGAGTGAAATCAGGACGAGAGAGCCGAACATCAGCGAGCGTGTGCGGTCGACGATGCGGGCTTCGCCCTCGACGAGCTGACGGATGGGGTGGACTTCTGCGGCTGGTGGGAGTTTTGCGCGGATGCGGTCGAGCGCGGCGTTGATCTGGGCAGTGTTGCCGGGGATCTGGATTTCTACGGTGGATGCGGGCGCGCCGGTGAGGGCAGTAAGAGCAGCGAGGGGCAGGTAAACGCGGCTGTCTTCTGCGCCACCGGTGCGGACGGTTCCGGCGATGCGGAAGGTCTGGCTGTGGTCGCCGTAGGTAAGCGTGGCCTGATTGTTGGTAGCGGAGAGTTGTGGGAGGGCGCGGGTGCCGACGAGAATTTCATTTTCATTAGTAGGCCAGGCGGAGACCTGCCACCAAGAGTTGAGACGGCGCGCGGCGCCGATGTCGGTTCCGGCAAGGACGATGGGTTGATGCGCGGCGGTGCTGCCGACGGCGTAGGCGAAGGGGACGGCTTCGGCGGTGGGGCCGGCGGCTTGTTGGATGGCGATCAGCGTCGTATTGTCGACTCCGGTGGGATTTGTAACCGTGACGAGTACATTTGCGCCGAAGCTGCGGAATTCATGGTGGAGCTTGGCGTCGAGGCCGGCGTAGAGACTGAGCAGGGCGGTGGAGATGGCGGCGGAGACGGTGAGCGCGATCCACGCGTAGAGGGCGCGGCTCTGGCGGTGCAGCAGGGAACGGTGGAGCAGCGTGAGGAGCGAGAGCTGCTTCACGCATCGCCTCGGAGTGTGGCCGCAGGGTCGAGACGCAGGGCGAGGCGGACGGATGGCGTGCTGCCAGCGATAGCGACGAGCAGGGAGAGCGCGAGTACTACAGGCAGGAGGACGAAGTTGAACGGAATCTGGCTGCCGAAGATTTGCACGGCGATGCGGCCGGCGATAAGGGAGCCGAAGCCGAAGCCGATGGTTCCGGTGACGATGGCGAGGATGGAGGTTTCTAGGAAGAAGAGTGCGGCGATGGTGGTCTGGGTTGCGCCGAGCGAACGCATGAGGCCGATTTCGCGGCGGCGCTCGAGGAGCGCGGTGGCCATTGCGGACGAGACGGCGAAAGATGCGGCGACCAGCGACGTGATGGTGACGAGCCACATGAGGCCGGAGATGCGCGAGAGGATCTGGCCTTCACTTTGCGCGACGCGGCGGATTTGTTCGGCGTGCGCGGCGGGGATGGCTTCGTCAACTTGAAAGGCGATGGAGTTGGCGTAGGGGGAGCAGTACCAGCGGTCGTGATCTTTAGGAGAAAGTGACGCGGGATTGCGGCGGGCGAAGGCGTCTTCCGGCTTGGTAAGGGCGCTGAGGTAGACGCGGCGGACGGCTCCGGGAGTGTTGTTGAGTTGTTGTGCGAGAGCGAGCGGGATGAGGAGTTGGTTGTCTGTTTCGTCTCCTGTGGAGACGATGCCGGTGATGTGGAGAGATGTGTGGTCGAGCTGTATCTGATCGCCGGGATGGAGCGCAAGGCGTTGTGCCAGGTTGGTTCCGGCGACGGCTTGCATTTGTGCGGTGTCGTCCGGCCAGATGCCGGTGAGTTTCCACCATGGATGCACGGCGGGTGCTCCGGTGGTGAAGGAGTCGCTGCCAGATTGAATGGTGTGGTGGAACCAGAGGCCGGTGGCGGGAATTTGCACACCGTTGGCAGTAAGCGTTAGGGGTAGTTCGGGCGAAATGCCGACGATGTTGTTGCGCCAGAAGATGTTTTTCAGTTTGGGCAGGTCGGCTTCGCGGAGGTAGGAGCCGCTGGTTGCTGGCTTGACCGCTACTCCTGCGACTTCAACGTCGAGCGTGTCGGCTTTGGGGTAGACGATGATGTTTGCGCCGTAGTTGGAGTTGAGCTCGTGATTGATTTTGTCGCCAATGCTGGTGCCGAGAGCGAGCATGGTGGTGATCGCGGTCGCTCCGAGAAGGATGGCGAGGCCGGCAAGGAGACGGCGGCGGCGCTGGCGCAGGAAACTTTCTAGCAGGAGACGGAGGAACATTCAGATTTGCTCCGGCGTGCGCGAGCTATTTTTTTTGGCGCGGTGCGGGGAAAAGACGAGAAGATGCAGGTCCTTCCTCGGGCTACCCCCTCGCTATGCGACGGGGCCCCACGGCGCCCCGTCAGGATGACAAACGCGTTTTTTATTTCGCGAGCACACACCACTTCGGTAAGCCCAGGGCAGGTATTTGCTGCGTAAAAATGGAGGAGGCGAAGTTTTGTGGCGCCTGAAGGGATCCCTCGTCGCTGCGTTCTGTCGGGATGACGAGCGTTGGTTGAGCGCCGCGCTCTGTCGGGATGACGAGCTTTTTTTCTCAAGCTCAGCGGGGCATTTGAGTCTCTGCTGTTCGCGGACGCGGACGCGGGTGTGGGTGACGGGTTCATTTTTTGGCGAAGCGTGGGGCGAGGGCTTCGAGGTCGGCGGAAGCGATGATGATGTTGCCGCCGGCGGTGACGGAACGGAGCGGGATGGGGTTGCAGCCGCCGGCGGTGCCGACGGATTGGGGCGCGACTGGGGAGGCGCACATCTTGCAGATGATTCCCTGGCTCGTTTTGTAGAAGCCGACCGGGCCGCAGATCTGGCAGGCGTCGGCAATGGAAACGACGTTGCCGTCAGGCTTGCGGAAAAGGAGAAAGCGGACTTCTGTGCCGTTGCTGGTGACGACGGCGTAGCGGTGGAGCTGGTCGTCGTTGATCTGCGCGAGGGGCAGGATGGCTTGTGCGCCGGTCAACGTGACAGGGGCTGCCGGCGAAAGGGCGGTGGTGGTCTTCGCGTAGATGAATTGCGCGGTGACGAGGAAGATGAAGACGAAGCTGCTGGTGTAGACGGCGGACATCCAGAAGCGTTCGCGGCGGCGCTGCCATTCGGCCTTGCGGCGGTCGGCGGGGTTGGTAGCGGCGACGGGCGCGGGAGCTTCGGCGGCGCGGCGGCGCATTTCGAACAAGACCATGAGGGCGGTCAACGCGAGGATGGTGACGAAGAAGAAGAGGTCGTTGCGCACGATGGGGCCAATGATGCGCATTTCATTCTGACTCGACGGCAGGATGCCGTTCTCGGAGAGTTCATGCAGGCCGGAGACGACGAGCTGAAAGGCGACGAAGTAGAGGATGACGGTGGTTACGCGGAAGAAGCGCTGCAGGTTGATGCGGACGCTGCCCTTGATGAACATGACGGCGAAGACGGTGGCGAAGGCGAGGCCGGCGAGGGTGCCGATGAAGCTCATCAGTTCGGAAGAATTGAGCGTGACGGCAGAGAGGATGAGGACGGTCTCGACGCCTTCGCGGAGGACCATGAGGAAGACGAAAAGGAAGAGCCCGATGGAGGATCCGCTAGCGGCGAAGGTGCCGACCTTGCCCTCGATCTCGCCCTTGAGCTTGCGCGCGGTGCGCTGCATATACCAGATCATGGTGATGACGAAGACGGCGGCGACGAGTTCGACGAAACCTTCGAAGATGTCCTGGTTGTATTGAAAACGAGACAGGATGATGGCGATGCCGACCGAGGTGGCGAGGGCGGCTGCGAGCGCCGCGTAGACGACGCGCTTGAGTTCGTTGCGACCCGACTTGGCCAGGAAGGCGAAAATGATGCCGACGATGAGCGAGGCTTCGACGCCCTCGCGGAGCGTAATGATAAAGGCTTGCAACATCGTGACCGTTCCTAACGTCGCTAAGTGATTGAAAAGGTAAGCCTCTTCAATATCGGATTATATTGGTCCTATATCCGAGCGTCAAACGAAGGACTTCAACCACGACAGTTTTTTGTAGGAAGGTTTGGAGGGAGATGGTGCGCCCGGAAGGAGTCGAACCTCCGACCTACTGGTTCGTAGCCAGTCGCTCTATCCAACTGAGCTACGGGCGCACACAGGGTGGAACAGACTGACCCGAGAATAACAAACATGCTGCGGGACTACAAACCATGGTCGGGTGACGACGGCGCGCTATTTCGGCGGTGTGACGGCGGGTTCCGGTGATTGGACGGGCTGTGGCGGAATAAGCGAAATCTCTTCGGCGAGCGCGAAGCCGGCGCTGCGCAATAGCTTTGAGACATTCGATTTGGCGAGGCGGGTGGCGTCGTACTCCACGCGGATGATGCCGTCGCTGCTGGAAAACGTGGTGCGGCGGATGCCGTAGACTTCGCGCACAAAGCCGAGCGCGCGCATGGCATCTTCCGTCGGATGCACCGCGCAGCGATACGCTACTTCTACCGTCGTCATGCGTTCAGGATAGCAAAGCCCGGGGAAGGTGATTGGAGTTAGAGGCTGCGCGATCAAGCGCAACCTCTAGAGCGCAACCCCTAGAGTTGCGCGAGGTATGTGAGCATTTCTGGGCTGGTCCAGTCGCGGGCGCCGATGTATTTGCGCTGGATGAGACCGTTGCGGTCGATGATGTAGGTTTCGGGATACACGGTGGAGCCGTAAAGGAGGTTGGCGCGCTGGTCCACGTCGCGCACGGTCAGTAAATCGACGTGATGATCAGTGAGGAAGCGGCGATAGATCGCTTCGTCTTCGTCGATGCTGATGCCGATGACTTTGATCTGCGGCATTTGGTGCTGCATGGCGAGGAGGGAGGGAAGTTCATCTACGCATGGCGCACACCAAGTGGCCCAGAAATTGAGCACTACGACGTGGCCGCGATATTCGGCGAGGTTTACGCTGCGGGTTCCGTCGCTGATTTGAAATAGTGGAGCGGGTCGATTGAGTTGACCAGGATGCGCGCCGCGGTTGCATCCAGCGGTAAGCAGCAGCGTAGCGGCAAGTGAGAGAGAAGCGATTCTACCGCGTGAAAACATAGCCCCTATAATACGGCGGAGCCATGGACCCCCAACCCATAATCGCCGCGCTGTCCGAGCGAAGCGGTGCAGACAACATGCTGAGCGTGATTGTTCCGGCGCGAAATGAGGCGGACTGCATTGGGGTGTGCCTGGAGTCGCTGGCGCGGCAGTCGGAGGAAGGATTTGTGCTGGGGCGCGAGTGGGAGTTGATCGTCGTAGACGATGGCTCCGCGGACCAGACGCGGGCGATTGCGGAAAAAGTGGATGGAGTTACTGTGCTTTCTGCGCCGGCGCCTGCAGCCGGTTGGACAGGGAAGGCGAATGCGTGCTGGACGGGCGCGAAGCGCGCGCGGGGGGCGTGGCTGTTGTTTACCGATGCGGACACGGTGCATGAGGACGGCGATCTGCGGCGCGCGCTGCACGAAGCCGGGCGAACGGGAGCGAAATTGCTGTCATATTCTCCGCGGCAGATTGTTAGCGGATTCTGGCAGCATGCGCTGATGCCACTGGTTTTCTCGGACCTGGCGCGGACCTATCCGCCACTAATGGTTTCGAATCCGCAGTCCCCGATCGCGGCTGCGAATGGGCAGTTTCTGATGGTGGAGCGGGGGGCATATCAGCGCTCTGGCGGGCATGCGGCGGTGGCAAAGTCGTTGCTTGAAGACGTTGCGATGGCGCGGAATGTGAAGCGGAGTGCCGCGATTCGGTTTCGCTACGCTCCGGATGCGGTGAGCACGCGGATGTATCGCAGCTTTGGCGCGATGTTTGAAGGATGGACGAAAAATTTAGCGCTGCTGTTTCCGTCGCCATTGCTGCTGGCGCTCTATCGGGTGGTCGATTTCGTGTTGCTGCTGGGGCTTCCTTTTCTGGCGACGCGGCTTTATGGGACTCCGCAACGGTTGCTGGTGCTGCTGTGGTGGGTGTGGAGGGTTGGTCTCTACATCACACGGGTGGGAAAATCGAACTTTTCAATGATCGACTGCGTGCTGTCGATTGCGGCGCTGCCGCTGTATGCGGCGCTGCTGGTGCGGAGCTGGATGGTGCATCACATCACGAAGCGAGTGGCCTGGAAAGGCCGCAGCTATAGCGCTTGATGGCGTGAAGCTGCGACCAAGACGCGCCGCGGCGCATCTCTTCGATTTGAGACAATGAAGATATGGTGCTGTTGACGCGCAGGGCAGACTTTTCCGCATCGCATTTTTACTACGACGATCGATTGTCTGAGGCGGAGAATGTGCGGCTGTTTGGCAAGTGCGCGAACCGGAATGGCCATGGGCATAACTACACGTTGGAAGTGACGGTCGCGGGAGCGGTCGATCCAGTTTCGGGCTTTGTTGTGGATTTGAAGCGGTTGAAGGAGATCATCGAGCGGGAGGTGATTTCTGTTTACGATCACCGCCACTTGAATCTTGAGGTGCCGGAGTTCAAGACGGCGATGCCGACGACGGAGAATATTGCGATCGCGATATGGAGGCGGCTGGAGAGCAAGATCGATGGCGCCAGGCTGACTCGGGTGCGGGTCTATGAGATGCGTGATCTGTACGCCGATTATTGCGGTGAAATATGAAGGCATACTTGGGTCGACGTTACCGTTTTTCTGCGTCGCACCGTCTGCATAGTGATGCGTTCAGCGTTGCCGAGAACGGGGAAATTTACGGCAAGTGTAATAACCCGTATGGTCACGGCCATAACTACACCGTGGACGTGTTGATGAGCGGGCAGGTCAATGGACATGGCATGGTTTGCGACCTTGTGGAACTCGATGAGTTTGCGAGGCGCGAGGTCGTGGAGCGTTTTGATCTTTCGAACTTGAATCTTGATCGCGCGTTCGAGAACCTGGTTCCTACCACCGAGAATTTATGTATGGAAGTTTTTCGCATTTTCCGTAACGGATTTACTGGGGCGCGGCTGGAACGCGTTCGCGTGGAAGAGACGCAGAACAACTATTTCGAGTATGCGGAATGAAGAAAGGCCTAAAAGATGGCAAAGAGCGCCTTGGCTGAAAGAACGGGACACGAGATGGAGCAGTTTTCGACTCAGGACCTGTACCGCGAGTTGATTGCGCGGCTGGGCGAGGACCCGGATCGCGATGGGTTGAAGCGGACGCCGGAACGCATGGAGAAGTCGATGCAGTTCCTGACACGCGGGTACCAGCAGGACGCGGCTGCGATTCTGCGTGGAGCGATGTTTGACGTCGATTATGACGAGATGGTGATGGTGAAGGACGTTGAGATGTTCTCGCTCTGCGAGCACCACCTGCTGCCGTTTTACGGCAAGGTTCACGTGGCCTATATCCCGGCGGGGAAGGTGATTGGGCTGAGCAAGATTCCCCGGCTGATCGACGTTTTTGCCCGGCGGCTGCAGGTGCAGGAGCGGCTGACGAACGATATCGCGAACTGCATCCAGCAGGCGATTGCGCCGCAGGGTGTGGGAGTGGTGATCGAAGCGCGTCATCTTTGCATGATGATGCGCGGCGTGGAGAAGCAGCACTCGACCACGGTAACCTCTGCGATGCATGGAGTATTCCGTAGCGAGCGCGAGACTCGCAATGAATTTCTCTCGCTGGTGCGGGATCGCGGAACGAGCCTCGTCTAAATTTGTCGGGGGCTCGTTTGGGCGCGGCTGTATGCTGCGCTTGGCGCTGGCATGAACGGAATTCTCATTGTCGATAAACCTGGCGGGATGACATCGCATGATGTGGTGGCAGTGGTGCGCCGCTTGTCGGGCGAGCGATCCGTGGGGCATATGGGCACACTGGATCCGATGGCGACGGGTGTTCTGCCTCTGGTGCTGGGAAAATACACGAGGCTGGCGAAGTTTTTTCAGAGCGATCGCAAGGCGTATGACGGGACGATGCGTCTGGGATTTGCGACGGACACCTATGACGCCGATGGAGAGCGTGTCGGAGAGCAGGCAGTGTCGCCGCCGAGCGAGGCGGAGATTCGCAGGGCTGCGGCTGGTTTTGTTGGCGAGATACAGCAAATGCCGCCGGCGTATAGCGCAAAGAAAGTAGCGGGCGTGGCGGCATATAAGCTGGCGCGCGCCGGGAAGCCGGTCGCATTGAAGCCCTTGCCCGTGACGGTGGATTGTTTTGCGATTACTGAAGTGGCGGGTGAGTCGGCGGCGTTTGAGATCGAGATTTCTGCGGGTGGGTATGTGCGGTCAATCGCGAACGATCTAGGGGCGAGGCTGGGATGTGGCGCGCACCTGGCGACTTTGCGGCGCACGGTGGCGGGGGAATTCTCGCTGCAGGATGCGGTCACGCTGGACGACCTGGCGAGGCTGGCATCGGGGGGCGAGACGATCGAATCGCGGCTGCACCACCCTCGTCGCATATTGCCGGCGATGCCTTGCGTGACTGCCGATGAATGGACGGCGGGGCGCATTCGGAACGGGATGCAGGTGAATCTCCCGGAATATTCGTGTGCTGCGTTGGTGAAGATTTTCACTTCGCAGCGCGATCTAATTGCGATCGGCAAGCGCATCGCAGGGACGTTGTTTCAGCCGGTGACCGTTGTCGCTTGAAGCGCTACTTCGTCAGTAAGGGTTCGACTACGGGAAGCAAGTTTCGCGCGACTTGCGCATTGCCCTTAGCGGTCGCGTGAATGCCGTCGGGTTGCATGTCGCCGGGAACGTTCCATACATTGGCGAGCATGAAGGGTACGAGCGGCGTGTGATATTTCTTCGCGATCGCGGGGAAGACGTCATCGAAACGCTGGATGTAGGCCGCGCCATAGTTGGGCGGAAGGGTGATGCCAGCGAGGACTACGCGGGCATGTGCGCTCTGCAAGGTATGCACGATGCTGTCGAGGTTCGCCCGCATCTCCGATGGCTGCACTCCTCGCAGGCCGTCGTTCCCACCGAAGGCGACGATGACGAGGGCGGGGTGTAATGCAAGCACATCGTCGATGCGGCTGACGCCGTCCTTGGTGGTGTTGCCGCTGATGCCTTCGTTGACGACACGATAGCGATATCCGCGGGCGTCGAGTTCTTTCTGGAGATAATCGGGATAGCTGTTGTCAGGCTCGGCTCCATAACCGGCGGTGAGGCTATCACCGAATGCGACCAGAACCGGGCGGCTGTCGTCTGATAGAGCAGTGCTTTGTGTGGAGGGCGGGGCCGCGGTCGCTTGAGAAGACGGGACATCTGGAGACAAGGCCGGTTGCGGTTGGCGATTGCATGCACAGACGGGCAGAAGGAAAACGGCGATGAATAGCAGGCGTTTCATAGTGAAAGTGTAGCTGCAAGTTCATTTGGGACGCGCGAGGAGAGAAAGTGATTGAAGTCAGGGCTTTGACGAAGACCATACGCAATGGCAATCGGTCGGTGGATATTTTGCGGGGCATCAACCTGGAGATTGAGTCCGGGCAGATCGTTGCGATTATGGGAGCGTCTGGCAGTGGCAAGAGCACGCTGCTCGGGTTGCTGGCGGGCCTGGACGAGCCGACGAGCGGCCAGGTTTTGTTGGATGGAACGGACATCAGCGGTATGGAAGAAGACGAACTGGCGCAGTTGCGGGGCAAAAAGCTGGGCTTCGTTTTTCAGTCGTACCAACTGGTGCCAACGCTTACCGCGTTTGAGAATGTATTGCTGCCGCATGAGCTAAACAGCGGTGGAGATGGCCGCGCGCGGGCGCAACAGTTGCTGGAGCGGGTCGGGCTGGGCGGCCGGGAACATCACTATCCGGTGCAGTTGTCGGGCGGAGAGCAGCAGCGCGTCGCGCTTGCGCGCGCTTTCATGATGGCCCCTCCGATCATTCTGGCGGATGAGCCGACGGGGAATCTCGATTCAGTGAATGGACAGCATGTGCTGGATCTTTTGATGGAACTGAATCAGAGTTCCGGTACGACGTTGGTGCTGGTGACGCACGACGAGGCGGTCGCGACTTATGCGGATCGCCGAATTACTTTGCGCGACGGTCTGGTCGTCGCGGACACGCTGGCTGCGCTAGAGGCACACGCTTGAGCGCGCCGTCTTTCGCGTGGAAGTCTGCCGCGAAGATTGCGTGGCGGGATATGCATGCTTCGCGCGGCAAGTTTCTATTTGTAACGATGGCGGTGGCAATTGGTGTTGGTGCACTGACCGGGATTCGTGGATCGAGCGAAGCATTTAAGCGGACGTTGCTGACTCGCGCGCGCACCATCATGGCGGCGGATCTGGCAGCGCGGTTTTTCGATCAACCGAATGCGGTGCAGGAACAGCAACTGGCAGAGCTGGCGACAGAAGGCGTCGCTGAAACGCGGGTGACGGAACTGGTCTCGATGGCTTCGGCGACGGATCATGACCCACTGCTGATTTCGCTGAAGGCGGTCGATACGGCTGCGTATCCGTTCTATGGGAAGGTGGATCTTGCACCGGCTGGGACTTTGCGCGATGTGCTGCGTGACGATACGGCGGTAGTTGCGGACGACTTGCTGGTGCGGATGGGCGTCGGGGTGGGGGACACGCTGCGTATCGGGCAGGGAAGTTTCCGCATCGCGGCGGTGCTGGTGAACGAGCCGGACCGGCTTTCGGCTTCGATGGCGCTGGGTCCGCGGGTGCTGATTACGCAGCGGGCGCTGGCGGCGACTGGGTTGCTGCAGCCGGGCAGCCGCGCGGGCGAACACATTTTGTTTCGCTTGCCGCTGACGGGAGTGATCGACGACTTCAAGCGCAAGGTTGAGACGATTTTGCCGGAGGCGCAGGTCACCGATTTTCGCGAGACGAATCCCGCGCTCACGCAGGGACTTGAGCGTTCGACGAGCCTTCTGAGCCTGGTGAGCCTGGTCGCATTGGTGTTGGGTGCGATTGGGGTGGCGATGGCGATGCGCGCGCACATCGAGCAGCGCGTGGACACCATCGCGATTATGAAGTCGCTCGGCGCGCGTTCCCGTCAGGTGATGCGCATCTATATTTTGCAAACGCTGCTGCTAGGTACGATGGGCGGTCTGCTCGGTGTGGTACTGGGCGCGGCGGTGGAACGCGTGTTTCCTTATTTGCTGCGCAAGCTGATTCCGATGCAGGTGACATATGACTTTCCGCTGCATGCAATCGTGGTTGGGCTTGCGGTTGGAATTCTGACGACACTGCTTTTTACGTTGCCGCCGCTGCTGGATATTCGCAAGGTGCGGCCGAGTTTGATTCTGCGGCGGGCGGTGACGGAGCCTGAAGATGCTTCTGCGCGCGGTCTGTTGCGTCGTATTGCCGGCGCGCGATTGCAGATCGGAGCAGTGGTGCTAATCCTTGCGGGATTGGGCGTGATTGCTGCGACCCTAAGCGATTCTCAAGTAGTGGGCCGCTGGTTCACGCTGGCCCTGGTGGCGGTCCTTGTGGTTCTGTTGTCGTTGGCGCGATTTGTTTTGTGGCTGCTTCGCAAAATGCTTGCGAAGACGCGCTCCAACTTGCCTTCGACGATTCGTCATGGTCTGGCGAATCTCTACCGCCCGGGGAATCAATCGGCGACGGTGCTGGCTGCGCTGGGAACAGGAATCATGCTGGTGACGACTGTCTTCCTGATGCAGAAGGCAATTGTGCGCGAACTTGGCGATAGTTCCTCGCCAAATCTGCCGAATGTGTTTCTCATCGACATCAGCAGCCGCGAAGTTGTGGGCGTGAAGGAACTGATGCAGAAGCAGTCGGGCGTGGGTGGCCAAGTCGAGACGGTGCCGGTGGTAGTTGCGCGACTGGCAGCGATCAATGGCACTCCGCTGAACCAACTAACGCTGAAGGATTATCCGAAGCGATTTCTGCAATCTGTTTCGTTGAGTTATGCGGATACGCACCCGACTGGCTTGAAAACTGTTGCGGGGAAGTGGTGGCCGGAGGGAGAGCAGAAGTCGGAAATCAGCATTGGATCGCGGACCGCGGCGCGGATTCACGTGGGCATTGGCAGCATGCTGACGTTCACGGTGGGAGGAAAACAGATTGAGACGCGGGTAGTTGCAACGCACACGACGGACGGGCAGCACGTTTTCAGCCGGTCGGAATTTATTGTGACGCCGGCGGCTTTGTCGGGGCTGACTCCGGTCTGGTATGGGGCGGTGCATATCGAACCGAGGCAGGTCGGGGCGGCACAGCGTGCGCTCTATGCGAAGTATCCGACGGTGACGGTGATCAATCTTGCGGATGCGTTTCAGACATTGCGCGGGGTTGTCGATCAGATCGCGATGCTGATTCGCTTTCTGGCATCGTTTTCGATCGTAGCGGGTTGCATCATTCTGGCGTCGAGCATTGCGAGCACGCGGTTTCGCCGCGTGCGCGAGGTGGTTGTGATGAAGACGCTTGGTGCGACGCGTCGCCGTATCGCGGCTGTTTTCAGCGTGGAGTTTCTGTTGATGGGCGCGGTTGCGGGCACCGTCGGGGTTATTTTTGCGAACCTGCTGGCACGGGTGTTGCTGCACAAACTTGAGGCGGGATTTCGGATCGAGTGGCTAGCATCGCTCGCGGCCATCGCAGGTACGGCGGCGATCGCGACGCTGAGTGGATGGATGGCGAGTTATCGCATGCTGGGACAGAAGCCGCTGAAAATTTTGCGCGAGGAATAGCGTTCGGAAGAGCAAGGATTGCACTCGCACGATTGGACTGGCACGATTACCGGGGAAGATTGACCCACGAAGCCAGCGCCGATAGACTGACAAACGGAGCAGCGCAACGCTGCTTCGTTGTAGAGAGCGCGTGTGTTGCCCCCTCGTTCAATGGTAGGACAGTCGGCTCTGAACCGATCAATCGGGGTTCGAATCCCTGGGGGGCAACCAATCTGGACTTCCCGCACCTTCCTGAACCCCCTCATTCTACGAAATCCGCATAGTACCAGTGTTCACGGGGACTATTTGTCTAGAAGCGTTCGCGGAAGTGCGACAAGAGCCATTCAAAGTGGGTACGGATTGGGGTACATTCCCTTGAAATCGGGGTACGACCCCAAATCGGACTGGCAGAGCGGAGGTATAGGTACTTCGAACTCGTCGGTCGGCAATATGTTTGTGTTTCCGGACATCGCCGGCAAGACAATTTGTTCCTTCTGAACGGCATTGAGTACACCGGAGCTTCCATCATCAATGTCACTCCGGGTGCCCAGCGGCCAATTGCTGGGAGTCGATGCGGTGCGGGAGTTCAACGTCGTAAGCGACACATACGGTGCGAGCTATGGCAAGCGCACGGGCGCGCAAGTGGTGGTGTACTCATCCGCAAAAACACAGTCCGCAACGGCAGGTTTGATCACGGCTACTTCAACAACTGCGCGGCAGACACAAATCGAAGTAAAGCTGCTCTTATAGGCGGGAACCGTTTTTTGGCTGACCAACCATTCAGTTCCGAACAACAGATACAGCTTGCCGAGCAGTCGGTCACATCGCTGTTCAGTGTCTCGTGGAATGGAATGCAATTCTTTTCTATTGCCGAATTCGCTCTGTAACGAAAACGCTCGTCCGCAGTTTCCGAGCGGCGAGGTTTTTTGGACGGGGCTTCAGTAGGGTGCGTCACGCCTAAAGAACCTATAGGCTTCGCAATGCGCCTTGATTAGAAACAGAGTTACGGGGGAACCAGCCTATTCGCTGGGGGGCGCGACGCGAGCCTTCGGTGGCTTCGTTGTTGGGTTTTCGATGCAACGGTCTGAGACGCGGATGGGATTTGCGCATTGGCCTGCGGCGGCTCGGGTGAACGCGCGATAGAGCCGGTTGACATCTACCTGACCCTTGCGTAACTCCCGGTCGATGGCAGCGTGCATCGCCGACAATAACTCAGGGCGCAATTCGTTGAGAATTTTTTCTATGTAGATGTACGGCACTCATTCTCCACAAACTTTTAGCTGTTGGCAGCGATTAGCTGCTTTTGGACGGGCGCGCCCCGACCACGAGCAGACCGATACCGCCGGCGATTGCGATTACGCCGAGTATTGGCGGCAGGGGGAAGGTGTGGGTCTCTTTGTGGCTGATTTGTAGCGGGCCGGCATCGACGACTTTCTTGCTGGTGGTGTATGTAATGCCTTGATAGACGAGCGCGACCGCGCCGAGAATGATGAGCAGAACGCCGCCGAGCGAGAAACCTTTCATAGCTCTCCCTGTGTAGACATGGTGCCCATTTCAGTGTTGCAAGTTGCGGTGCGTAAGAAGTCGAATGTACCACTCCGGGAAGCCTCAACCCCAGTGAGGCGCCGCCGATGTACGACAACGGTGTCCAGATACCAGAGCGGCAACGCGGGAAGATCTTGAGCGAGGATGTGCTGCACGTCGACATAGTCTTGACGGCGAGAGGCTTGATCGTAAATTGCGCCTGCGCGTTCGACGAGCGAATCGAGTTGCGGATTGGAGTAGTGGCCGCGGTTTGCGCCTTTGGGTGGGAAGCTAGATGAGGCGAAGGCGTAGCGGAAGATGTCGGGATCTTCGTTGCCGCCGACCCAGCGCAAGCCATACATCTGGAAAGCACCGTGCGTGATGTCCGCGTAGAAGGTTGCGAATTCAAAACTGCGGATGTCGAGCGCGATGCCGATTTGTTTGAGTTGCTGCTGCAGGATCGCTGCGAGGAGCCGCGTGCTTTCGTCGGTGGAGGTCTTGAGCGCGATGTGGAAGCGGATGCCGCTGGCGCCGGGACGATAGCCTGCATTGTCGAGAAGGGCGCGAGACTGCGCAGGGGAGAAGGAGAGGTCATTGTCGGCATCAGAATAGGCCCAATGGCCGTGCGGCAAAAGGCTGTGCGCGATTTGCGCCCTGTCTCGCCATAACGCGTGGATAATCGCGTCGCGATCGATGGCAAGGGCGATGGCGCGGCGCACCCGGACGTCTTTCAAAATGGGATCGGCGACATTGAATGTGAGGTATTGGACGGGCGTTCCGCGAGTAGTCTCGATGACCAGCTGCGAGTCATTGCGTAGTGAGTAGACCATGTCGGCGGTGAGAGCGTTTACAGCGACGTCCGCTGAACCTTTGCGCAACTCGAGCGCACGCGTGATGGCATCGGGGACGACAGAGAAGCGAACGCGGTCAAGCTGCGGAGCGGCCTGCCAACTGGTTGTGCTGCGCTCAACAACCACTTCTTTGTCGATTTGCTGGCTGACGAAGCGGAACGGTCCGCTGCCGATGGGATGTTGTTGAAAATCGCGGCCGCTGCCGTAGGGCACGATGCCGATCGCTCCGTCAGAGAGATTCCAGAGTAAGGAGGCATCAGGGCGTTTGAGATGAATGATGAGGGTGGCAGCGTCGGGTGCATCGACTTTTTCTACGCTGCGGAAGGTGCCTGCCTTCGCTGTGATCACGGTGCCGTCACGAACCGAGTCGAGGGTCCACTTGACGTCGCGCGCGGTGAGAGGTTGGCCGTTGTGGAAGCGCACGTCGGTGCGCAGATGGAAGACGAAGGTGAGTGCATCTGGCATGTCCCACGAGTTGGCAAGCCACGGGTCAAGGCCGAAGTCGGCGCGCTTGTGGACGAGTGAGTCAAAGATAAGTTCGTCGATGTGCTCTGCCTGGGCGTCGGTGCCGATGCGGGGATCTAGGCTGGCGGGGCTGCTCTCGATGAGAAAGGTGACCGTGTTCGCATCGCGTAAGTCTTTGTGGCAACCGCCCGTTGCGATGAAAAGCGTCAACGCAAGGCTGATGCATCCAAGGCGTCTAAACATAGGTGATGCGGCCCAGAATGGCCGGACGACTCGCACCGGTCGCGGATGGCAGATTACCGGGCAAGTGATGCATGGTTTGATATGCGAGCAGTGCGAAGGCGATGGCTTCCTTGGCTTCGACGCGAATGCCGGATGCGTCGCTGGAAGTGAGGGTGCAGCCGAGCGGAGTCAGGCGCGCTTCGAGCATGGTGAGCAGCGTGCGGTTTTTTGCGCCGCCTCCGGAGAGGATGTAGTCGACGGGTGCGGCGCCGAAGCGAGGTGCGACGAAGCGGCGGTATGCGTGAGAAATAGATTCCGCTGTGAGCGCGGTAGCTGTCGCGACTGCATCTTCGGCTTTGCCTTTCGCTTTGCGGCACTCAGCGAGAAAGCGCGCGGCGAAGTCGCGGCCGAATTCTTCGCGTCCTGCGGACTTGGGCGGTGCGGCGCGGAAGAAGGGATGTTTCATGTTGGTGCGAAGGACGGAGTCGAGGATGCGTCCGCGCGCGGCGACGAGTCCGTTGCGGTCGTAGCGGCGGTCGAAAAGCGTTTGCATCAGGGCGTCGATGACCATGTTGGCGGGGCCGGTATCGAAGGCGAGTATGTCGACGAAGTCTGCGGCGGCGGGGATTGCGGTCAGGTTCGCGATGCCGCCGAG
>JBBPYY010000038.1:0-23201 GCA_038199445.1 Terriglobales bacterium | reverse complement strand
TCCCGCATCTCACGCGAGCCGGTCGCTGCATATCCGCGCGACAGGGCCGAAATCCATTGACCAAACGTGCTGCCCGGCGCAAGCCCCGCGTCCCCGGTGCGGTAATCGTAGTCCGGCAAATACTGATACCAGCCGCCAATATCTTCACCCGGGGCCGCCCGGCCGGCCATCTCGCGAAACGGCTTCAACAGGCTGTCCTCGCTAAGCCCCATCAGTACCGCAAGCGTCTGCGTCAATTGCGCTTCATGTAACTCGCTAAACAGCGCAACGCTTCCGTACCCAAACTCCGCGAGAGGCGCGGCTGCCGACAGCGGGTCAGAGAGCGCGAGCGATAAGCCCGTCTTCTCGCCCGCCGCAGCCGCGACCAGCAGCGACGTTGCGCGAACAAACTCTCTGCGCGAAACCTTGCGACCCGCATACAAACTCACTGTCCACCACCCGAGACCGCGAGAAATCTTAGGGGATCACTCACCGACCTCGCAATCCGCAAACAACCTGCCCTTGACACTCTAACAACGCTCCCCTAGCGTGAAGCCGTGGGCCGGCGCAATCACAACCAACGTTTGCTGTGGAATCTGCTCCTGCTGCCTCCCTACCTAGGCCTTCTCGCACCGGTTTTCTACGCAAAAGCCGGCCCTGCACTGTTCGGGTTCCCATTCTTTTACTGGTATCAGTTCGCGTGGGTGATCGTCGCCGCCGCGCTGACAGCAATCGTATATTTCCGCACCAGCTAGATTTGTACACCGCATAAAAAGCCCGGCCAGAGCCGGGCTTTCTCTACCGATGTCAATCTACTGATGTGGGTTCACTTCGGATACTGAGGGTTGATGCTGAGCCGGTGGCTGTTGTGTCGGCTGACCCTGTGTTCCCTGTTGCGGCTGCGCCTGCTGATCCATATTTGTCAGCAACTGCACCTCAACTCGGCGGTTCTGCGCGCGGCCTGCTGCCGTACGATTGCTTGCCACTTCCTTATCCTTGCCGATGCCAATCAAATAAAATTTGCGCGGCGGGATGTTGTATGTGCTCGCCAGAAACTGCACGACCGTCTCCGCACGTCGCTGACTCAATTGATAGTTCAGCTCCGCGCCGCCCGTGGAGTCAGTCCCACCCGTAACCTGGACAATATAACTCTTCGTTGCCCCAACCTGTTGGCCGAGGGATGACAGTTTTTCTTTGTCAGCTTTCGTCAAGATTGCCTTGCCGATTGCAAAAGTCACGGCAACGTCAGAAACAGGCTTGTACGAATCAAGATTGGCTACGACACCCGCCAGTGAATCGGCACGATTGTAAGCGTCCTGCGCGGCTGCCTGCGCCTGGGTCGCAGATTGTCCTGCAGCGACGGCGTGCTGGTCGGCACTGTTCGCCGCCGTCTGAACCGTGTTGATGCCAGTGGTCGTACGCGAATCAAGATCGTGGACGCTGCGATTGTTCGTTGCCGTGGCGTCATCTAGCTGGTTCGTCTTTTGAGCGAGAGGCGCAGTCTGGCTGCGCACGTAGTTTTTCGAGGCACACCCGGTTTGAAAGAGAGCCAAGGTCGCGCCCGCAAGCGTGACTGCCGCACATCTGGAAAATCTCATTGAATGCATTACTCCAATCTTGGTGACATTCCTATTCAGATCACATTCCTACCCAAGAAATAGCTGCAATTCACAATCCAAACAGGATTATCTTTAACCCGTATAGCCTCCGCCATTTGCGGTCGTGCGCAATTTTTCTATGTCAAATTTGCAGGGTAAACTTTACGCGGTAAGCCAAGGTTGGATGTTCCAGAATGCGCTGCGAATGCACTACGAAACGGTGAGGCCGAACCCACGACATTTTGTCGACGTTCCTACGGCTCCGTACACTCTATGAAGCGCCGTGGATCTGCATCAGAAAATTCGCACCATACCTGCCAAGCCCGGCGTGTATCTCTACAAAAATGCTGTGGGCGAAGTCATCTACGTCGGCAAGGCGAAGAGTCTCCGCTCCCGCGTTCGCTCCTACTTCCTTGAGGCATCCCAGGCCAATGCCAAGACAGGTTCGCTCATGCGTGAGGCGGTCGACGTGGATTACATCCTGGTCGACAATGAGCACGAAGCGCTCGCTCTTGAAAACAATCTCATCAAGCAGCGCAAACCCCGCTTCAACATACTGCTGCGCGACGACAAGACCTATCCATACGTCAAGCTCACGCTTTCCGACCGCTACCCCAAGGTCTTCGTCACCCGCCGCCTGCGCAAAGACGGCAGCGCATATTACGGGCCCTATTTTCCCGGCAATCTCGCGCATCGCATCGTCGATCTGATTCACCGCACCTTTCTGATTCCCAGTTGCAAAGTCGATCTGTCGCGCTATCACCCGCGGCCTTGTCTGCAGTACTACATTCAGCGCTGTCAAGGCCCGTGCGTTGAAGGCCTCACCACTCCCGACGCTTATCGCGAGTCGGTGCGCGACGTGCAGTTATTCCTCGACGGCCGCGAGACCGAGCTTGAAAAATCTCTCACACGACGGATGGAAGAAGCCGCACGGGGCGAACAGTTCGAGCTTGCGGCGAAATATCGTGACCTGGTGATCACGGTCAATCAACTCCAGGAAAAACAACGCATCGCATCCGCCGCCGACGATGACGCAGACGTCTTCGGTTTCCATTTTGAAAACGAAATGGTAGCCGTAAACCTCTTCCACATGCGCGGCGGCAAAATCGTCGACCGCAGAGAATTCTTCTGGGAAGAACTTCCACAGTTGGACATCGTCGCCGACGACCTCGCCGCGCTTGACGAACCGGCCATCCCATCTTTGGAAAGCAAAGGTGAGGCTGAGGCGAACTTGGACGTCAGCTCGCCTAATTCCACCAACCGGGAAGCTGCAGTGCCCGAGGCTTTCAGTGCCAGCACCTTCTTGTCAGCACTGCTCAAACAGATCTACATCGATCAGCAATATGTCCCGCGCAACATCTACACGCCGGTTGACTTCGCTGACCGCGACGCACTCTGCACCCTGCTCCAGGAACGTTCCGGGCATCGCGTAGAGATTGCCGTTTCACAGCGAGGTGAAAAACGCTCCCTGGTCGATCTCGCCGGCCAGAATGCCAAGCAATCCTACGATCAACGCTTCCGCACTCTGCAGCCGACCACGCGCACTATTCAGGAAGCTTTACGCGACGCGCTCACGCTAGAGGAACTGCCTCGCCGTATCGAGTGCTTCGACATTTCGCACACCCAGGGCGCGGAGACCGTCGCCTCCATGGTCGTGTGGGAAGACGGCGCGATGAAAAAATCTGACTACCGTAAATTCAAGATCCGCACCGTCGAAGGGGTCGATGACTTCGCATCCATGCGCGAGGTCATCCTCCGGCGCTACACACGGCTGCAGGAGGAGCACCAGCCCATGCCATCGCTCGTCCTGATCGACGGCGGCATCGGCCAGCTTCATTCTGCTGCGGCGGCATTAAACGAACTCGGCCTCACGCTTCAACCTGTGGCCTCCATCGCCAAACGGGAAGAGATCATCTACGTCTTCGGCGCCGAGAACGAGCCTATCGTCCTTGACCGCCGCTCGCCCGTGCTTCATCTCATCCAGCGCATCCGCGATGAGTCGCATCGTTTTGCCGTCACCTATCACCGCAAGCGCCGCGAAATGCGCGACCGCGACTCCGAACTTCTCGCCATCCCCGGCGTCGGCGCCCGCACCCGCATACGCCTTATCGAGCACTTCGGCAGCCTGCGCGGCATCCGCGAAGCGGGTCTTGAAGCGCTCGGGTCAGTGGTGTCGCCCAGCACGGCAAGCGCGATCTACATTTACTTTCATCCGGCGGATCTCGCCCCCACGGAGGCCGAAATTTCACCTCACTGAAATTTCACCTTACTGAAATCTCACTTCATTAGGGAATGCTTATAAATTCTCTTCCTGATTTTGTCACTCCTGCGAAACACGCTGATGCCGCGCCAAAGACATCACGTATTCTTCTCCCCATGCTCCCCATGCACAACGACGAGCCGAGAGCAGATCTCCGCCCCGCCATCAAACTCGCCCTGATCTTCGCCGCACTAAAACTCATCTTTCAGATCGCCGGAAACATCGCTGCGCAGCACGCCGGCTATGGCATCTTCCGCGACGAACTTTACTACATCGTCTGCGGCCGTCATCTTCAGTTCGGATATGTCGATCAACCGCCCATGGTAGCGCTCCAGGCCCGCTTGGCCGACGGCCTCTTTGGCCACGGCAACCTCGCGCTTCTTCGCATCTTCGCTGGGTTCGCGGGCGCGGCCAAAGTCTTTCTCACCGGCATCTTGGCGTGGGCCCTTGGCGGACGGAGGGTCGCCCAAATACTCGCTATGCTCGGCGTCCTCTGTGCCGGTATTTATCTCGGCCTCGACGGTTTTCTGTCTATGAACTCCTTCGAGCCGGTTTTCTGGATGCTTTGTATCCTGGCTGTCATCCGCATCGTCCAGGCCTCCGATCCCGTGCTGTGGTGGACGGTCTTCGGCGTAAGCGCAGGTCTCGGCATAGAGAACAAACATTCTGAGATCTTCTTTCTTATCGCGCTTCTTCTCGGCATCGCCCTCTCGCCGCAACGGAAAATCCTGTTCTCGCGCTGGGCGGCGGTTGCGGTTGCCATCATTGCTTTGTTGGGCCTCCCCAATCTGCTGTGGCAGATTCTCTACCACTTCCCAACGCTGCAGTGGCTGCTCAGCGTTGCGCATAGCGGCAAGGATGTAAAGCTCTCGCCGCCGGCATTTCTCTTCGGACAGTTTGCCTACCTCAATCCGCTCAATATCTTTATTTGGGGAACCGGGCTTGTCTGGCTGTTCATCAGCAAACGGGCTAGAGATTATCGATTTGTCGGACTCACCTATGTCGTCTTTCTTATTCTCATGATGGCGCTGCACGCCAAGGACTACTACCTCGCGCCGATCTATCCGATGCTCTTCGCCGCAGGCGGGTGCGCATGGGAGTGGACCACGGCGTCGGCCCCCGAAAAGAAAATAACTGCGCTGCTCCTGGGTTCACTCATCGTGATGTCGACTATCTTCTTTTTTCCTATGAGCGTTCCGGTGCTGTCGCCTCCGCGTTTCGTGACGTACATGCGTGTCACACATCTCCACACGACTGAAACGGAACAAAACAAGCCGGGCTTGCTTCCGCAGTTCTACGCTGACATGATCGGCTGGCAGCAGATGGCCGATGAAATCGCCCGCGTGTACAACTCCCTTCCTGCCCAAGACCGCGCCCGCGCTGGTATTTGGTGCGGCAATTACGGCGAAGCAGGTGCCGTAGATGTTCTTGCGCGGCAGTATGGAATCCCGAATGCCATCAGTGGCCATCAGACGTATTGGTTCTGGGGTCCTCGCGGCTACACCGGCGCTGTGATGGTCATCGCCAGCGGCGCAACGCTCGATCAGGTGCTTGAGGTTTATTCCTCCGCGGAAGTCGCGGGACACTTAGACAACATTTACTCGATCCCTTACGAGCACATCAATATCTACACTGCGCGCGGCCGCAAACAGACGTATCAACAAAACTGGAAAGACCAGAAGAACTGGCGCTAATCTGACACCACGTGGCAACCGTCAGCGAAGCTATGAAGCCCGACCTGCCCCGCGTGCTCAACCTCTCGCACGCGACCGCTATCGTTGTCGGCACCATCATCGGCAGTGGAATCTTTCTCGTTCCACAGGAAATGATGCGCGCTGTCGGCTCCTCTTCCCTCGTCTATCTCGCGTGGATCGTCGGTGGTCTGCTCTCCCTCTTCGGCGCCATGACCTACGCGGAACTCGGCGCCGTCCGCCCCTTCGCCGGCGGCGAATACGTCTACCTGCGCGATGCCTACGGCAACATGATTGCCTTTCTCTATATGTGGACGTGGTTCGCCGTCGCCAAGCCCGCCTCCATCGCCACAGTCACTGTCGGCTTTGCGCGCACCCTTGGCACGTTCCATACCTTCGCGTTCTTCGACCGCGCAATCCTTCGCGCCCCGCTGACCATCACCTGGGGCCAGATCGTCGCGATTGCCGCGACCTGGTTCATCACCGGCATCAACTATCTCGGCATGCGCAAAGCCGGCAACTTCCAACTCATCTTCACCTGGCTTAAAGCCGCGCTCATCACTTTCGTTATCGCCACCTGTTTCTTCGGCGCATCGCACGGCACCTTCGCCAATTTCGCAACGACGTTTGCGGGAGCACGTGGCGGCTTCGCGGGATTCATGATCGCTCTCATCGCCGCGCTTTGGGCCTACGACGGCTGGAACGACCTCAACATGGTCGCCGGAGAAATTCGCAATCCCCGCCACAACCTCCCCATCGCCTTGATCGCAGGGGTGCTGCTCGTGGGAGTCTTTTTCATTGCAGTAAACGCTGCCATTCAGTTCGTCATGCCCGCCGATGCCATCGCTGCGACGCCTCGCCCTGCACTCGCAGCGGTTGCCACCGTCCTCGGCACGCGCGGTGTTCAATTCGTCACCATTGGAATGGCGCTCAGCATCCTCGCTGGCCTCAACGGAACCATCATGTCCGGCGCGCGTGTGCCCTTCGCCGCTTCGCGCGATAGGCTGTTCTTCCAGCGCATCGCCCACATTCATCCGCGCTTTCAAAGCCCCTCGACATCGCTTATCGTGCAGGCGTTGCTGGCCACTGCACTGCTCCTGGTTGTCGGCCGTTTCCAGCAATTATTTGAATTGGCGATCTTCGCGGAGTGGCTCTTCTACTGCATTACCGCAACTACGGTCTTCGTTTACCGCCGGCGCGAGCCCAACGTCGAACGTCCCTACCGCGTTTGGGGATATCCAGTCGTGCCTGCACTCTTCATCGCTGCTGCTGCCGTATTGCTCTATTACACCTACGTCTCGAACCTGCGAAACTCCGTGCTCGGCTCCATCATCATCCTCGCCGGTGTCCCGCTCTACCACCTCATCCGTAGAAATGCCGGTTCTCCATCGCTGTGAGACGCAAGAAGGCAGTCATTTCCCGGCGCGCTCCGCAATCAATGCTCGATACATCTCCACGGTCTGCGCGGCAATCGCCGACCAGGCAAACTTCTCTTTTGCACGCTTCCGGCCAGCATCGCCAAATTGGCGGCATAAATCCGGATCGCCCAACAGCGTGTTGATTTTCTCTGCAAGATCGCGCGCGAACGCATCTGCTTCTTTCGGAAATCCCGTTAGAGGATTCGGCGCAAACGGCACCAGAAAACCCGTCTCCTCATCGATCACAACTTCCAAAATCCCGCCCACGGCGCTCGCCACGACCGGTGCGCGGCAGGCCATCGCCTCGAGATTGATAATTCCGAAGGGTTCATAGACCGACGGGCAACAGAACACCCGCGCATGGCTGTAAAACTCAATCGCCTCAGCCCGCGTCACCATCTGCTCCACCCACACAATGTGCTTGTTGTATTCGCGCGCTTCATCCACCTTTGCGCGCATCTCCGCCGCGATCTCAGGTGTATCCGGCGCGCCCGCGCATAAAACGATCTGCGTATCTGGCGGTAGATAGCGAATCGCATCCACCAGATGCGTTACGCCCTTTTGCCGCGTGATGCGACCGACAAACAACACATACGGGCGCGCCGGATCAACTCGATATTTAATTAGCGCCGCTGTCAATTCTTTCTTCTGATACTCGTCCAGGTCGATGCCGTTGTAGATCACATGCACGCGCGCCGGATCGACCGGATACACCCGCAAGATATCCTCCTTCGTCCCCTGTGAGACCGCGACGATCGCATCCGCGTCCAGAATCGCAGTGCGCTCCATCCAACTGCTCATCGCATATCCGCTGCCCAGTTGCTCCGCTTTCCACGCGCGCAGCGGCTCCAGACTGTGCACCGTCAGCACAAACGGAATCTTGTAGAGCTTCTTCGCCAGAAAACCTGCCATCGCGACATACCAAGTGTGCGTATGCACAATGTCGGCGTTTCCCAGTTCTTTCACCTGCAGCAGGTTGAGGCTCAACGCCTCCAGCGCTGCTTGAAATTTCTGTGCGTCTCCCGCCGAAAGTTGATCCCACGGCTGATCGCCATGGACGTGCAGCCGGCCCTCGTCGAGTCGCTGATCGCCCCAGCAAAATACGTCTACGTCGATCCCCCTCGACAGTTCACGGCTCAGGTAATCCACATGCACGCCCGCTCCGCCATAAATGTTTGGTGGATATTCCCGCGTAATCAGCGCTGCTCGCACGGTGTCGTCTCCTGATTCGTTTTCAACGCAGAGGCACGAGGCCGTAGTCTAAGTCGCGTTTTGCCAAGCGGCAAACCGTGTGAGCGCGGCGAGTCCCCCCCAAGGGGTATTTAAGTATCCAAAGTCTTCAAAGCAGGAACTTTAAGTCTGGACTTAAGGTAGTGTCCTAATTTGATTTGCTCATCCTGTGACCGGCATTGATCGTGCTCCTCACCCAATCCGATACAGTTTGCTTGTTCGCCTTTGCCGCTACTTCTACATTCTTTCGGTCTTTAGCATTCAGGCGCACTTGAATAGTGCCGGATTTGGCGTGAGCCTTCGGCAACTTCGGGCGACCCACCTTCTTAGGCTTAGGCTGGCTCGGCATTTCTAAACTCCTGAATGATGGCTCTTCTTACGGCTGTCTGTGGGGATATCGAGCGAATACTAGAACCCTCTGCCAACGCGCGATGATTGCGATTTTGCTTGTCGGTATTTAGGACGTTCGCCATAGCCAGCCCTCCACACACTTACTGTAATACGATAATTATAGAGTGTCAATAGTTTTTGTGATACATTTTTCCATTATGCTGAATTGCTTGGCGATATTCGCTATGATCTTGGCCTTTATACAGGCACCTGTGCCAGTCCCAAGCAAGACAACCGCTGGAACAGGCAATGGCGTCCGAAAGCACGCCAGCGAAAATCAACGCAACTCCAGTCGAACGACCCCCGCTCACCCAACATTTGCACCCGCACTAGAGCAGCACAATAGTTCCAATCAAGCAGCCGGCGATCACCCACAATCTGTGTCTGTCCGCGAATTCCCCGCCGTGTCGATATCGAAGGACTGGACGGACAAGGTTTATTGGGCCTTCAGTGGCCTTCTCGTGATTGTTGGTTCATTCCAGGCGTGGTTCCTGTATAGGACGCTGGGAGCGGTAAAAGAACAGGCTGATATTGCAGAGAAAACCGCTCGGGCCGCTGAGAAAAGTGCCGATGTTGCTAATGCGAGCATAGAAACGTTGAGGGAAATCGAGCGAGCGTGGATATTTGAAGAAATCATCTTCCCAAATGAGCTTCCGTCTCAGCCCATATCGGGAGACATTCTAGTCACGGTCGTGGTGTTCAAATTCTGGAATTATGGGAAGACGCCCGCTCGCGTACTCGGCACATCGTTGCACTTCCATACAGTCAACGGAACCCTGCCGAAAACGCCGGAGTACGGCATACAGCCCATCCATGCGGGAGATGGGCATATGCTGGCCAGTGGCAAATATATTTCCGGCTCTCGCTGGCTCGAAGGCCAGTCAGTTATCACCCCGGAAGAGCGCATCGCTATCAGAATGGGGCGGATGAATCTCTATGCTTATGGCGTAATCGTGTATGAAACGCTCGAAAAGACCAGCTACACGCGGTTTTGTTATCTTTGGGACGAGCCAACGGGATTTGTGACATCCGACAGCGTTCCTGCCTTTCGCAAAGGCGGCCCAGCCGAATACAACCTCGTAACCTAGCAACATTGCCAGTGCCACGCTTGCTACTACTCGCACCGCAGCGCTGTCATCGGGTCTACCTCGGACGCCCGTCGCGCCGGCACCGCACTCGCGATCGCAGCGACCACGCTCAGCAGCACGGTCACCGCCAGCAGAATCAGCGGGTCGCGCGAACTGCCCTCGGCCCATCGGGCCAGAACTTTGTTCAAGGCGAGCGTCAGTACCAATCCCACCACAATGCCGCTGCCTACGCTCAACACCGTCGATGCGACCACCAGTCGCAGCACATGGAAGCGTCCCGCGCCGAGCGCCATGCGGATGCCGAACTCGTTCGTGCGCTGCGCGACCGAGTACGACACCACGCTGTAGAGTCCGACTGCCGCGAGCGCCAGCGCCAGGACGGCAAACGCACCGAAGAGCCACGCCACCAGGTGCTCCTGCGCCCACTCAGGTTCACTGCTGATCCAATGCTCCAGATCATTGACTCGGCCGTTGGTCTGCTGATCGGCATCGACCGAATTCACCTGCGCGCGCACGGCATGGAGCAACGTCAAGGGTGGCACGTCAGAGCGCACGAGTATCTGCGTATACATACGCATCGACAATGTGTACGGCACGAACGCCTCGGGCTTGATGGGGTTCCTCAACCCATCGTCGCGCTTGTCGGAAATGATGCCCACGATTTGCAGCCACTGGTCTGCTCCCTGCGCCATCAGGTTGAATGGCGGGTGGTCCTCAATCGCCGGCACTTTCATCGAGTGTCCGATGGCATCCCCAGTCGGAAAATAAAGCCGTGCCATGGTCTGGTTGATGATCGCGAGATGCGCGCCGTTGTGATTCTCTGTTTCGCTCCATACCCGGCCCTGCGCCAGGGGAATACGGAGCACCGGAAAATATTCCGGGCTGACAAAGTTGACCCTCGCCGTCTGCTGCTCCGGTGCCGGGCGTCCAAGGATCTCAAACTTCGTCTCAAATCCATTTGACGGCGGAGTCGCATTCGACGATATGGCTGCCATGGTTACGCCTGGAACGGCTGCCACCTTCGCACGCAACTGCTCAAAATAGGCCGCGCGCTCTGCCCACGTGTTGTAGGTATTTTCGTGGACCGGAATTCCAACGGACATGACGTTGTGCGGGTCATATCCCAGGCTGGTGTGCATCAGCCGTACGAACCCTTCCAGCGCCGCACCCGCACCGGCCAGCATCAACATCGTCAGCGCAATCTGCCCGGCGATCAGCGCAGTGTGCGTGCGCCGCCCGCTGACCGAGCCTGCGATCTTGCGCGTGCTCGATTGCATCACCTGGCTCACGTCGGGATGCGAAAGCTGCAACGCCGGCCACAAGCCAAATAGGATCCCCGTAAGCAGCGCTAGTCCGACGCTGAAGAAAAGGACTGGCTGATTGATCTGCATCGCGGCTTCGTGAGGGAACGAATTTTCCGGCAGAAAGGCGACGATGACCGCGAGCGCCCGATATGCCAGGAGTACGCCCAGCGCTGCGCCAGACAGCGACAGCAGCAGCGACTCTGTCAAAAGCTGCCGAATGAGTCTGCCGCGGCTCGCCCCGATCGCCGTTCGCACCGCAAATTCATGCTGCCGCGCCGTTCCACGAGCCAGCAAAAGGATCGAAACGTTTCCGCAACCGATCAGCAGCAGCAACGCCACCGCGCTGAACAGCAGATACAGCGTTCCGCCGAGATCGTGAACAAACTGTTCGTTCAGCCCGGCCACGTGGACCCTGAAATGTTCCGGAAACTGCTTTGGCCTGGCCTTGGCGAAGCGCTCGACGAGCGGCTGCAACTCCG
Organism: Terriglobales bacterium; assembly: GCA_038199445.1. Taxonomy (GTDB): domain Bacteria; phylum Acidobacteriota; class Terriglobia; order Terriglobales; family Acidobacteriaceae; genus JBBPYY01. The sequence goes on along the minus strand of JBBPYY010000038.1, from coordinate 11,764 downwards.
CATTCGCCGCCTCGTGGGTCACGCCCGGCTTCAGGCGAATGGAGACGGCGTAGTTTTTCGTCGGGTCCTGCGTCAGCTTGAGCGGCAGGTAGACGTCTCCGTCTTCCCAGGTAAATCGCGGCGCGGCCACTCCCACGATGGTGTAGTTCTTTCGAACCAACTGAAGGGTCTGCCCCACGACTGCAGGGTCCGAGTTGAAATGCCGTTGCCAGAACTTGTACGAGAGCACCACGACCGGCTGCGGATCCTGTCCATCGACGGCGTCTGACGGCAACAGTCCCCGGCCTAACGCCGCGGGTACACCGAAGTAGTTAAAGCCGTTCGAGGTGAGATATGCGCCGTTCACGTCTTCTGGCAGATCGTGACCGGTCACTGTCAGGTTCCAGCCATCGACGGCTACTGCGTCCTCCACCGCACCAGACTGCCGCAGTTGCTGGAATTCCGCGCCATTCAGGGAAATCCATCGGTCTTGACCCGTCGTTGGCCTGACCTTAAGGTGCACCATGCGGTCGGGTGCCGCGTATGGGTAGGGGTCCATTAGAACGCCATACACTACGCTGAAGACTGCCGTGGTCGCCCCGATGCCCAACGCGAGCGAGACCACCGCCGTCAACGTGAATCCTGGACTCTTGAAGAGTTGCCGCAGCGAGTAGCGAAAATCCTGAAGCAGGGTCTGCATACGCACGCTCCTTAAACGAACGACTGGGCCCACGAATCAATGCGCACGTCTATTGCCACGTTAGAACCGCGTCAACTTGTTCAATCTTTGGACGAACCTGTGACTAGGAGGCGGAAATCTGTCCAATTTCACACCGTAATGTTCGCATGTGGACACGTTCGAAGCGTGTTCCCCTGATGCACCAGCCAAGGTTGAGAGATACTCAATGCTGAAAATTATGTCCTAAGTGTTCACACAGCAGGAAGGACACGTCATGAAGCTGGTCATGTTAATTGCAGCGGCTTCGCTCAGTTTCATTCTGGGTGCCGCAAACGCGCAGACAGCAGAAGCGTCGGTGGGATTCGACAACAAGAGCAACGGAGTCGCGGATGACGCGACGCATCAAGCCGACCAAGCAAAGTTCGAGGCAGTCGAACAACTCAGCGATGGCCTTGGACCAATCTATAACGCGCAATCCTGCAGCGAGTGTCATCAGAGCCCTGTCTCGGGAGCCGGCTCGCAGGTCACAGAATTGCGCGTCGGCCACCTAGGACGGGATGGACGCTTCCGCACTCCGGCGATCCCGATTGCACACGGATCGGAAATTATTACTGGCCGGTCGCTCGTAAATGATCGCTCCATTTGCCCCAACGGGGCGTTTCCTGACAAGGAAATTCAAGAACGCGTTTTACAGACAGAGACGATCCGGACGCTCCGCCTTTCGCTCAGCCTGTTGGGCGATGGTTTTGTCGAGGCGGTCGCCGATCAAAACCTCATCGACTTAGCCCGGCAACAATGCAAATCGTCTCGAGGGAAAATTTGCGGCCAGATCATCCGCGTTCCGATTGTGGAGGTGCCGGGAAAGGTGGGCGTCGGGCGGTTCGGGTGGAAGGACCAGCACGCGAGCCTGTTATCATTCGCGGCCGACGCTTACCTGAATGAGATGGGCATCACGAACCGTCTGCAACCGGACGAGGTGACCAGCATTTGCAACACAGTTGCCGAACCGAATGACTCTGCTGGAATAGATGGCCTGTCGGACATTGATCGCTTCGCCCGGTTTATTCGAGCGACCAAAGCGCCCGCACGTGATTCTCTGCTCATGCAAAGCGCGATCGCGGAGAGGGGTCTCACTCTCTTTAACAAGATCGGTTGTGCCTCGTGCCACGTCGGGAGCTTGATCACTGCTGCCGCCGGGACAAAGATTAACGGCGGAACATTTACGGTTCCGGCTGCGCTTGGATCGATCACTTTTCATCCCTACGGCGATTTCCTGATGCACGATGTCGGCACTGGCGACGGAATTCTTCAGGCGATCCCGGAGCACTATGGCCGCAGAGTCTTCCACATGATGTCGATGAACATGGCGAAAGAGAATTATGAAAGCAGCCGAAACAAAATACGCACGGCGCCTTTGTGGGGAATTCGCTTGCGCCCGCGCTTGATGCACGACGGCGCATCTCTGACTTTGCGGGACGCTATCAAGCGGCATCGCGGCGAAGCAATCAACGCAAACGCGCTGTTTGGAAAACTGCGACGAGAAGAGCAGGACGCCCTCCTCGAGTTCTTGCGGTCTCTATGAACATGAGTTAGTCCGCTTTTGCCGTTGCGCACCGTGACCTGAAAGCTTTCCTCCGTGTGTGCGGAGTGAGCGGCTCACGTCCTGTTGGCAAGAAACCTCAAGATCTGCTCAAACTCGAATCCGAGCAAACATTTTCCATGCACGCGTTACCGTAAACAATCAGGCTCGACTCACGATGCATCCACGCAAGCCAAAACTCGGCCAGAACTTTCTCATCGATCAGAACGCAAGCCTCAACATCGTCGAGGCGCTTGGCGATATTTCCGCGCGCACTGTGGTGGAGATCGGTCCCGGACGCGGAGCGATTACCGCGCTGCTCGCGCCGCGTGCTCGGCGTCTCATCACCGTCGAATTCGACAGCGCGCTCGCCCGTGCGCTGCGCCAGACTTTTTCGACCACGCCAAACATAGAGGTGATCGAGCGTGACGTTTTGGTGGTCGATTTTGCACGACTGCTTGCCGACGACGCTCCCGCCGTCGTTGTCGGTAATCTGCCCTACTACATTACCTCGCCCATCCTGACCCATCTGTTTGCCGTACACACGATGTTCTCAACGCTCGTGCTGATGGTGCAGCGCGAAGTCGCTGACCGTATCGCGGCGGCTCCCGGCTCCAGCGACTACGGACTGCTCTCCGCGACGGCGCAGCTTTACTCTGAGGTTGAGACGCTCTTCACCCTGCCGCCCACCGCGTTCGACCCGCCACCCGATGTCTATTCGACGGTGCTGCGCTTCAACATGCGGCCGCAATTCGCTGAGCTTTCCGTCGAGCCGAAGCCATTTCTCGCATTCTTGAAGGCCGGCTTTCAGCAGAAGCGTAAAACTCTGGCGAACAATCTCCGGGCCGCCGGATACGAGTCCTCCGCTATTGCTTCTTCCCTGGCCGGCGCCGCGATCGATCCGACCGCGCGCGCCGAAGCCGTCCCTCTCACCGCGATGGCAGCGCTTTACAAATTCCTCGCTGCTGGGACCGCCTTGACAATGCTCGTAAAATGAAAGCAGAGGCACGCCGGAGCAAATGTCGCCTTCCGTCGAACCGACAAGAGCACGCGAAGACTAGTCGAAGCCGAAGGTGCCTGGGTCGAGCCTTTACAACTTTTGCTTAGACGGGAATACCACTGGAAATGCGGTCCTAGCGAAACTATCTCGCGATAACTGAGTTCAAATAACCAAAGTTCAAACAACCAACAGTCCTTCCCTTCACGGAGCGTTCACGATGGCGGTTACCAGGCGAGCATTCATGCGGGGCGGTGCGATGGCACTCGTGGGGACCTCTGTCATCCCTAGCTTTCTTACTCGCAGCGTCATGGCGCAGTCTACCGCTCTAAGCGGCGGCAAACTGGGCGGCGGGAAAAAGAAACTCGTAGTTCTTTTTCAGCGCGGCGCTGCCGATGGGCTCAACATCGTGGTCCCTTACGCCGAAAATTCTTACTACCAGATGCGCCCCAACATTGCGATTCCGCAAAATCAGGTGCTCGACCTCGACGGACATTTCGGTCTGCATCCCGCGCTTGCGTCCTTCAAACCGCTTTGGGACCAGAAGCACCTCGCGATCGTCCACGCCTGCGGCTCACCCGACATGTCGCGCTCCCACTTCGACGCACAGGATTACATGGAGTCCGGCACACCCGGCGTCAAGAGCACAACCGATGGGTGGCTCAACCGCGCACTGCAGGCCGAAGATCTACGCGGCATCAAACCCACCCCCTTTCGCGCCGTCGCTCTTGGCAATCAGGTTCCCCGCACATTGCAGGGCAAGATTCCAGCCGTCGCCGTGAACAATCTCAGCGACTTCGCCGTCGGGGGCATAAGCGCCTCTGCGCAACCCATCTCCAACAGCTTCGAAGCTATGTACGACGACACCGTCAATGCCGTCCTGCATGGTACCGGCGCCGAAACGTTCGACGCGATCAAGATGCTCAAGGCCGCTGATCCGGCACATTACACTGCCGCGGCAGGCGCGAACTATCCCAACGGCCCCTTTGGCAACAGCTTGAAACAGATTGCGCAGCTGCTGAAAGCCAACCTGGGAGTAGAGGCAGCATTCGCCGACATCGGCGGCTGGGACACCCACCAGAATCAAGGCAATGTGAACGGCCAGTTGGCGAATCGGCTTCGCGAATTCAGCGCGGCCATCAGCGCCTTCTGGACCGACATGGGCAATCAGACCGAAGACATCACCATCGTCACGATGTCGGAGTTCGGCCGCACCGCGCGGCAAAACGGCACGGGGGGCACGGACCACGGGCATGCGAACGCGATGTTCGTGATCGGTGGCAATGTCCGCGGCGGCAGGGTCTACGGGAAGTGGCCCGGCATTAACCCGGAACAACTCAACGAAGGTCGCGATCTCGCCGTGACTACCGACTTCCGTCAGGTGCTTGGAGAAGCGGCGTACAAAACCCTGAGTTCTCGCAATCTCAATACAGTCTTTCCTGCATCACAGGTCGAACCGGCGCACTTCCTGAACTTACTGACTTAAACCCAGCAAGGATGACCTTGAAGTGCGAGTTCTACTTGTTTCTGTATCTCACTGATAGTGAACGGTTTTTCCATCACTCGGAAATCGCTTTCTGCGAGCACACTGGTCGGCGTTCGCCCCGACATCAACAGGATCGGCAGCGACGGCATGCGTTCTCGGACTCGCGCGGCGAGCACATCGCCTGACGTTCCCGGCATCGTCAAGTCGGTCAGCAGCAACTCAATCTGCTGAGAATGATCGCTCAACATTTGCAGCGCCGTCTCAGCATCGCCCGCAACCACAACCTGATAGCCGAGCATCTTCAAAAAACTCGCAACCAACGATTGAATGTGCTCGTCGTCATCCACCAGCAAGATTCGTGCGCCAGGGTGCTCCTGGCTTTGCGCCGGCTTCTCAGCAACTTCAACCTGGTCCTCACTCACGAAGACGAGTCGGAAGCAGCTTCCCGCACCAAGCATGCTTTCCACTTCCACTCGACCTCCGATTTGAGTCATGCACGACTCCACAAATGCAAGACCCAACCCGGTACCTCGACCCGCACCTTTCGTTGTAAAGAAGCGCTCAAAAATGCGCGTCCGCGTCGCTTCATCCATTCCTGTCCCAGTATCGCGAATCTCGACGCAACGCTCCTTCGTTCCGGCGGTGAAGCCCACGCGAGTCCTGGTCGCAATGGTCAGCCGTCCGCCGCCCGGCATCGCATCCCGTGCATTGGCTGCGAGGTTCAGAAGCATGCGCTGCATCTGGGTGCGCTCGGCCACGATAATGAGACGTTCGTCCGACAGTGCGAGCCGGCCATCGATCCGGTCAGCCAGAGTCGGGAAAAAACTGTCGGCAAGCTCACGTGCGAGTTCATTCAGGTCAAGCCGCTCGCGGATGTGATCATCCTTCCGAGTGAAGTCCACCAAGGCCGAGGTGACTTCCGCGGCTGAATCCGCGGCTGCCAACAGTGCCGCTGCATGGCGGCCTTCCGGGGAGGACGCCGGCAGCGTGCGCTTCAGCATTTCTGCATACCCTCGCATGACCAGCAGAATGTTGTTGAAGTCATGCGCGACCGTGGCCGCAACTCGTCCCAAGGACTCCATCTTGTCGCGCTGTTCCTGCGACTCGGTTGCAGCTTGCTCGGACGTGATGTCTTCGACCTGAATCATTCGGTCGACTGCGCCAGCGATCATCGGATAGCCGTAAATTTTCACAATGCGCAGCGAGCCATCGACGCCGCGCCATTGCGCATGCTGATGAAAAGGCTCCGACGATTCTGTTGAGGCGGCAAAGATGTCCGCCTCCGCCGGGCGCACGAAACATTTTTCCAGTGCCTGAGGTTGATACATCTCTGCTTCATTCGCACCATTAAATCCGCTCAACGCGTGCATGGCCTGGTTCGCGTGTTTGAGAGTCTGGCTCCGCAACCTCAAACGACACAATCCATGCGGCGCATGCTCAATCAGCCCAGAAAGCGCAAGTCCAGCCTCAAGCGCCGCAGCCCGCGCGAGTTCAAGCTGCGTCTGATCTTCAAAGGTCCACAGCATCTCATCTCGACTTGCAAGGTTGGTCCACGCCGCCCGCACTCGAAAAGGGTCGCCGTTTCTGCGAATGTGCTTCCAGCAGCCAGTATTTCCGTTACGCCGGGCGGACTCCCCGTTTAACGCGAACAGTCGCTCGTGCTCCGTCCCATCACACAGGTCAAAAAGCGTGAGGTCCAATAATTCGCACCGCCGGTACCCGTAGAGCGCCGTCGCGGAACAGTTTGCCGCAAGGATGCGAAGCGATTTACGTTCGACGATGCACATGGCCTGAGGGTGCTGTTCGAACAAAATCTTCGGCATACCGCCTAGCAGAGATGCTGATAGGGAATCTCTATGCTGAGTTCCCGACGGCGACATCAAGGTCAAGGTTGCTGGCATAAGGTCTAAGCCGCTTCGCATGCTTGGGTCGTTGCGACTACGATCCCATACTCGAGGAGGATTTCTTCGACGAGTTGGTTGGCGAAGGTCAGAAAGCAATCTGTCTCACCGCTGCGAGACTCCTTAGCACCATAGTTTGCAATGACTGAAGAATGTGGCTCTAGTTGTGGCGCGAGCATGTCCATGAACAGCAGCATCGCAAAGGGAACGCGGTGCGCGACAACAACTTTGCTTCGCGTCCGCATCGCGGTGCCAAATGAGAACTTCGCGTGCGCCCTGGTTGCAATTTGGGCCTGCGGAAGCGCACGAATGCGGCGGTATACACTTTTTTATGAGCTTTTGGCTACGCGTTCGCTCTTTGATGTCCCTGTCTGCAGTCGCTTTAGCCGTATTTTTTCTCATCTCACCACTCGCAGCGGCGCAAGCCGCGCCGACGCTCGAACCGCCGCTTCCGCTGGAACAGCGTAGTGCGGCGATGAAGGCCCTCTTCCACCAGATGTGGGAGGAACGGCTGAAACATTCGCCGGAATTCGCCTCCACAATCGGCGACAAGCGTTACAACGCGGAACTGAGCGACTATTCTGCGGAGGAATTCAACCAGGCCCTCGCCCGCGATCGCGCCTACCTCGCGCGTCTCGGCGCTATCGAACCTGCTGGGCTGGCCACGCAGGAAAAGTTGAGCTACCAGCTGGCCGTTCGCCAGCTCGTCGAAGAACAAACCGCTGCGCGGTTTAAAGAGTGGCAGTTACCCGTGAACCAGTTTTACGGCTTTCATACGGCGCTGCCTGACCTGGTTGAACTGCTGCGCTTCGACACCGAAAAGGATTACACCGACTACATCACGCGCTTACGTGCGGTCCCGCGCGCCTTCAATCAGATCACCACAAATATGCAGTTCGGACTCGACGACGCCAGAACTCCACCACGCGCGTTGATGGAAAAGGTGCTGGCGCAGGTCATTGACATCGCGAAGAAGCAGCCAGAAGCTTCAGCTTTCGCGCTCCCGTTGAAACATTTCCCCGCCGGCATTGCGCCAGACGCACAGACGCGCATCCATGACGAGTTGCTGGCTACGATTCGCACGCAGGTGCTGCCGGCTTACGCACGCTTCGCGAAATTTCTTGAGACACAATACATTCCGAAAGCACGCACGGATCCCGGCTTGTGGGCTATGCCCGGTGGCGACGCTTACTATGCTTTTCGCGTGAAGCAGAGCACGACCACCAACCTGACACCGGAAGAAGTGCACCAGCTCGGCCTGAAGCAAGTCGCTGAAATCGAGCCGCAGCTTCTGACCGTGGTTCATGGTCTCGGGTTTAGCGATTTGAAAAGTTTTCATGAAGCGCTGCTGGTTAATCCGAAAGAGCATGCACAAAGCGGCGAGCAACTGCTCGGCCTCTACAAGCACTACGCCGACCAGATGCAAGCGAAATTGCCGACGTTGTTTACCAAACTGCCAAAGACTCCTCTCGCGGTCGTGCCCATGCCTGGCTACAGTTCCGCGGATCAAGTGCCGGCCGATTATCAGCAAGGCACCGCTGACGGATCCCGGCCCGGCTGGATTCGCGTCAACACCTCAAGTGCGGATAAGCGTCTGCTGACGCAGATCGAGGCAATCGCATACCACGAAGGCGTCCCCGGTCATCACCTACAAATCTCGCTCGCGCAGGAGCATACCGACCTCCCCGAATTTCGCCGCTATTTAGACTTCACTGCCTACACCGAAGGCTGGGCCCTTTACTCTGAAAGGCTGGGAAAAGAGGCCGGCTTCTACACCGACCCATATAGCGAATATGGGCGGCTCGAGAACGAAATGTGGCGCGCCGTGCGGCTGGTCGTAGATACGGGTGTTCACTACAAGCACTGGACGCGCCAGCAAATGGTGGACTACTTCCACGCGCATACCGCCATGGACGAGATCAACGTACAGACGGAAGTGGACCGCTACATCGCGTGGCCGGGCCAGGCGCTTGGCTACAAGATCGGTCAACTTAAGATTCTTGAACTTCGCGCCCGCGCGCAGCAGCAGCTCGGCGCACACTTCGATCTTCGCCGTTTCCACGACCTGATCGTAGAAGGCGGAGCATTGCCGATGGACGTGCTCGAACAGCGCGTGAATGAGTGGATCGCAACTCAAAAAGCTTCACCGCAACGAGCTGTCGCCAGCTCCACAAATCCGAGTGAAAGCACACAAGCGAAATGAGTCCTTCGACGCAAGAGCGCGAAACGCCCGTGCTGCATCGCGCGGCCTCTCGCGCTCTCGTCCGCTTTGCATGGGCGGTTGTCGCATGGAATGTTCTCATCATTCTGTGGGGAGCTGTGGTTCGCGCCACGGGCTCCGGCGCCGGGTGCGGCAATCACTGGCCGCTTTGTAACGGAGTGGTGCTGCCAGTCAACCCGCGCGTCGACACGATGATTGAGTTCGCGCACCGCGTGACCACGGGGCTTGCGCTGCCCTTGATCCTCTGGCTCCTTGTCTGGACTTTCAGGAGTACTTCGCGCGGCGCCCTTGCGAGAATTACCGCATGGATAAGCGTGGCGCTCACGCTCAATGAAGCGTTGCTGGGTGCTCTTCTGGTCAAGCTGGGCTACGTGGCCGGCAACCAGTCTGTCGGACGAGCCGCATTTCTTTCGCTGCATCTGACCAACACGCTGCTCTTAGTCGCGGCATTAACCATGACGGCATCTGCCCTGGGCAGAGGGTTGCGCCGCGGTGAGATGCATATTGACGGGCGGCCGGTTCCAATCGCGCTCGCAGCTTTGCTGAGTACCCTATTGGTTGGTGTCAGTGGCTCTCTCGCGGCCCTTGGAGACACCTTGTTTCCCTCGCGCAGCCTGGCCAGCGCATGGCACGATGACTTCGCCGCAAATGCCTACTATCTGCTTCGCATCCGGTGGATCCATCCCGCATGCAGCATGCTCGCCGCTGTCTTCATCGGTTGGATGATTTGGCGGGCGTGGCGCGGGCAAGCGCGCCCGTACGCACAGATAGTTCTCGCTCTTCTTGCCGTGCAATTTATTCTTGGCATCGCAGACGTGTTGCTGCTCGCGCCGGTTCCGCTGCAGATCCTGCACCTACTGATGGCAAATGCCTTCTGGATCGCGCTTCTGCTGCTTGCATCGCACGTCGCAATTCAAACAACCGATGCCGCTTAGCCGCGATGGGCAGCGCGATCTTTGCGACTTTCAGCCGTTTCCGGTCGTCAAATATGCAGGGATGAATGGTGATACCCCCGAACGTCCTCCGCTTGAAAGTCAGTCGTGCGCTAATGTTTCCCATGCCTTCATTGCCTAAGAGTCTCGCATGTGGATAGTCCGCCTCGCGCTGCGGAGGCCATACACCTTTGTTGTCCTGTCACTCCTGCTGCTGATATTGGGCCCGCTCGTCATTTTTCGGACGCCGACCGATATTTTCCCTAATATCAACATCCCTGTCATCAGCGTCATTTGGACGTATAGCGGCTTATCGGCCGAGCAGATGACCAATCGCATGATCTCGACCTTCGAGCGTTCGATGACCACGACGGTCAACGACATCGAGCACATTGAGTCGCAAAATCTGAGCGGCATTTCGGTCGTGAAAATCTTCTTCCAGCCCTCCGTCAATATCGGCGTGGCGTTGGCTCAGGTCACGGCGATTTCTCAAACACAACTCCGGCAGTTCCCGCCAGGAACAGTGCCGCCCGTTGTGCTGATCTATAACGCGTCGAGCGTGCCGGTTCTTCAACTCGGCCTCTCCGGCGAGGGCATCTCAGAGCAACAGCTTTTCGATTACGGACAGAACACGATTCGCGCTCAGCTTGCCACCGTACAGGGAGCGGCAATTCCCTACCCTTACGGGGGGAAGCAACGACAGATCCAAGTCGACCTCAATCTTGCCGCGTTGCAGTCCAAAGGTCTCTCGCCCAGTGACATCGTCAACGCCATCAGCGCCCAGAACATCATAGTCGGCGCGGGCACGGCCAAGATCGGTCAGTTCGAATACGCCGTAGAAACCAACTCGGCGCCATCGACAATCCAAGCGCTGAACTATCTGCCGATCAAAACAGTGAACGGTGCGACTGTCTATATCCACGACGTCGCGCAGGTTCGTGACGGATATCCACCGCAAACCAACATTGTCAGGGTAGACGGCCAGCGCGCCGCGCTTATGACCATCCAGAAATCCGGCAACGCGTCCACGCTCGACATCATCTCCCGGGTCCGCGAACGAATCCCCGCGGTTGCGGCCAGTTTGCCCGCCGCGCTCAAGATTACCCCGCTTGCCGACCAGTCCATCTTCGTACGCGCCGCTATCGCCGGGGTCACGCGTGAAGGGATCATCGCCGCCTGCCTCACTGGCTTGATGATCCTGCTATTTCTAGGCAGCTTTCAGTCCACGCTGATCATTACGGTTTCCATTCCTCTTTCCATCCTCACTTCGATCATGATCATGAGCGCGCTTGGCGAGACCATCAATCTCATGACCCTGGGCGGACTTGCGCTGGCGGTCGGCATTCTCGTCGACGATGCAACGGTCGAGATCGAAAATATCAATCGCAATATCGAACGAGGCAAAGACATCGAGCAAGCCATCCTCGATGGTGCGGCAGAAATCGCCATCCCGGCGCTCGTCTCAACCCTGTCTATCTGCATCGTCTTCGTGCCCATGTTCCTGCTCGGCGGAGTGGCAAGGTATCTGTTCGTTCCCCTTGCCGAGGCGGTCGTTTTTGCGATGCTCGCGTCCTACTTCTTCTCGCGCACCATCGTGCCTACGCTTGCGAAATACCTGCTGAAAGAACACTCCGCCGAAAAGGAAGAACAAAAGAAGCGCAGCCGCAATCCCTTCATCCGCTTTCAACGCAAGTTTGAAGCGATCTTCGAACGCATGCGTGTCGGATACCGCGGCCTGCTCACCGATTGTCTAGCGCGCGGGGGCCTCTTCGTGGCGCTTTTCTTTGCCTTTTGCCTTTTGTCCGGTCTCCTGTTTCCCTGGCTCGGCCGCGACTTCTTCCCCTCGGTGGACGGGGGACAATTCAAGCTGCATCTACGAGCCCACACCGGCACGCGTATTGAGGAGACAGCGCGCATTTGCGACCAGATCGACTCGACGGTTCGCGACCTGATACCCGCCACTGAACTGGGCAGCGTCATCGACAACATC
>JBBPYY010000037.1:0-8401 GCA_038199445.1 Terriglobales bacterium | reverse complement strand
TCAAAAGGCTTCGCGCGCTGCTTCAGACGCCGGAGAAACACGCCGCCGAGATCGCCTTCGAGGGCCAGCACCTGCTCGATGAAAGCATCCGCGCCGGCCTCAAACTCGAAACCGTTTTTCTCTCCGAAAGTCGCGCTGGCGACAACCGCCTGCGCACCTACGACAGCCCCGGGCTCGATATCGTTTCACTCCCCGACGCGCTGTTTCGCAGCGTAGTCGCAACCGACGCTCCACAAGGCATCGCCGCAATCGCCGCCCGGCCTGTCTTTCAACTTCGGCAAATTCTTTCCGCACCCAATCCGCTTCTGCTGATCGCCGCATCAATTCAAGACCCCGGCAATCTCGGCGCATTGATTCGCTCCGCCGAAGCTTTCAGCGTCGCCGGCGTGCTGGCATTGCCCGGTACGGTCAGCTCATGGAACCAGAAAGCGTTGCGCGCGTCCGCAGGCTCCACGTTTCGAGTGCCCATCGTGGAAGTCACAATCGAGGACCTCAAAGAACTTCAGCAGGGCGGCGTCCGTATCTACGCCACCGTGGCTGGCGATGCTCTTCGAGGCAGCGACGCACCTCTCCATCAAGCCTCCGCCATCATGATCGGCAATGAAGGCGCCGGCCTCTCCGCATCGCTATTCGAGATCGCAGACGGCGTGCTCAGCATCCCCTGCACCGGCCCCGTCGAATCGCTGAACGCAGCCGTCGCCGGCTCCATCCTGCTTTACCTTGCGTCGCAACAACGCACGAACGGGGCCTCGCAACAACGAGCAGGCATCGCACGATGAGCCTCTTCGCAGCTCCAGCTTTGCCCGCGGGCGCGCTCCCTCCTGACGCGCCTCTCGCCGAACGCATGCGACCGCGCACGCTCGAAGACTTCGTCGGTCAGCAGCACCTACTCGCATCCGGAAAACCATTGCGCCTGCAGATCGACCAGGACGACGCAGCGTCGATGATCTTCTGGGGGCCGCCAGGAGTCGGCAAAACCACGCTCGCCAAAATCATCGCCGCCCGCACACAATCCACGTTCATTGAGTTTTCTGCCGTGCTCGCGGGGATCAAAGAGATCAAGCAGGTCATGCTCGAGGCTGAGCAAGCCTCGCGCTTCGGCCGTCGCACACTGCTCTTCATCGATGAGATCCACCGTTTCAACAGAGCGCAGCAAGACGCCTTTCTGCCCTACGTCGAACGCGGTTCGATTCGTCTCATCGGCGCCACTACCGAAAATCCGTCCTTTGAACTCAATGCGGCGCTACTTTCGCGCTGTCGCGTCTACACCCTCCAGGCAATTCCAGAAGACGCAATCGTCGGCATGCTCAAGCGGGCTATTGAAGATCCTGATCGCGGCCTCGGCGCTAGCCAGGTTGCGGCAGATGACGATGCGATAGAAATGCTCGCTTCCTATTCCAGCGGAGACGGCCGCACCGCCTACAACGCCCTCGAAATCGCCGCCAAACTCGCTCTGTCTCAACCTGAACATCGCATCACGCGAGAGGTCGCACGCGAAGCGTTGCAGCAACGCGTGCTCCTTTACGACAAGCAGGGCGAGGAGCATTACAACCTCATCTCCGCGCTCCATAAGTCGGTGCGTAACTCCGACGCCGACGCTGCGCTCTACTGGCTGGGCCGCATGCTGCGCGCGGGAGAAGACCCCATGTACATCGCTCGCCGCGTCGTCCGCATGGCCGTCGAAGACATCGGCCTCGCCGCGCCCGAGGCATTGAATCTCACCCTCTCCGCCCGCGACGCGCTCCACTTCCTCGGCCCACCCGAAGGCGACCTGGCGCTCGCCCAGGCCGTTGTCTATCTGGCGCTTGCCCCGAAATCGAACGCCGTTTACACGGCCTACAGCGCGGTTCAGGCAGACATCGAAGCCACCCGCGCCGAGCCCGTGCCGCTGCATCTTCGCAACGCCCCGACGCGATTGATGAAAGAACTCGACTACGGCAAGAATTATCAATACGCCCATGACGAAGAGGGCCGCGTAGCCGACATGGATTGCCTCCCTGAATCGTTACAGGGCCGTCGCTACTATCAGCCGACCAACGAGGGCCGCGAAAAGAACCTTCGCGCTCGCATGGAGGAAATCGGCCGTATCCGAACCAGAAAACGCGATAATTCTTAACAGTCGCAGGGGCCGCCGTAGTTTTATACTTGCCGACGAACTCAAAGGAGCATTTATGGCAGAAAATAAATTTCAGGCCGTCACGCCTCATCTGGTCGTTGACAACGGCAAAGCGGCCATCGACTTTTACCGCTCAGCTTTTGGCGCGAAAGAAGTCTCGCGTCATGACGCCCCCGACGGAAAACGTTTGATGCACGCGCAGATCACGATCGACGGCATGAACGTCATGGTGTCCGACGACTTCCCCGAATACAACAATGGCAAGGCCAAAAGCCCCAAGGCGCTCGGCGGCTCGCCGGTGACGATTCACCTTCACGTCGACGACGCAGACGCCCTCTGGGCCAAAGCCGTCGGCGCCGGCGCGAAAGTAACGATGCCGCTGATGGATCAATTCTGGGGGGACTACTACGGCAGACTCGAAGACCCTTTCGGCCACGAATGGTCGGTCGGCCAAACCAAGAGAGTGGTGCCGGAAGATGAACTCAAGGAAGCGGCCAAAGACGCCTTCAACAAAGCCGACAAACTCGTCTCTAAAAATTGAGCGGTCCATGTCAAAGCATCCGCACAGGCGCGGCGCATGCCGTGCCTGTGCATGTGGATCAGAGTTAAGCCGCAGGGGAACGGCTTCTAGTTACTGCGCGTACTTTACGCTGCACCCATACGGCCGCGTGGTCGCGCTCATAACAGTTTTTCCGGCCATGCTGTCGTTCAATGCTCGCGACACATAATTTGTCGCGCCCTTCACATCTGCCGCATCAGAAGTGGCGCGATCATCGATCGCACCCTGATAGATCAATTTCCCGCTCGGATCGATGACGTACATATGCGGTGTCGTCCGCGCCTCATATAGGTGCCCAACCTCACCCTTGGGATCGAGCAGCACCGCCGTAGGCGACGCGTGCTCTTTCTGCAAATACTGCTGCTCCGCCGGTCCGGTGATATAGCCCTCCTTGCCGGGTGCCGAAGAAATCACCGTGAGCCAGGTAACGCCCTTCGCGGTCCATTCCTTCTGCAGCGCCTGCATATTTCCACTCTCATAATGCTTGCGCGTGTAGGGGCAGTCGCGGTTCGACCACTCCAGCACCACATACTTCCCGCGATATTGCGATAGCGTTTCCGCCTTGCCGCTTGCGTCCGTTGCATGAAAGTCCGGAGCGGCATCCCCGGTCTTCACCGCTCCCGCGATCAACGGCCACATCAACGCAACCGTCGCGAATGTCTTCAGCATGCTCTGCTTCATCGTGACCCTTCCTTCTCTGCCGTGGTTGTTTGCTTCAGATCCGCCAGTGCACTCAACACAATCCCCGGCGTCAGCACCTCTGGCAATAGACGCGCCTGCGTTTGGTTGGGCGCGTATAACGCGTACACAGGAACACCGCTCCGGCCAAGCACCGCCAGCGCACTCGTGATCTCAGGGTCCTGTGTGGTCCAGTCTGCCTTGAACAAAACGACCCCCTCCCGCGCGAACGCCGCTTTCACGTCCGCCCGCGTCAGCGCAACTCGCTCATTCACTTGGCAACTCAAACACCACTGCGCCGTGAAATCGACAAACACCGGCTTGCCCGCACTCGTCGCCGCAGCAAAAGCAGCAGGGCTGTAGGGCTGCCAGTCTCCATGAGTTTCTTCCGTCGACTTTGCCTCGACATGCGTTCGGCGCGCCGCCGTCACTGGCAGGGCGAGCCCCGCCACTGCCATAACCAGCGCAGCGACAGAGCCAGCCGTCTTCGCCGGCCATCGTCCAAGCACCCACCCCGCCATCGCAAGCAACACAAAGCATGCCAGTAGAGAGATCAATGCATTCGTCCCTGCGACGAGAGTAAAAAGCCAGACCAGCCAGATCACCGTGGCAAAAATAGGAACCGCCGTAGCGACTTTCAGGTACTCCATCCATGCGCCCGGCTTGGGCAATAGGCTTGTCCACGCGGGATGCAGCGTCAGCAGCAAGTACGGCAATGCTAGACCCAAAGCCAGCGCCGTAAAAATTCCCAGGGTCACATATGCCGGCTGCGCAAACGCATACCCAATCGCCGCCCCCATGAAGGGCCCCGTGCAGGGCGTAGCAACCACAGTAGCCAGAACGCCGGTGAAGAAGCTGCCCACGTAACCTTCGTGCTGCGCCAGATTTCCCCCTGCACTCGTAAGCGAAAGGCCCAGCTCAAACTGGCCCGCGAGACTCAGGCCAAGGAAAAACAAGAGCGCAGCCATCGCAGCAATGAAGCCCGGCGACTGGAATTGAAAGCCCCAGCCCAGGTGGCTTCCGCCCGCCCGCAGCACAAGCAACACCGCCACAATGGTCCAAAACGAAACCAGAATTCCTAGCGCATACACCAGTCCATGGCCACGCAAATGTTTGCGTTCTTCTCCTGAAGAAGACACCAGTGCCAGTCCCTTGAGAAACAGGACCGGAAAAACGCACGGCATTAGATTCAATAAAATGCCGCCGATGAATGCAAGCCCCAAGCTTATAAGCAATTTCCGCGCGACGCCGTGGCCCGCCTCATCTTCCGCAGCGGGCGCTGCCATCGTGACGGGCGACTGGAATTCGTAGCTCCCAGAAGAAAGCTTCAGCAGCCCATGAAATTCCGTCGGCACCTTCTGCAGTGTGTCTGACTTCGGAATGGTTACCCGAACACCGTCCGCGAACGGCTTCACCTTCTGCGGCGCGGCATTCGCGATCTGCTCCGCATCGAACGGAAAAAATTCAGCGACTTCCTCGCGTCGTCCATCATGCAGCGTAATGACAAAATCTTTTTGAATAGCCGCGATCGCTACAGTCGCGCCCGGCGGCAACATTTTGGGCAACGCCGCATCTGCCTCGGCAAACAACGTACTCGTCGTCGGATTAGCACCGGCAGTCCCTATCGGCAACGTCAAAGAAAGCGTTGCCTTCCCTGGAATGCACGACTCGCGACACACCAGCCAACGAACATCCCCAGTCAACGAAAGAGTACTGTCCGAGCCGGTGTAAGTTGCCTTCACCGGAAATAAGACTTGCCCCTCGTAGCCGTAATCCATTAGCGGCCCAAGCGGCAACCGGCGCGGCACAGGAAACTGCAGCGCGCCAACCTTCAATCCCGCGGGAACATGCCATTTCACTTCCGGCGGCTGGCCCGAGTCTCCTGCATTCTGCCAGTAGACGTGCCATCCGGCATCCAGAACAAAATGCAATCCGAGCCGAAACTCGTTGCCCTTCGCAACCGAAGCCGCATCCGATATCAGATCGACTGTCAGATGTTGCGCCTTCACCGGCTCCGCACGCACTTGAGAAAAACACAGCGCAGCAGCCGCGATCCACAGCGCATTTCGCCAAAGCAATCTCATACAGCTTGCGGACGTGACGTCCGGCTCCGCACATGTTCTTTGTAAATACACCGGTCCATCACCACGCGAATCCCCGCCCGCTCAGCCCTCTGTGCCGCTTCTTCGTGAACGATGCCTTCCTGGATCCACAGATACTTCACGCCAGCCGCGATCGCATCCTCAACGACAGCGGGAATATCTTCATCTCTGCGATACACGTTTGCCAGATCGACCTTTTCAGGAATCGCCGCAAGTGTTGGATACGCCTTCTCTCCCAGGCCCTTCTCTATCTCAGGATTCACCGGAATCACGCGATAGCCATGCTTTTTTAAATAAGCCGCAATGTTCGAGCTAGGCCGTCCAGGCTTCGGCGAGAAACCGACCACCGCTACCGTCTTTGCGTTTTCGAGTATTTCTTGAATCAACTCCGGTTCCTTCATTCCGTGCTCTTTCTTCTGTTATTCAAGGTCGTCTTCCGCGCCCATCACCGGAACTTCGCCCTTACGCTTCATCAGCAAATATCCACGAATAAACGGAGCCAGGTCGCCATCCAGCACACGATCCACGTCTCCGCTCTCCACCCGTGTCCGCAAGTCTTTCACCATGCGATACGGCTGCAGGACATAACTGCGTATCTGCGAACCAAACTTGATGTCGAGTTTTGAATCCTCGATCTTTCTCGAGATCGCGCGCTTCTTCTCCAGCTCATATTCATAGACGCGCGAGCGCAACATCTTCATCGCTTTATCTTTATTCTTGTGTTGCGAACGCTCGTTCTGACAGTTCGCCACGATCCCCGTCGGCAAGTGTGTAATGCGCACGGCAGAATCCGTAGTATTGACGTGCTGCCCGCCTTTCCCGCCGCTTCGGTATGTGTCGATGCGAATGTCATCCGGTTTTATATCTACTTGGATGGAATCGTCGATCTCAGGTGACACAAAAACGCTCGCAAAAGAAGTATGCCTCCTCTTCGCCTGATCGAATGGGGAGATGCGCACCAGCCGATGCACTCCCGTTTCGCCGGCCAGCATGCCAAACGCGTACTCGCCTGTGACGGTGAAAGTCGCAGACTTGATCCCTGCTTCTTCCCCGTCTTGTAGGTCATTCATCTCTGTCTTGAATCCTTCGCGCTCCGCCCAACGCAGATACATGCGCATCAGCATTTCAGCCCAGTCCTGCGACTCCGTGCCGCCTGCGCCCGGATGCACCACGACAATGGCGTTCAAGCCATCTGTCTCTCCGGACAGCGTTGTGCGCGTCTCAAATGCCTCCGCAAAATCCGACAGAGACTTGATCTCTCGCTCAAGCTCCGGCTCCACCGGCTCGCCCTCGCGCGCTAGATCGAAATAGGCCGTAATATCTTCTTCGCGGCGGCGGAGTTCGGCGTCACTCCCTAACAACGACTCCAAACGTTTGCGTTCGCGCATCAACGGTTGCGATGCGGCTGGATTGGCCCAGAGCGCCGGGTCGGCTACTTTCTCTTCGACTCTGGCGAGTTCGCGGCGCAGTCGGGCCGGGTCAAAGATACTCCGTCAGGTCGCGAATCTTATCGCGGACCGGGGCATACATGCGTTCAAGATCATCCAGCATAGATGTTAAAAGTTTACATCCACCGCCGATAGATCCCTGCACCCGCGAGCGCAAGTCCGCTGATCATCACGCACAGCCACGCGAACCAGTCTCCGTGCCGTGTGTAAAAAGTGACATCGTCGCGGTACCCAAATTGCGCCGCCAGCGACGTGCGCATATGGCGCGGCACGCTTTGCGTTACCCGCCCTTGCGGATCAATCGCCGCAGTCACTCCCGTGTTCGTCGAGCGCAACACCCAGCGATGATTCTCAATCGCGCGGAGCCGAGCCATCTGCAGATGCTGCCACGGCGCGCTTGTATCGCCATACCAGCCGTCGTCCGATACATTGACCAGCACCTGCGCGCCGTTCAGCACAAAGTGCCGTACCTCGTCCGCAAACGTGGACTCGTAGCAAATGAATGTCCCGAACACATGGCCGCCCCCGCGGAAAACATTGCGCGCGCTGCCCTTGGTAAAGTTGCTCACTTCGGTAGTCAGTGGCTTCGCAAAACTGAAGAGACTTGCATATGGCACGTACTCCCCAAACGGCACGAGGTGGATCTTGTTGTAGCGCCCGGCAAACGTCCCGTCGGGTTGAATGAAAGCCGCTGAGTTATACATCGAGATTCTCTGGGAAGCGTCCGGGCTTGTTGAAGCAGTGTCCGGCACAGCAGCGTCGTTTTGGGCGATCACAACCGAGCCTTCCCGGCGCGCCACCGCCTGCAGCCCAGGCAGGAAGCGAGGATCGCCCTCCTCGAAAGGTGCGGGCGATTCCGGCCACGCGATCAAGTCCGCCCGCGACGGCAACTGGCTGCAATCCGGAACGACAATCGGCGCAGTCTCTTGAAAACCCCGCAGAAACGCCGTGCAATTTCCCAGACTCAGTCTTGAGAAATCCGCGAGATTGCGCACATATTCGCCCTGCGTCCAGGATTCATTGCCGCGAATCGGCAGGTTGAATTGCAGAAGCACCGCCGTGGCGGTCGTGGGCGCCACAGCGGGTCGAAACAGTACTCCAGCTTGCAACGCACAAACGGTCGCCACTCCGCCAGCCAGCGCAAATCGCCGTGCCCGGGCAGAATCCACCACAAATCCAGCCGCCCACACCGCAGAAACAGCCACGATTGCCCACGACATCAAGTAAGCGCCACCCCACGGTGCCAGCCGCGCCAGCCAAAAATTATCGACCTGCGCGACTCCCATCTGGTCCCAGGGAAATTGCGTGATTCGCGCGCGCGCCAACTCCTGCGCCACCCAGAAGAACGGAGCCGCCGCCAACGCGATCCCGCGCTTTCCGGTGAACCGCCACATCAGCGCGACCGCCGCAGCAAACAGCATGTGATAGCAGCCTCCCGCCAACGCAAAACCCAACTGGATTAGCGCCGCGACCCACCCGTCGATGTTGCCGTACTGAT
>JBBPYY010000036.1:0-9880 GCA_038199445.1 Terriglobales bacterium | reverse complement strand
GATTACATGAAGGCGCAGACGCCGGAGACGCGGGCGTTTTTTGCGATGTTTGAACATTGGCTGCCCGACTTCTTTGTCGATGACCACGTGACGGATGGCGCGGATTACCAGTACGACGTAACGTTCACCATCGACGATGGACCGAATGTCGCGAGCGGGACGGCGCAATGGATCGACAAGAGGGTTAATCCGGCGGTTGAGAAAGCTGTCAATGCAAGCGGGCACTTGGCGGCGCCCACGTACATCACGCTGAACGATGACAGCGACGCGAGCAAGGGGCTTTCGTTCAATGACGATCCGCCACGTTTTTCCACGGGCGCGATGGTGCTGGAGAATCGTCCGGGCATGCTAGTTGAGATGCACATGCTGAAGGATTACAAGACGCGCGTGACCGGCAACTACGAGACGCTGCGGGCGTTGCTTGAGGTCTTGAACCGCGATGCCGATGTATTGATCGATCTGAATGCTAAGGCAGACCAAGAAGCGATGCATACGGCGGGAAAGCTGTTTCCGCTGGCGGTGGGCTGGGGCGGGCAGACGATAAACTTCGCGTACCGCGGCTACAAAGCGACGCAGGACAAGAGCGATATTTCCGGTGCGACGTGGGTTCACTATTCGCATGAGCCGTGGAACGTAACGCTGCCACTGCAAACGGGTTTCAAGGTGATTTCAGAGGTGACGGCCCCGCTTGCATATATCGTCCCGCCGCAGTGGACGCGCGTAATCGAGGTGCTCGATGCGCATCGGGTTGCGTATAGCCGTACGACGCAAGCGTGGACGGGCCCGGTCGAGACATACCGCTGCAGCGGAATGCAATGGCAGTCGAATCCATTTGAGGGCCGGCATCCGGTATTTCCCGGGGAGAATCCGGGGACGACGCCGGGAAAATATGGCGAGTGCGAATCTGTAACCGAGACAGTTACGTATCCGGCGGGATCGCTGGTGGTGCCATTGAACCAGCGACTGTCAAAGGTGGCGGTGCAGTGGCTTGAACCAAAGGGGCCAGACTCTTCAATGGCGTGGGGGTTCTGGGATACGATTTTTGAGCAGAAAGAATATGGCGAAGGATACGTTGAAGAGAAGCTGGCGCGCGAGATGATCGCGAAAGATCCGGCACTGAAGGCAGAGTTTGAGAAGCGCGTGGCAAGCGACGCGAAGTTTGCGGCGAGTCCGAATGCGCGGCTTGCGTGGTTCTATGATCACTCGCCGTGGAAAGACCCGAAATTAGGACTGTACCCGGTGGGGCGGCTGAAGAGTCTCGATAGCGTGCCCGTCGCGAAGTGATTTTGCTGTCGCAAGCGGAATGAATTTTGTATGCTCGTGCCAATTCCGTTGGAGGGGATAGCAATGGATCCGGAACAGGCACGACAATTACACCAGTTTGCAGCCTTCGCGCCGTTTTTCATGATGTTCGCCTTATGCGTTTGGGCGATCGTTCTCATTCCGTTCTGGCAGATTTATAAAAAGGCGGGCTTCAGCCCGTGGCTCGCTCTGCTGATGATCGTTCCGTTAGCTAACATCATTACCCTGTACGTCGTCGCGTTTTCGAACTGGCGCGTGATGCCGATGCCGAGCATCTACCCGCCGACGTATCCGCCTAACTATCCGCCGGTTAATCCTCCAAATTATCCGCCGCCTCCGACGCAGGCTTCTGGCACTTTGCCACCCGTCTAACGGGCTAGCCGTGGGGCCGGGATGCCGTAAAGTAGAAGCATCCCGATGAATGAAGTTGCTGCAGCAAAGCCCCGCGTACGTTTCGCGCCGTCTCCTACTGGATATTTGCACGTAGGCGGCGCGCGCACCGCCCTCTTCAGTTGGCTATTTGCACGCCACACCGGGGGCACGTTCATTCTGCGGATTGAGGACACGGACTTTGAGCGCTCCTCGGACGAGATGGTCGAAGGCATCCTCGAAGGAATGCGATGGATCGGGCTGGATTGGGATGAAGGCCCGTTCTATCAGTCGAAGCGTCTCGATCGATATCGCGACACGGCGGGGAAGCTGCTCGGGAGTGGACAAGCATACTACTGTTTCTGCACGAAAGAGGAGTTAGAGCAACGTCGCGCGGAGGCGACCGCGGCGGGGCGTGCGCCGAAATATGACATGCGGTGCCGCGATCTGAACGCGGCGGCATCGGCGGGGCGGGTTGCGAGTGGTGAGCCGGCGGCACTGCGGTTTGCGGTTCCACTGGAGGGCGCGACGTCGTGGGAGGACGCAGTCTTCGGCAGGCTGGAATTCCAAAATGAAGAGCTCGAAGATTTCGTGTTGCTGCGCTCGGATGGGATTCCGACGTATCATCTGAGCGTGGTCGCAGACGATCTCGACATGGGCATGACGCATGTAATTCGCGGCGCGGATCACATTTCAAATACTCCGAAGCAAGTGTTGCAGTATCAGGCGCTGGGCGCGCCCCTGCCCGTGTTTGCGCATGTGCCCCTGATTCTTGGCCCGGACAAAACGCGGCTCTCGAAACGGCACGGCGCAACCAGCGTGATTGCTTACAAAGATATGGGGATTGTTCCGGAGGCGTTTCGGAACTTTCTTGCGCTGCTGGGCTGGAGCCCGGGCGGCGCGGGCAAAGACGCCGACGGCAAAGCGCGAGAGGTTTTCGGCAGCGAGGAGTTGACCAAGCTGTTTTCGCTGGAAGGGATTTCGCATTCGAACGCTATCTTCGACAACGACAAGCTGGGGTGGTTCAACACAGAGTGGATCCGCGCGTACTCCCCGGAGAAGCTGTTGCCCTTAATTGAAGAGGAGTGGGAGGCCATCCACTTTGTTCCGTCGGTAACCCGGGAAGAACAGATCGCCGCGATTGCTTTGCTGCGGCAGCGCGCGCGAAGCCTGAGGGATTTCGCGGAGGCGTTTCGCGGATACTTCTCCGACGATTTCGCCTACGATCCAGCGGCGGTCGCTAAGTTTCTAAAGGACGAACCGGTTCGCGCGATGGTCGCAGAGTTGGGTGCGCGGTACGAAGCGGCGAGTGAATTTACCGAGGGCGGGGCGGAGGCAGAGCTGCGTGCATTCGCGGAACGGAACGGCGTGAAGGCAGGGGTACTGATCAATGGCGCGCGCGTTGCGATTACCGGTCAGGCGGTGGCACCCAGTCTGTTTGCGGTGATGATGCTGCTGGGTAGACAGCGCGTGGTGCAGCGGATGCGCGCCGCAGAAAAAATCGCGCACAGTTAAGCGCGTGAATCTGCTGTGTCTACTGTGCGAGTACGTTGACGGCTACGGGGAGCGTTTTGGGCGGGTAGCACGCGGAGTTATCGCAGGCCTGGTAGCGCAGGACGCCTTGCAGCAAATGCGATCCGGGTTGCGACAGCACATGCACCTTGAGCACGAACTCTCCGGTGTAGACGTCGAGCTTGGTTGTGGGGTCGAGGGGGATGACGAAGGGTTCGCCCGCAGGGAAGTCCACCGCGGCGACTTTGAGGCCGGGGACCTCGGTCACCGCCAGCCGCGTTGGTATGAGAGTTTCTAGCGGCGGCGTGTGCGAGTTGATGTGGAGTTTCGACGCGATCACGAAGCGCAATTCGACGACGGCGGGCTTCCCTGCCGCAATCGAAACCTCTTGCGGCGAGAGCAGCCGCACCCATCCAACAGACTGTTGCGGCGATGAATTGGGCGATGGATTGGTTGCGACCGCGGGAGTGGACAGGGCCGAGGAGAACGGCGCGGGTGCAGCAAACAACGCAAGCGCTATTAGCGGGACTATGCGCATTTATTGTGCCTGTTTCGTATTAATGGCTTGACGAATCGCGGCTTCCACTTCGTCTTTGGATTCGGGCAATCCCGCAATCTGTTCGATCACTTTTCCGTCGCGCCCCACGAAGTAGGACATCGGGAGAAAATCGGTGTGATACGTGTCGGCGATTTTCTCGTCGGCCTGCAGGACAGGGTAGTTGACGCCGACCTTTTGGGTAAATGGGGCGATGTCTTTTGAGCCAGGATCGTCTTCTGTTATGCCGAGAATTTCAAAACCCTGGGATGCGTACTTGGTCCGCAAATCGACCAGCCAGGGCATTTCAAGTTTGCAGGGCGCGCACCAAGTAGCCCAGAAGTTGACCAGCACGGCTTTGCCCTTGTAATCCGCCAACGAGACTTTCTTGCCCTCTAGGGAAACAAGTTGGAAGGCGGGTGCCACCTGTCCGCGAATATCGCGGGCTTCATCTGGAGGCTGCGGCGGGCCGACGGTGCGAACCGGAGCGTTGGGGAGGAGTGCCAGGTGCGGCGACGAACCGCTGCCGCCGAGTTTGCGCGTGCGCAGATTGTCCCAGCCTGCCCAGAGCACCAAGGCAATGGCTAGCACGCTAAATGCGATGACGGTGGCACGACGCATCATGAATCAGGCTCCTATTCAGTTCGGACAACAGTACTAGTCTAAATTGCGACAGCACTTGCCAGCTGCCTCATATTGGACGGCGCAGCAAAGAGTTCCGGATGAAGTGCGGCCGCGAGACAGCGCAATCCGTCGAGCAAGGTGGGTGCGGGCGTGTTGAGCCATTCGTCGGGAATACAGTAGATGCGGCCATTCTGTGCGGCGGAAAGCCGCTGCCAGTTGCGTTGATCGACCACTCGCTGCAGGGGCACGCGGTCGCCGGCGCCGCACCACGCGAAGGCGAGTACCTCGGGGTCAGCGGCGGCTATGGTTGCTGCATCGGTGGTGGCTCCGGGTTCGCCAACAAAGCGGCCGCCTGCGAGCTCGACCAGTTCCCTGACCCAGACTTGCGAATGAATGAGCGGCTTGCCCCACTCCTCGCAATAGATGAGCGGGCGCGCGTTTGCAGCAGCGGCCCGAGCGCGTATGGCTTCGCGTTCAGCGGCCATACTAGCGATCAGGGTTTCTGCCGCTTCTGAGGCGTGCACCAGGCTGGCGATCAGCCGGATGTCGGCATCGATATCGGCGAGTGTTTTGGGCGCCAGGGCGAGAACAGGTCGCGAGGCCTTGAGGATCGCGGTTAGTGACTCCTGCCGATAGGGGACGGATGCGATCACGATATCAGGCGAAACAGCGAGGATTTCGTCCGCCGTAGTCGACCAGGAGTCTGCGATGACCGCGATACTACGCGTGGCGAGTTCAGGAATCGCTTCGACGCAATAGCGCGTGCAAGCGGCGAGCGCATCGAGCCGCCTAAGATGCTGGAGCACGATGCTGACACTGGGTTGCAGTGCAGCGATGCGAGGCAGACGCATACGATTAGAGTACCTGCCGCGGTCGAGGAGCGGCCCACAAAGCCGGCTACTCATCAGCGCGTGATTTAATTGTGCCCGTGAACCCATCCGACCGCACAGCCGGTACTACCAGCCCAGGGGAGTTTGTGCGCATCGAGGCGCAGGCGCTGACGGGGCTCGCCGGGCGGCTTGATGGCGCGATGGCTGCGGACTTCGAGCGTGCTGTCGATCTGGTGGCGAGTTGCACAGAATCTAGAGGCCGCGTCGTCGTAACTGGCATGGGCAAGAGCGGGATTATTGCGCAGAAGATCGCAGCAACTTTGAGTTCGACCGGGACGCCGGCGCTGTTTCTGCATCCCGCGGAGGCGCTGCACGGCGATCTGGGAATGCTTGCTAAAGGCGATGTTGTGATTGCGCTCTCCGCGAGCGGCGAGACGGAAGAGTTGGTGCGGTTGCTCGCAATGTTGAAACGCATCGGGGACGCGCTGATTTCGTTTTGCTGCGAGATGCAATCGACTCTGGCGTTGGCGAGTGATATCGCGCTTGACTGCGGAGTGGCGGAAGAAGCGTGCGGGCTGGGGCTGGCTCCGACGGCTTCGACGACGACGATGCTGGCGCTGGGGGATGCGCTGGCGGTTTCTGTAGCGCAGCGCCGCGGCTTTCGCGCAGAGGATTTTGCCGATCTACATCCCGGCGGAAAACTCGGCAAGAAACTGATGCGCGTGGCGGAAGTGATGCACACGGGGGACGCGATTCCCCGGGTGACACTCGGCGCGCCAATGAAAGACGTGATCTACGAAATGTCGCGGAAGGGGCTGGGCGTGACAACGGTCGTAGACGACGCCGGCAAGCTGCTCGGCCTGCTGAGCGATGGCGATCTGCGACGGCTGCTGGAACGCGATGGCGCGCGAGCACTGGAGTTGACTGCGGGCACCGCGATGCGGGCCGCGCCTCGCACGACGGTCGCGGGGGAATTTGCGGTGCGCGCCCTCTCGCAGATGGAGGAGCGAAGGATTACCTCACTGGTAGTGGTTGATGAGTCCGGGCACGTCGACGGCATTGTTCATTTGCATGATCTGTGGGGAACAGAAATGTTCTAGCCTTCTAGTTTGCTGGTCTGCTGGTCTGCTGGTCAGGGAGCGCGGCGAATAGAGTCGCGCCCTTGAGAAGTTTGCCGACGACAAAGAACCAAGCGAACGGGCTTCACTGAACCGGGCTAGCTAAGTCTTGCCTGGGGTACGTGCCCGTTTCCCGAAACTCCATGCCCGTTTCCTGCGACACCGTGCCCATTCCCTGCGACACCGTGCCCATTTCCTGCGACTCCCCCGTTCGCTCCGAAGCTGGGGAGTTTGCGAATGACCGAGAGGCATTCGCAGCTCAATTTCTCAAGGCGGACGAGATCGATGAGTTCAATCCTGCCGCGCAGATTCTGCAGCACGCCAGCACGCTCCAACGCGCCTAGCGCCAGCGTCACGGTCGAGCGGTGCGCGCCGAGCATCTGGCTCAGGAATTCATGGGTCAGAGGCAGGCTATTGCCCTGGATACGGTCGCGGACCGTGAGCAGCCACCGCGACATTCTTTCTTCCAGAGAATGGAAGCGGTTGCAGCCGCCGGTTTGGCCATAGAACGCGAGCGACGACCATACAAAGAGATTCACCGCCTGACGCAACGACGGCATCTCTTCGAAGTGTGCGCGCAATTTGTCTACGTCAACGCTATAGCCCTGACCAGCGATCTGCATGATCGTCAGGTTCTGAGAAGTGTTGACGCCGAGCATTGCGCCAAAGCCAACCAGGCCTTCTGAACCGATGACTCCGATCTCTGCGCTGCTGCCATCGTTCATGACACCAACAGTGGAAGCCATTCCACGGGTGATGAAGTAGCAGCGACGAATTTCTTGTCCGGGTTCACTGAAGACGTAGCGCAGCGGCAATGCGCAGGGCTTGAGCAGCGGAGCGAGAAGATCAAGATGTTCCGGCGGTAGCGATTGGAGGATCGCGTTCCCGTGTAAGGAAAGAACCGATTCTGTTTGTTGCACAGACACGTCCTTATACGTGCGAAGGTCGCGACGTAACACGACTTTGTTGTGGAGACTGCGCAGACCATAGCACCGCGCATGAGGCACGTCTGTTTGCCGCACTACATACTTTGCGAGCAATCAAACATTTAGCCTGTAAGGCTCCGCGGGGAGGCGGAGGGATGGCAGGAAGGGGCACGTAGCGCGTTGCCGTTACAGCTCTGGACGGGCGCAGGATGCCGTATATCGGTCAGGATACGCGCCCTATGTGCTCCGCTACAATCAAATAAATGATTACCGCTCGCACGCAGGACTTTGCCACCTGGTATCAAGATGTTGTTTTACAGGGAGATATGGCCGAACCGGCCGAAGTGGTCAAGGGCTGCATGGTGATTAAGGCCAATGGCTACGCCATCTGGGAGAAGCTGCAGCACGCACTCGACACTCGTTTCAAAGCCACTGGGCACAAGAACGTTTACTTCCCGCTATTTATCCCAGAGAGCTTTTTACGCAAAGAGGCGGAGCACGTCGAGGGCTTCGCGCCAGAGCTGGCCGTGGTCACCCACGCCGGCGGCAAGAAACTGGAGGAGCCGTATGTCGTGCGGCCTACTTCTGAAACGATTGTGGGACATTTTTTCGCCAAGTGGATCCGCAGTCACCGCGATCTGCCGTTGCTGCTGAACCAATGGGCGAATGTGGTGCGTTGGGAATTGCGTACGAGGATGTTTTTGCGCACCAGCGAATTTCTTTGGCAGGAAGGCCACACCGCGCACGCGTCACAGCAGGAAGCCCGCGAAGAAGCGATCCGCATGCTGCATGTGTACGCGGATGTCGCAGAGAACGTGATGGCGATGCCGGTCATTCGCGGCTACAAAACTCGCGCGGAAAAGTTCGCCGGTGCGGACCGCAGTCTCTCGATCGAAGCGATGATGCAGAACGGATTCGCGCTGCAGGCGGGTACAAGCCATGAACTGGGGCAGAACTTTGGCAAGGCATTCAATGTTCAGTTTCAAAGCAAAGAAGGCGGCCTGGAATATGTGTGGCAGACCAGCTGGGGCGTCAGCACGCGGCTGATCGGCGGGCTGATTATGACGCATTCGGACGACAAAGGATTGGTGTTGCCGCCGCTGGTCGCTCCTGTGAGGGCAGTCGTCGTGCCGATCGCGCGCAAAGACGGCGACCGCGAGCAGGTCTTTGCGGCGGCTGAAAAATTGATGAGCGCCTTGAACGCCGCGGGGCTCTCTGCGGAGCTCGACATGCGCGATGAAATGAGCCCGGGGGCGAAATTCTTTCACTGGGAGCGCATGGGCGTCCCTCTAGTGTTCGAGCTTGGTCCGCGCGACCTGACCGCAGGGACCGCAGTGATGAAGCGCCGCGATACGGGCGTGAAAGAAAGCGTGAAGCTGGAAGACGCACCGGCAGCGGCGCAACAGGTGCTCGATCGCATGCAAACAGAACTACTTGAAGCCGCGCGCAGACGCCAGCGCGAAAACACAGTTCTAGCCGACAGCTTGGATGAGGTTGCCGAGATATTGAAGGACGCCACCGCAGAAAAGGGCGGCGGCAAGTTCGTGATGGCGCACATTGCAGACGAGGATGCGGCTGACGCGCGCATCAAAGAACTGAAGGCTAGCGTGCGGTGCATTCCCCTGGTAGACGAGTTCGATGGCGGTGGAAAGTGCATCATCACGGGTCAGCAGGTTGAGCAGCGGTCTGTGATTGCGAAGGCATATTAAGAACCCGCATTGCCAAGGCCTATCGAGCCATGGATTACGCAGGCTCATTGATACTTGAGACACGCGGGAAGCGACCGCGGATGACAAGAGAGAGAAGTCCGTCGTCGAACGGATAGAGGTTTGATCGTTGGCTCTGAGAATTCATCTCCCGCGCACGGAAAATCAATCCGGAAAGACACGCGCCCGCTCTCCATTCAAGACAAGGCTGCTGCAGATTTTCCTGCTTTCTATTGCTGCAATCATCGTCGTCGGCTCGCTGGTTTTCGGCTTCTATTACATCAAGTATGCGGATGTGGTGGATCAACGGCTTAAAAATCCAATCTTCGCGAGCACCGCACAAATCTACGCCGCTCCGCGCGAGGTGAGAGTCGGCCAAAAAATGACGGCCGCGCTGATCGGCGATCAACTGCGCCAGGCGGGGTACAGCGAAGGAACAGCCGCCGCTTCTCAGTTGGGCACATACACGCTGCGCGGCGGCAACATCACGATTCATCCGGGGCCGCAGTCGTATCACTCCTCTGACGGGGCGACTATCAACACGGGCGCCGGCCTGGTGGTGAGCATCAGCGGCGACCAGAATCAGCCCCTAGCGGCCTATGAACTGGAGCCCTCGCTGATTACAGGACTGAGCGAAAACAAAGAGCGCTCGAAGCGCCGCCTGGTGAAGTACGACGAGATGCCGCCCAACCTGGTGAAGGCGGTGATTGCGATCGAAGACCGCCGCTTCTTCGACCACGGAGGCGTCGACTACATTCGCATCGCCGGTGCGCTGCGCAATGATCTTGCGTCGCATCGCCGTGCGCAGGGCGGATCGACGCTGACCATGCAATTAGCGCGCGGACTGTTTCTTACGCAGGAAAAGCGGATCAAGCGCAAACTGGTCGAGATCATGATCACGTTTCAGCTTGAGCATCGCTATACGAAGAAGGAAATTTTTGAGCTCTACGCGAACCAG
>JBBPYY010000035.1:0-7484 GCA_038199445.1 Terriglobales bacterium | reverse complement strand
GAACCGGTTGGAGAAGGCAAGCGAAACTTCGGGACAACCAGCAAACTCAAAGCAGAAGCCATCAAAAGAAGGAGGCTCATCACGCCCAAAAGACGAATGGACGTCGCCGTCAAACGCGTCGAGAACAACATCACGACGGCGAGCAACAGGCAGGCGATGTAACAAGGGGCGATCTGCCAATATACGTTCTCGAGCAGAAGGTGGGTCGCGAGTGCCGCGATGAGGACAAGGAGCCAAACGCGCGCGGAAACTCGGGGCAAAGACGGCGACAATATCGCTGCCATGGCGAGTGGAAGAGCAGCAAAGAGTAACAAGACTTCAGTCAGCCGCATGCGTTCTCATCAGTGCATAGTCTAGACCCGCGGATAGACCGGCAGCTTCTGCGTAAGCCGGTTTTCCTTCCGTAGAATGCAAAAATGCATTTCGCCCTTCCGCTCAAGGGCTTGCATGGTGATACTTGCGTGAACAGAATGCACCAGACTCAGCCCCATGCCAACTTCGAACCTTCTGCTGCCGATGTCCTCGGATTAATTGGCCTCCCCGCACCGATGCGGGAACTGGCCGACCGCACATGGGACGTGATCATCGTCGGAGCGGGGCACAATGGACTCGCCTGTGCAACGTATCTTGCACGGGCTGGCAAGCGCGTGCTCGTGCTTGAAAGTCGCGAGCGGATTGGCGGCGCATGCACAGTCGAAGAGCCATTTCCTGGAGTTCGCATGTCTCCGTGCGCCTATCTCGCGGGCTTGCTGCATCCGCTGATCGTTGAAGAATTAGAACTACCGCGACGCGGTTTTGAATGGACTCCCGCGGTCAACGGACTATTCGTGCCATTTCTCGACGATAGCAGCATTCAACTTTGGGATGATGACGAACGTTGCGAAGAAGAGGTGCGGCGTTTCAGCGCTCGCGACGTCGAGGGTTGGCGTGCGATGGGCGATGTGATCCGTCGCCTCCGGGACCTGCTGCGGCCGGCGGGCGATCGCGACACGTGGATCGGAGCGGCGCCCACGCGCGAGCAACTTGAAGAGCGTCTTGGCGCCGATGAGGAGGCGCGCCATGTCCTCTTCGACTGGTCGATGGCAGAATTTGCCGAACGCTATCTCACCGACGAGCGACTCCAGGTCGCCTATCTTGGCCAGGGAATCATCGGCACAAACGCGAGCCCGTTCGATGCGGGGACGGCTTCGATCCGCTTTCATCACTCCTCCGGCCGGCTGGGCGGCATGCCTGGCATGTGGGGATATGTGAAAGGCGGAATGGGAATGGTCTCGTTCTACATATGCGACGCTGCGAGGGAAGCGGGAGCGACCGTCGCCGCTGGTGTGCCCGTGGCACAGATTTTGCCGGGCGAAGGCGTTCTGCTGGAGAGCGGTGAGCGCATCGCTGCGCACACTGTCATTTCGAACGCGGACCCGAAGCGCACCGTCAACCTGCTCGGCAATGCTGCCGACGAAGTATGGCGCGCAAAGATAAACGAAATTCCGATTGAGGGCTGCACAGTGAAACTCAACGTGCTGCTGCGTGAGCTTCCGAATTTCAAAAGCCGCCCGGGCGTCTGTGAGCCGCATCATTATGGTCAGATCAACGCACCGCTCACGAAAGCTGAGTGGAAGGCCGGCTTCGCCGAGGCCCGTGCTGGACGTTTGCCGCAGCAGCTTTGGAGTGAACTCTATTTTCAGAGCGTTCACGATCGCAGCATAGTCCCCGACGGCCAACATACGATGAGCGTTTTCGCGCAATACGTTCCGTATCGGTTCGAGCAGGGAACATGGGAGGATCATCGCGAAGCGGCGTCGAAGCGCGTCCTCCATTCGCTCTCGCGATTTTGCAGCAACCTCGACACGGCGGTCGTCGACATGCAGGTGCTCGGTCCGCCCGATATTGAGCAGAAAGTCGGACTGACCGGCGGACATATCTTCCAGGGCGAATGTCTCCCACAATATATGTGGAGCAATCGTCTCAGCCCGCGCACGCCCATGCGTGGGGTGTATCTTTGCGGGGCGTGTACCCATCCCGGCGGCAGTGTGATTGGCATTAACGGTCGCAACGCAGCGATGGCGGTCCTCGAAGATCTCGGCAACTAAAGGGAGGGGAATGCAGGAGCCGGCGGCGACCCCAGCACTGAAGCGCGAGCTCGGCTTTCTGGATCTGACGCTGTTCTACGTGGCCAGTACGCTCAGCGTCAGATGGATTGCGACGGCTGCCGCGGCTGGCCCCAGCACGCTCGTCGTCTGGATGATTGCCCTCTGCTGCTTCTTTCTGCCGCTCGCAGCCAGCGTGCTCGAACTGTCATCCCGCTACCCGAATGAGGGCGGACTGTACGTCTGGACGCAGCGCGCGTTCGGAGACTTTGCCGGGTTCATCGCGGCCTGGTCGTATTGGATGAGCAATCTATCGTACTTTCCCGCAGTGCTTTACTTCGGTGCCGGCAGCGCGCTGTTCGCATTCGGCGCGAGAGCCCAACACCTTGCCGACAACGCAACGTATTACATGATCTTCTCGATCGTCTGCCTCAGCGCCATTACGGTGCTCAATATGTTTGGCCTGAGCATCGGGAAGTGGATCAGCAATCTCGGATCGGTCGGTTCGTGGCTGCCGATCGTCATTCTTATCGTGCTGGCGGCGGCAGCAGCGATGCGATTTGGATCAGCCACGCGTTTCACTCTCACAGACATGATGCCGAGGGCTGACCTGAAAAACGCGGTCTTCTGGTCAACGATCTTCTTCGCATTCGGCGGTTGCGAGGCCGGCTCTTTCATGAGCGAAGAAATTAAGAACGCGCGGCGGATTATCCCGCGCGCGCTACTGATCGCGGGACTGATCCTTGTCATCGGCTACATCGCGGGAACAGCTGCAATGCTGATCGCACTGCCCAGCGCTCAGATCAGCGGAGTGGGTGGGTTCGTCAGCGCGCTGCAGTTGCTGTGTGTCCGGCTGCATGTCGGCTGGCTGGTCGGCTTCGTCGCTATTCTCGTGGCGGCAAGCAGCGTCGGAGGCGCGGCCGCTTATCTGGCGTCAACCTCCCGATTGCCCTTCGTTGCGGGAATCGATTGCTACCTGCCGGCGGCATTCGGACGCATCCATCCACGGTGGAGAACCCCTTACGTTGCCATCGGTTTTTATGGGCTTGCAGGAACGATTTTCGCGCTGCTGAGCCAGGCAGGCACGAGCGTCCGAGGTGCATATGACGTGCTGGTCAGCATGTCCATCATTACTTATTTCATTCCCTACGCATACCTATTCGCCTCGACGATCCAGTTGCAAAAAGAGCCGTTCGTCCCTGGCACCATCCGCCTTCCGGGTGGCAGGCCGGTCGTGATCTTTCTCGCATCGTTAGGCCTGTTGAGCACACTTCTGACCATCGCACTCTCCGTTGTTCCTGCGCCGGAAGAGTTGAATAAGCCGCTCGCTGTCATCAAGGTAGTGGGCTCGAGCGTGGTGCTGATCGGAGCAGGCATCCTCGTCTTCTACAACGGCAAACGGCGCAAAGGATCGGCGGCTTGAATTTCCGAGAGCGACTTGCTTGCGAAAAGAGACCTGCAGGAGTCTTAATAGAAGGGAGGCTCTCTTCTTGTTCAAATCTGATCTCGCAGCCGATAGAGGTTCTAAGAACGTAACGCGACGCGCCTTCGTCGCCGGTGCATCCGCTGCTGCAGTCGGTCTGGCTTTATGGTCGAGGCATCAGGCAACGGCTGTCGAAGCAAGCACACCCACCGGCCCACCAGAACAAGTCGATATCGTCCAGTTCAGCGCAACAGGGGGTCGCCAAGACACTGCGCGCGTTTTGAAAATCGTGAAGAGCGAACGCGAGTGGAAGCAACAGCTAAGCGAGAACGCGTTCGACATCACGCGCCTTGCAGATACCGAGATTCCGTATGTTGGGAAGTATTGGAACCAGCACGAGCGCGGTCTGTATCGCTGCATCTGCTGTGACACCGCGTTGTTTAGCTCTGATACTAAATTTGACTCCGGCACCGGCTGGCCGAGTTTTTGGGCCCCCATTGCAAAGGAAAACATCGCAGAAGTTACGGACAAGACCTTTGGCATGCAGCGCACCGCCGTCGCGTGCCGACGTTGCGATGCGCATCTCGGCCACGTGTTCAACGACGGACCGGAACCGACGGGTTTGCGCTACTGCATGAATTCAGCGTCGCTACACTTCGTCGCAGCGTGATTGACGACGCTACTCTGGCACTAAGTCGCTTCGCCGCAGATTCGGCAAATGTCATCGCCAAACTTCAGCGCTTTGGTCGCGCCGATTCCCGAGATGGCCACCAGGTCAGCGAGAGTTCGCGGACGCTCATGCGCGATGGCGTGCAGCGTCTTATCGGTGAATACGCAGAACGCGGGCTGACCCAGCGTCTTTGCCGCACTCAACCGCCATGTTTTTAGCTTTTCTTTCAGTGCTGCGCTATCGGCCGATAACGGAGCAGCTTGTTCCGCTGCGCCAGCGGCCGCTGCGTTTGATTTCGTGCGCGGCTTCGCAGTCGTTGCCGTTCCCGCGTCGTCTTTGAGGAGCAGGGCGAAATCGGCACTGCCATTCCACTCTTCTCCCTCACGCGTCAGGCTGATTTTGCGATATGGAATTGTGCGGCCATCTTTCTCAAACTTTGCGTCTTCAGATTGCACCAGGCCAACGGTGGTCATCGCTTTCAGCAGCGTCTCGAACTCATCGCGCGATGTGTGGTTGTTGCCGCAGACCTCTTCATGCAGCTTGCCGGCGGATTTTGTACCACCGCGCCTGAGTGTTTTCACAGCCTCAAGCGCCAGCTTCGTCTCCGCGTCCGTCGCCGGTCTGAAGCGCTGTGCAATGCACTCTGCCGGAAGACAGATGTCGCATTTTCCGCATGGGCGGCGGCTATCGACGGCGTCCCCGAAATGCGCCACCAGCCCCGACATTCTGCACTGCGTACTTTCGATGTAACGCATGACCAGTTCACCCTGTGCGTGCTTGCCATTGAAGTGACGCAGGTATGCCGGGCGCCAGTTCGCTGATGCGCGTCGCGCATTGCCGCTGAAATCGATCTCCGCTCCGCCGTGCGCAATCAATTTTTCTAATGCTTTGTCAAAGACATCCGCATCCATCTTCAGCGCATAACGCACTCCATCGCTAGGCTGCGGCGCGTCGCTCAGTTTCTTGAAGATCTTGTTTAGCTCTTCGACATCCGGATAATCGCGCTCAAAGAAAAAATCATGCGTTCGCCGGTCGGCATAGGAGTGCATCAGAATCACGCGGCTCTGCTGCCCGTCTCGTCCAGCACGCCCAATCTCCTGGTAATAGCCTTCAAGGCTGGCCGGTGAGGCCGCATGAATGACCGTTCTGACGTCGGCCTTATCGATGCCCATGCCGAACGCGATCGTGGCGACGACTGCATCGAGCCGCCCCTCGAGAAAGGCCCGCTGAACGCGGTCGCGGTCTGCCGCTTCCATGCCAGCGTGATAGGCGGCTGCGGGAAAGCGAGTAGCCAGCTCGGTCGCGATGATCTCGGCATCTTTGCGCGTTGGCGCATAGATAATCGCGGGCCGGCGAGTCTTGTCCGCGAGCAGTTGGCATGCGAACTCCACGCGCTTCGGCTTAGCCACTTCAACGACTTCAATGGCGAGATTGTCACGGCGAAAGCCATGAACGAATTTCGCCGCCCCCGTCATCCCGAGTTGCTCGACGATGTCTTCCTGCACCATCGCCGTAGCCGTAGCCGTCAGCGCGATGAGCGCGGCCGGACGCAGCGCCGGCAGATACTGGCCGAGCAGCCGGTAATCGGGTCTGAAATCATGGCCCCACTGCGAAATGCAGTGCGCCTCATCAATCGCGATCAGGGAGGGCTTGCGCTTCGCCAGCATCTGCGCGAAGCCGGAAACCCGCAGCCGCTCGGGCGCGATGAACAGAAACTGGAGGTTGCCGTCGAGATAATCTCGACAGGCCTGTCGAGCGGCGTCGCGATCCAAACCGGAGTGGATGCGCGCGACCCTTAAGCCCAGTGCAGCGAGCTTATGAGCTTGATCGTCCATCAACGCAATCAGCGGACTGATAACTAACGCTGTCCCACCACGAGCGATCGCGGGCAGCTGGTAGCAAAGCGATTTGCCCGCCCCCGTTGGCATGATCAGAAGCACATCTCGGCCGTCTATCGCGGCCTGACATACGGCTTCCTGGTTCGCGCGAAAGGATGCGAAACCAAAATGCCGTTGCAGCAAGATTGTCAGATTGTCTTTTGAGGACTGGGTTTCTTTAAACACGGGAGTCTTTTTCCATCGTAACTGCACGACGGGGTGCCAGCGCAGAGACTTTCATCGTCATCACGACTTCACCGTACTGGTTCGTTGTCGTCGAGATCATCTTGATCAGGCCGTATTGCGGTCGCGAAGTCAACACACGCGTCGCCACGACTTCTTCGTGGAGCGCCAGTGTGTCTCCGGGGCGCACCGGCTTGGTCCAGCGAATCTCCTCAATGCCTGCGCCTACCATGCCGCCGGTCACTCGCATTGTCTGGACACGCAACCGCATAGCGACTGCCGCCGTGTGCCAGCCGCTGGCAGCCAAGCCCTCGAAGAAACTCGCGTCGGCTGCTGCATCGTCCAGGTGGAATGGCTGCGGGTCAAATTCCGACGCGAATGCATGGATACGCTCGCCAGTCATCTCATAAGTGTCGGAATCAAATTTCTGGCCGACGTAAAAGTCTTCAAAATCGAGAATTTTCGAGGGCATCGTCTGGCTTCTTTTCAGGTTTCCTCGATTCTCTCCTGCAACTCTTTTCTTGACCATTCGTCTCTCGGCCAGCGCCGTGTGCTCCCGGGTATATGTCACCGCAACTCATTGATTTATGGAGAGTTTACGCGTAAACTTGAGGTGTTCCGGTGCGTATCTACTTCATGCGGGCTTGAACATAAGAATCTGTGGCAAATATTGCGCACTTTAGAGGCATCACACTTTCATGGCAAAGCGTCGCGGTAACCCAAACTGGGGCAAGCCGGAGCCAATCGGCCCGGTCGTCCCGACAGTCACTTCGTTTGAACTCGTGGTCAAGGAATTCAAGCTGACCCCTGACCAGTACATTCGCTCCACCCGGCTTCGCGAGTGGGCGCGTCGGAACAAGAACTCGAAATATATTCCCGAAGCGCTACTCGAGGCTTGGGGTTTCGAGATCGAATCCACACTTTAGCCCGGAGCATGCATTCGTAATTTCAAACGCCGCTCTCACGAGCGGCGTTGCTGTTTGCTAGCATTCTCTCAGCGATGACTACCTCTGCTCCATTCACCGACGTTCCAGGCGCGCTGGCAGAGTTCCGCAGCGGTCGCATGATTGTCGTTGTCGACGACGAAGATCGCGAGAATGAAGGCGATTTAACATTGGCCGCTGAGCATGTCACGCCAGAGGCCATCAACTTCATGGCGAGATTCGGGCGCGGCCTCGTCTGCTTGACGCTAACAGAGGAACGCGCTGACTACCTACGTCTGGGCCCGATGACCGCGGAAAATTCAT
>JBBPYY010000034.1:0-21960 GCA_038199445.1 Terriglobales bacterium | reverse complement strand
GACCACGCTTGATCGACCAGCGCCTGCACGTCGCTCAGTTTCGAAATG
Source organism: Terriglobales bacterium (assembly GCA_038199445.1). Classification (GTDB taxonomy): domain Bacteria; phylum Acidobacteriota; class Terriglobia; order Terriglobales; family Acidobacteriaceae; genus JBBPYY01. Next base: position 21,912 of record JBBPYY010000034.1, on the reverse strand, counting down.
TCCCCCTGTACAGCGACAGCGCGGCGACCAAAAGCTTCCACCTGCTTCTTCGTGTCTTCGGCACCGTCAGCATGACCGACGTAATCCACGACGACATCGGCCCCTTCTTGTGCGAGGCGAACCGCGATAGATTGACCGATTCCGGAGCCGGCACCGGTCACGATTGCGATTTTGTTGGAGAGACGCTGCTCAGTCATATTGCCCTCGCTTTAACTCTGATGCCTTCAACGCCTTTGGCGGAAGAATTCCTGTAGCAATGCGGCAGATTCCTCACCAAGTAGCCCGCTAGAAATTTTGATGGAGTGGTTCAGGTCAGGATGATTCGCGACATTGAGCACGGAACCGGCGGCGCCAGCCTTGGGGTCGGCGGCGGCGTAGATGAGCTGCGTAATGCGAGCGTGCATCAGCGCGCCGGCGCACATGGCGCAGGGCTCGAGCGTGGCGTAAACCGCGCAATCTTCGAGCCTATAGTTCTTGAGGAAACGGCCCGCCTCGCGTAGCGCAACGACTTCAGCATGCGCAGTGGGATCGCTAAGACGAATGACGCTATTTTGCCCGCGGCCGATAATCTGATTGTGATGCACGACGACGGCACCGATGGGGACCTCGCCGGCGGCGCCAGCGGCTGTCGCTTCGGACATCGCGGCCCGCATGAATGGGTCGTGGAGATTTGTGTCCGTCTTCATATCGCCGGCTGCTGTTGCGTCATGCAGTGCAGTGTGCCCAGGCCCCAGACGAGATCGAGAGCATGGATTCCGATAATTTTGCGCCGAGGGAAAGTCTCGGCAAGCATGTTCAGCGCGATGCGGTCGTTCGGATCGTTGAACGTAGGGACAAGCACGATGTTGTTTGCGATGTAAAAGTTCGCATAGCTGGCGGGCAAGCGCTGTCCCTCAAAAATGACGGGAGCAGGCAAGGGCAGTTCCACAATGCGGAATGGTTGGCCGGTCCTGTGATTGCGTGCCGTACGCAGACGGTCGAGATTTTCTTCGAGTGGCTGACTGTTTTCATCACTTCGATTTTGCTCGACGGCGGTCACGATGGTATCCGCATCGACGAAGCGGGAAATGTCGTCAACGTGTCCGTGCGTGTCATCCCCCTCAATGCCGCGATTCAACCAGACAACCTGTTCGATGCCGAGACATTCCCGGAAGACTTGCTCAAGCTGTTCGCGCGTAACTCCCGGATTTCGCTGCTGAACTTCGGAAAGCAGGCATTCCTCCGTGGTAAGCAAAGTGCCTGCGCCGTTGACGTCGATGCTGCCGCCCTCGAGTACAACTCGGTGACCGCCGACATGGGGAGTCCATTCCGGAATATTGAGTAGCGTGGCGATTCTAGTCGGCAATGCGTCGTCTAGTTGCCAATTGTCGTATTTCGCCCAGGCGTTGAACTTCCAGTTTGTAATCGCAAGCGCTGAGGTTGTGCTATTTGCCACCGTGGAAGTTAAGAATATAGGCCCGGAGTCGCGCACCCAGACTCGATTTGTCCGCCCCTCGTGAAGATGAATGCGTTCGAGCGCTGCGCCTGCGCGTTTGAGAACTGTGAGAATGCGTTTCGCACCGGCAGCGTCCTGAACGAGAATGTGGACATCTTCCACCTGTGAAAGATGGCGCGCGATGTCGGCGTACACCCATGGAATTGCCTGAAACTTTCCCGGCCAATCTTCAGCATTGTGCGGCCACGCAAGCCATGTCGCGGCGTGGCGGTCCCACTCGGCTGGCATCTTGTATCCAAGCTCCCACGGATCCGGCTCGTGGATGTGCCGGTAAGTCATCTATTTTTCGTCTAAAAAGCGACTGGTGATGGGCGAGTAAGCGTCGATACGGCGATCGCGGAGAAACGGCCAATTGCGGCGCGTTTCTTCGATCAGATTGAGATCAACTTCGCCGAAGAGAATCTCCTCTTTATCGTGCGAGGCTTGTGCGATGATGCGCCCGAAGGGGTCGGCGATAAACGAACCACCCCAGAATTCAAGGCCGTCCCCTTCGATGCGATTCCCCCGCACATCGCCATTTTCGTGCCCGACGCGATTTACGGCTCCGACAAAGACACCATTGGCGATGGCGTGCGAACGTTGGATCGTCTGCCACGCCTCGTATTGCGCGGTGCCAAACTCGGCTTTCTCTGCCGGGTGCCAGCCAATGGCGGTGGGATATAAGAGGACGTTCGCACCCATGAGCGCGGTGATACGCGCCCCCTCCGGATACCACTGATCCCAACAGATCAGCACGCCCACGTTGCCGGCACCGAGTTGCCAGTTGCGGAAGCCGGTGTCGCCGGGCGCAAAGTAGTATTTCTCGTAGTAGAGCGGGTCGTCGGGAATATGCATCTTGCGATAGACGCCCGCGATGGTGCCGTCCTGTTCAAGAATGGCCGCCGTGTTGTGATAGAGGCCGGGGGCTCGGCGCTCAAAAAGAGAGGCAACGATCGCAACCTTTTCTTCGCGTGCGATAGCAGTGAGGCGTTCGGTCGACGGGCCAGGAATACTCTCAGCCACATCGAACAGAGCAGTGTCTTCGCGCTGGCAGAAATACTGAGCGCGAAAGAGCTCTGGCAGACAGATTACGTTCGCACCCTCGCGTGCAGCCTCCCGGACGCGCGAGGCGGCTTTTTCGAGATTTGCATCGGGATCGGGCGAGCACGACATCTGCACGAGCGCGATGCGGAATGAGTTTTGCGGGTTCGGCATTTCTCTCCAGCTCAAGGCGATGTGAAAAGGCGCGAGCCTTTAGCCCGCGCCCCAATGTGTGCGAGCCAGCTACTCGAAGATCAGAATCGCTGCGGCAATGGTTGTCGTCCACAAACCGCGCTTATCTCCAACGGCCGATTGAGTCACGTTGGCGGTGCGGACAATCTTGTTTGAAAAGCGATAGATTTCTTTTTTCTCATCCCAGCTCTTGTCGGGATCGAACTCCACATCGAGAGTGGTGGCGAGCATTTCGGCAGCGAGTTCTTCGGCGTAATCCCCGGCCTGCTCTTCAGTTTCACCGAAGCTGTGATGCTCACTAAGATAACCATACGTATTGCGATCGGTCGGGATTGCAACACCGATGCTCGATACGACCAACCGGTGCGGCTCGCGCGTGGAGTTCTCGGCGACGACGGCGAAAACGACTTCTCCGGGCTCAAGATACTTAAGCCCCTCTTTGCGGGTGATCAGTTTTGCGTTTGGGGGAAAGATGGAGGAGACGCGAACCAGATTTTGCGCGGCGATGCCCGCATCACGCAATGCCAGCTCAAAGGACGTGAGGCGTTCCTTATGTTTGCCGACGCCCTTCGTAAAAAACAAGCGCTTCGGCACCATGCTTTTCCCCAACGGATTCCTCCAGAACTGATCACACGAGTGCGAACGATAACACTTAAAAAACTAACACATGCAGACTTGCAGACCAGTCGCGCGCGCAGGTTGAATTTAATGCAGTTTTCACACGTGACGAGCAAACCCATGCGAGTGGGTTTAGCGTGAATCGAGGATAGAGTCTTGATGTCTAGACGAAGGTGCTGCTAGCGGATTGCTGCTCGGCGAGCGGCCCGATAACCGGGATCATCCACTTGCGCCCTTGGAATGCATTGATCAAAGCGATCACCCAGATGATAAAGAAGAAGAGTCCCACCAGCGGGTAGATCATCCAGCCGATGAAGGGAATGAAGTGAACTCCGATACTCACGATGAACCACGCGACGGCAAGGAACAGGGACTGGAAACAATGAAAACGGATAAACGAATCTCTGCGGTATGGATCGATGCAAAGGAAAATAATCGCGGGAATGATGGTGATGTACGCCAGTCCACCAGCCACGTTCGTTGTCAGGCCGCCTGCCTGAGGTGTGGGTGTTGTACTCATTGTTTTCGCCTCGCTAATTAGATGGCGCGTGACTCGCGCATGATGAGCATCATCCGCTCGCGAGCGCTGTTGCGCTAGCAAAATCCGGATTTGCTGCACACAATTGCCACTCGAATTCCACGGGTGATAGCCTTTTCAGTTCGCCAGAATTGAATTTCTTCCACGGAGTAGCCTCGTTCATGCAAAGCAGTTACAACGGATTGCCGCTGCCTCAAGGGGGCGACGCTATCGAGTATGCCAGCGGGAAATATAGTGTCCCAGATCACCCGGTTATTCCTTTTATCGAAGGGGACGGCATAGGGCGCGATATCTGGCGCGCGTCGCAGCGCGTGTTCAATGCGGCTGTCGAAAAAGCCTACGGCGGCAAGCGCGCAGTGAAGTGGTTCGAAATATTCGCGGGAGAGAAGGCCTATCGTCAATTCAAGAACTGGCTGCCGGATGACTCAGTGAATGCGGCGCGCGACCTGCGCGTATCGATCAAAGGGCCGCTGACGACACCGGTGGGTGGCGGCATTCGGTCGCTCAATGTCGCTTTGCGGCAAACGCTCGATCTATACGCCTGTGTGCGACCGGTGAGATATTACGACGGTGTCCCCAGTCCGGTGAAGCACCCGGAAAAACTGAACGTCGTTATCTATCGCGAAAACACTGAGGACATTTACGCGGGAATCGAGTTTCGCGAAGGTACGCCGGAAGCGAAGAAATTCATTGATTTCGTCAATGATGACATGCTCAAAGGCACAAAGAAGCGTATCCGACAAGATTCCGGCGTAGGCGTGAAACCTATTTCAATTACTGGCTCAAAACGGCTGGTGAGATTTGCGATCAGGGGCGCATTAGAGCAAGGGCGCAAGACCGTGACGCTGGTGCATAAGGGCAACATCCAAAAATTCACCGAGGGCGCGTTTCGCGAATGGGGCTATGAAGTTGCAACGCAAGAGTTTCGCGACGATGTAGTGACGGAGCGTGAGAGCTGGATCCTGGGCAATCTGGAATTGAATCCGGCGCTCTCCGTTGAACAGAACGCCTTGTTGATTGAGCCGGGTCTGGAGTTTGCTTCGGATGATTTCCGCAAGGGAATCTACACGGAAGTGAAACATGTGATCGACAGCATCAGCGGCTCGCACGGAGCGGGCAAATGGAAGCAGAAGATTCTGGTCAATGACCGCATTGCGGATTCAATTTTTCAGCAGGTAATCATTCGGCCTGAGGATTACAGCGTACTTGCGACAACAAACTTGAATGGCGATTACATCTCCGACGCTTGTGCGGCGCAGGTGGGCGGACTCGGAATTGCGCCCGGGGCGAATATCGGCGACGGATATGCAGTGTTCGAGGCGACGCATGGCACGGCTCCGAAGTATGCGGATATGGACGTGATCAATCCAGGGTCCCTGATTTTGTCGGGCGTTATGCTGTTTGATTTCCTTGGATGGTCAGAGGCAGCGCGCCTGATTGAAAGTTCGCTGGAGCGGACGATTCAGGACCAGAAGGTCACCTACGACTTTGCACGGCAAATGCCCGGTGCGACCAAGGTAAAAACGAGCGAGTTTGCCACAGAGATGATCGAGCGCATGAAGTAGCTTCTGCGCGGCCCTACAAGTCCCTATTTAAGGAGAAGGAATGCGTAAGAAGGTAAGCATTGTCGGAGCCGGTAACGTCGGCGCAACAGCAGCCCACTGGATCGCCTCGAAGGAACTGGCAGACGTGGTATTGATCGATGTGCAGGAAGGAATGCCACAAGGCAAGGGCCTCGATCTGCTTGAGGCGATGCCGATCGAGAAGCGCGACTGCCACATCCTCGGCACGAATGATTATGCGGACACGGCGAACTCTGACGTGGTTGTGATCACGGCGGGAATTCCCCGCAAGCCGGGCATGAGCCGTGATGACTTGCTGCATACGAATTACAAAATCATGTCGGATGTGGTCGGCAAGGTGGTTGCGAATTCGCCGGACTGCATTCTGATTATCGTTTCGAATCCGCTGGATGCGATGGCGCAGGCCGCGTATAAGCAGTCGAAGTTCAACCGCGAGCGCGTGATTGGCATGGCCGGCGTGCTCGATTCTGCGCGCTTTCGCACCTTCATAGCGGAGGAGCTGAAAGTATCGGTCGAGAATGTTACAGCGTTTGTGCTGGGCGGGCATGGGGACACGATGGTTCCATTGCCGCGGTATTCGACGGTTGCTGGTATTCCAATCACGGAGCTGATTGAGCCCGCGCGGTTAGCAGCGATTGTGCAGCGCACGCGCGATGGTGGCGCTGAGATTGTGAAGTATCTGAAGACGGGCAGCGCTTTTTACGCTCCGTCGGCGGCGGCTGTGGAAATGGTCGAGGCGATCCTGAAGGATAAGAAGAAGATTCTGCCTTGCGCTGCCTATCTGCAGGGCGAATATGGGATTGATGGTCTGTACGTCGGCGTGCCTTGCAAGCTGGGCGCGCGTGGCTTGGAGCAGATCATTGAGATCAAGCTGACGCCGGAAGAAGAGGTAGGTTTGCGGAAGAGCGCAGATGCGGTGAAGGAGCTTTGCGCGGTGATCGGGGTCTAGGCCTATGGGGGTTACTTGGTCCTAAAGTCTTCCATCAAGATACTTTAAGTCAAAACCAGGTCCAGATGAACTCTAGACTTACGAAAGCCCGGCGAGCCGGGCTTTTGTTTTGGGACCAGGATCTTGTCAAGTGCAGCGTGGCCCGAACGCTAAGCGACGCGGTCGATGGTCAGGCTGTCGATGGTGATGGGTTTGTGAGGCTTGTCCTGGCTGTTGCGGGCCGCGCCAGCGATCTTGTCGACAATGCCCTCGCCTTCGACTACTTCGCCGAAGATGGTGTGTTTGCCGGTCAGCCATGTGGTCGCCGCAACCGTGATGAAGAACTGGGAGCCATTGGTGTTTGGACCGGAGTTGGCCATCGCGAGTTTGTAGGCCTTGTCAAAGCTGTGGGGCGAGCCCTTGGTTTCATCTTCGAAGCGGTAGCCGGGGCCGCCCATGCCGGTTCCGGCGGGGTCACCGCCCTGGATCATGAATTGCGGAATGACGCGGTGAAAGACGGTTCCGTCGTAAAGCTTGTTTTTGCCCTTGGCGTTGGTGACGGGGTGGGACCACTCGCGGTTGCCTTCGGCAAGGTCGATGAAGTTCGCGACTGTCTTGGGCGCTTCTTTTTCGAAAAGGCGGGCGACGATCTTGCCTTCACTGGTGGTGAAGACGGCGTACGTACCTGGGGTGAGTGCCATGTGTAACTCCTTTTAAGTTGGAGATTGAAATTATTCGTTACGCGGAGTGGGCTTCGCTGAATCCACGGCAGGCTTTGCTAGATCTGGAGCTGAAGCCGGGACAGACGGCTTGTCGGGAATGGCCTGACCCTCGCGAATGATCGTGACTTTCTTGAGCACGACCGGAGTGAGTGGCTTGTCCTGGTCGTTGCGTTCGACGCGGGCGATGCTGGCGACGACCGACACTCCAGAGGAGTCGCACTGTCCGAAGAGCGTGTAGTGCTGGTTGAGCGATGCATAGGGCGCTTCTGTGATGAAGAACTGGGAACCGTTGGTGTTTGGGCCCGAGTTTGCCATGGCGAGACGACCGGGTTGGTCGAAGTCGAGGCCGGGCGCGAATTCATCGTCGACGTAGTAGCCGGGGTCGCCGGTTCCGGTCGCTGTAGGATCGCCGCCCTGAATCATAAAGCCGGGGATGACGCGATGAAATGTAGTGCCATCGTAGTAGCGCTTCTTGCTCTTGGCGCCAGTGACGGGATCGGTGGCTTCCCGAGTGCCTTCGGCGAGTGCGATGAAATTGGCAGAGGTTTTGGGCGCTTCTTTATCGAAAAGCTGACAGGTGATGCGACCCATCGAAGTGTCGAGGACGACGGTGGGACCAGTGGGTTGTGGGGCGACAGCGGGCGCAGGCTGAGCTTGCGCGCCTGGAGCGTCGGGTAAAGTGGCTTGGGCGTGCGCGGCGGTGGAGGCGCAGAGCAGGGCAGCAGAGATTAGAAGGGCTCGTGTCATATATGGAGTCATGGGATTGTGTGGTCGCTATTTCTTTTGGCTCGTCACTTTTGGGGGAGGTTTATCGGAGGGTTGTTTGTCTGAGAGGCGGGGACGGGCGGTGGCTTTCGATGCCTGCAACTGGTGTGAGATTTGCTCGACTTCGCCGAAGACGCGTATGAAGTTGCCGCCGAGAATCTTATGAACATCGGCGGCGGAGTATCCGCGGGCCATCAGCGCCTGTGTAATTTTGGGCAGGTCGGCGGCGGAGTTCATGCCCTCTGGCATAGAGGTGATGCCGTCGAAATCAGAGCCCAGGCCGACGTGGTCGATGCCCGCGACCTTGGCGATGTGATCAATGTGATCGATCAGGATGCTGAAGGGCGGGCGAGGAATTTTCGCCGCGTATTCGAGATCGACTGCATGAACGAGGGCGTAATCCGCTTGTTTGCCAGCCTGCTTCGCTTTGTCGATGACAGCCTGCTCCGCCTTCTTGCGTTCAGGGGCTAGCGCTTCCCAGGCCTTGCGGTAGTCATCGCTGAGGAAGGCGGAATAGAAGTTGACCATGACCACTCCGCCGTTGCGGGCGACCGCTCGCAGCATGTCGTCAGTCATGTTGCGCGGAGCGTTGCAGAGGGCGCGGGCCGAAGAGTGCGAAGCAATGACGGGGGCACGCGTGAGAACGAGCGTGCGGTAGAACGTCTTGTCGGCGACATGCGATATGTCAACCATCATTCCGAGCCGGTTCATTTCATAGACAACGTCTTTGCCGAATTCGCTGAGGCCCTCGGTGGTGTGCGTGACTTTGGGATTGTCGATGTCGCCGGAAGAGTCAGCCCAGCCGTTGGAGTTTGACCAGGTGAGGGTCATGTAGCGCACGCCGAGGCGGTAGTAGTCGCGCAGCAGGTCGAGGTCGGTTTCGATGGAGTGGCCACCCTCGATGCCCATCAGCGCGGCGAATTTGTGTTCGCGATGCGCGGCCTCGATGTCGGCAGAGGAGAAGGCCATGCGCATACGATCCGGATGCGCGGCGGCCTGTTCATACACAGCATCAATCAGCGCGAGCGTGCGATGGGCGTATTGGCCGTCGTAGAGTTCCGGCTCGACCCAGATGGAAAAGAATTCTGCGCCGAGATTGCCTTGCTTTGCCGCGTCGAAATTTAGATGGCCTCCGTCGAGCGGCTGCGCGAGGTCGTAATGTTCGTCGAGGATGCGCTGCGTGGTGTCGGCGTGGGTGTCGATGACGAGGGCAGAGTGGTGCACGGCGGCGGGGGTGGCCGGAGCTTTTGATGGCATGGTGTGTTGGGGGCTCTGCGCGGAGAGAAGTGAGACGGAGAGAGCCGCAAGCAGAAAGGCGCAGAGTGTTTTCATGGTCCTCTAGTTCTGCGATTGTATCAATCGGCGATTTGCTGAGATGGGTCAGTGAGCGCTGTCGGGTCGGCCCTTACGCTCGGCCCAGTAGCCGTTGACGCAGAAGTAGACGGTTGAGGCGGTACCGTTCGGGCTGGCTTCAATGCCGTCGTGGGTTGCGAGCGGAGCGTGTTTCGCGAATCCGGCGTAGAGCGATTCATACTCGCGTATGCGATGCGGTGACGCAGTCGCGACGGTGGTGTGGAGGAGGTCAGCCTTCATCGAGGGCAGAGATGGACAGAGGGCGTCCCGAGACCAGACGATCTCAATGTGCACATGCTGGTCGTCGTCGACGCAGAGAGCGGCCCAATCCTGCTGATCGGCATGGGCGAAGTGGCCGCGAATGAGGTTCATCTTAGTTGCAGCGCCGACGGGTTGCGGGATGCGGCAGCCGGTTGCGTTTAATGCATCGATAACTGGCGCTGGTGCGTCTGGCCATGCTGCGGCACCGAGTGTTTCGACGGGACCTGAATTCTGCGCAGTGGGGAAGGCAAGCACTGCGAACAGAATGAGGGCTTCGAACATGCGCGGATTCTAGCAAGGACAACCCCGGCGTTGAGAGCGGACATCTTGTTAGAGAGGCGCGATTGCGCCTCAAGGAGACGCGATGGAACCGGACAAGGCAGCGAACCGCCCCGCGCACGACGCCATTCAACGGAGTGAAACAGAGAAGGGCGACAAGGCGACGGAAGTGGCCAACAAGGCCGCTGAAAAATCGCAGGATCGCATGAAGAGTAATGAAGATGTGCGCGGGCCGTTCAGCAAATAGCCGGCGCTGCGTTCAAGTCGAAAAGGCAACAGCCCGCGAGTGATAGCGGGCTGTTTGTTTTTTGTCGAGAAATTTTAGCGAGTGAAGAAGTCTTTGATGGCTTGAATGGTGACGTCGCGGCCGACGTCTGAGATGGCCCGGGTGAGCGGCAGTTCCTTGGGGCAGGCGTTGACGCAGTTCTGGGCGTAGCTGCAATCCTGAATCCCACCCTCGCCCATGAGGGCGCGCAGACGGTCCGCTTTAAGAACCTGGCCGGTTGGATTCTCGTTGAAGAGCTTTGCCTGCGCAATGGTGGCGGCTCCTACGAAGCCAGTGGAGACATTGAATTGCGGGCACACCTCCATACATATACAGCATGAAATACAGTTAGATAGCGGATAAAGTTCCTCTTGTAGTTGAGGGTTTTGTCGCGGCCCCGCCCCCAGGTCGTAGGTACCATCCAGCGGCACCCATGCCTTGACGGCTTTCAGGTTTTCGAAGAGGACACTGCGGTCGACCTGAAGATCGCGGATCACGGGGAATTTGGAAAGAGGTTCGAGTTTCAGGGGCTGCTCAAATTTGTCGATGAGGGCGGAGCAGGCCATGCGAGCTTTTCCGTTGATGAGCATGGAGCAGGAGCCGCAGATTTCTTCAAGACAGTTGGAGTCGTAACTGATGGGCGCTGTCTCTTTGCCGTCGGCGGTGACGGGGTTCGCTGCGATTTCCATCAACGCGGAGGTGACGTTCATATTCGGGCGATAGGGAATTTCGAATTTCTCCCAGGCCACCTTGCCGTTTGAGCCACTCTGGCGCTTGACTTCGATCTTGATCGTGCGCTCTGCCATTTTTGTTTCGTCCCTCAGCGGCTAAAAGCCGCGATTGCTTCTTACTCGTAATGGGAGGGCTGAAGCCCTCGGCTGCCCCAGTGCTTCAGGCTCAGTATTTTCGTGGACGCGGTTTGATGTGCTGCGTATCGACGGCTTCGTATTCGAAGCGGGGTTCGTCTGCGTCGGGTGCGAAGTACGCTTTTGTTGTCTTCAGGAATTTATCGTCGTTGCGTTCTGGGAAGTCGGGCTTGTAATGTGCGCCGCGAGACTCATCGCGCAGAGCCGCGCCCTGTGCGACGACGCGTGAAAGCTGCAGCATATTGTAGAGCTGGCGCGTGAAGGCGAAACTGGTGTTGGCCCACATGCTCTTGTCGCTGATGTTGATATTGCGATAGCGCTCGAGCAGCTCGACGATTTTGGCGTCTGTCTCAGCAATGTTCTTGTTGTAGCGGATGACGGTGACGTTTTTGGTCATGGTGTCCCCGAGTTCGCGCCAGAGCTTGAAGGGGTTTTCTGTTCCGCTGGAGCTGACGAGGCGATTGTTGAGTTCCTGCTGGCGCAGGAGTTCGGCGCCGTGTCCGCCGTCACCTTGCTGCGCTTCGAGGCTTCTAGCGTAGGCGAGGGCGTTGGGGCCGGAGATGAAGCCGCCGTAGATGCAGGAGACGAGCGAGTTTGCGCCGAGGCGATTTGCGCCGTGGTACTGGTACTCGCATTCGCCGGCAGCGAAGACGCCGGGGAGATTGGTCATCTGATTGAAGTCGATCCACATGCCGCCCATGGTGTAGTGCATGCCGGGGAAGATTTTCATGGGGACTTCGCGGGGATCATCGCCGACAAATTTTTCGTAGATTTCGAGGATGCCTTCGAGCTTACGGTTTAGGGTTTCTCGATCGATGTGCGTCAGATCGAGGTAGACCATCGGCTGGCCATCGATGCCGAGGCCGTGCTCGTAGACGACTTTGTGAATGGCGCGGGTGGCGACATCGCGAGGGACGAGGTTGCCGTACTTCGGATACCACTCCTCAAGGAAATACCAGCGCTCGGTTTCGGGGATGCTCTTGATGGGGCGCTTGTCGCCAAGTTGTCTGGGAACCCAAACGCGGCCGCCTTCGCCGCGGGCAGATTCGGACATGAGGCGCAGTTTATCTTCGCCGGGAATGGAGGTCGGATGGACCTGAATGAATTCGCCGTTCGCGTAGTAGACGCCTTGTTGATAAAGCGCGGATTGCGCGGAGCCGGTGCAGACGACGGAGTTGGTGCTCTTGCCGAAGATGGCGCCGATGCCGCCGGTGGCGAGGATGATGGCGGCGGCGGGGAAGGTGCGGACTTCCATGGAGCGGAGATCCATGGCGCAGATGCCGCGGCAGACACGTTTTGCATCGAGGACAGCGGAGAGAAATTCCCAGCCTTCGTATTTCTTTACCTTGCCTTCGGATTCATAGCGGCGGACTTGTTCGTCGAGCGCGTAGAGAAGCTGCTGGCCTGTGGTGGCGCCGGCGAACGCAGTGCGGTGATAAAGAGTGCCGCCAAAGCGGCGGAAGTCGAGCAGGCCTTCGGGCGTGCGATTGAAAGGGACGCCCATGCGATCGAGCAGGTCGATGATGGCGGGTGCGGCCTCGCACATTCCTTTGACGGGAGTCTGGTTGGCGAGGAAGTCTCCGCCGTAGATGGTGTCGTCGAAGTGCTTGTCCGTGGTGTCGCCTTCACCCTTGAGATTTTTAGCGGCGTTAATGCCGCCTTGCGCGCAGACGGAGTGAGAGCGCTTGACCGGGACGACGGAGAAAAGGTCTACGTTGCCGCCGGCTTCGGCGATCTTGATAACCGCGGCTAGTCCCGCGAGGCCGCCGCCGACGACGATGATTCTTGGACCTGCTGCCATGTTGCTGACTTCCTTTCGAGCGGCTCTGTCTATTGGACGAATTCTGTGGCTACTGACCCGGGACAGTGGGAGCAATCACGCCAGGTGGTTGTGCTGGCATTACATCCTCGGGGGCATTTTTGTAGTTGGGTCCAACGAAGGCGTAGATGCTGACGAAGCCAAGCACAGCGAGAACGATGCCAAGCGCGCTGCAGACGTAGCCGAAGTTGCGGCGGGCTTTGTCGCCGGGCGTGATGCCCCACTTAGCCGCGAAGAGCCAGACTCCATAGGCGAAATGCCAGCAGGTTGCGGCCATGGCGATGATGTAGAAGGCGAGCATCCACGGATGGGCCAGTTCCATCTGGACTTTGTGAAATGCGGCGCCGGGATGTTCGGGCAGCATGACTCCGGAGAAGCGCTGGCGATATACGTGCTGGCAGATGTATGCGAATGCGATGAGGCCGGTCCAGCGCTGTGCGACGTACATCCAGTTGCCGGCCCATGGATAGTAGACGACGTTGGATTTGCCGCGCAGCCAGATGTAGACCCCGTAGAGCATGTGGTATGCGAGCGGGATGAAGATGAAGCCCCACTCCAGAAAGCGTACGAGCGGCAGGGCGTTGAGGAACTTTACCTGTTGCGCGTAGGCGAGAGGACCGTTGATCGCTTCGTAGTTGGAGATGATGTGTTCGACCAGGAATGCGCCGATCGGGACAATTCCTGTGAGGGAGTGCAGTCTGCGCAGCAGAAATTCGTGGCCCTGACCGGCGCGAAGGGGGGGAACACCGCGGGCGGTTGTGACCGGGCTGGTGGCTGTTGCCATGAACGGGCTACTCCTGACTGGTGTGGAAAGCGGGGACGAAAATCTCTAACTCTTCATTATTGGTACGCGAGGGAGCGAGCGTCAAGAAAACTGGGTGATGAAACTCGATTCTGTCGAAGAAGCGCAGCGAAATTGAACGGGCGCTAATGTTGCGTGGCGAGGATTGCGAGCAGGTTGCGAAGTGCGGCTCCGCGATGGCTGAGTTGCAGTTTGGTCTCAAGATCGATCTCGGCCATCGTTTTATTGAGGTGCGGCAGCAGGAAGAGCGGATCGTAGCCGAAGCCGCCGGTCCCGCGCGGTTCGGTGAGGATGATGCCCTCAACACTTCCGTGGGCCTGCGCGATAACGTGGCCGTCGATGGCTGCTGTGAGAGCGCATTGGTAGCGCGCTGTTCGTTGCGCGGCTGGTACATCGGCGAGGCGATCGAGCAGGTACGCATTGTTGGCTGCATCGGCACTGAGTGCAGAGATGAAGTTGGCGTCCGCTGCGAAGCGTGCGGAACGAACTCCGGGAGCGCCATCGAGCGCGTCTACTTCGAGGCCGGAGTCGTCCGCGATGACGATGAGGCCGGACGCGTGCGATGCGTAGTAGAGCGCCTTTGCTCGGGCGTTGTCGGCGAAGGTGAAGCCGTCTTCGCGAGGCGGCTCGATTTCGGACAGATGGGGAAGCGGTGCGATGTCGCAACGATGGGAAGCGGCTGCGGTGAGGAAGTCGCGGAGCTTGCCGGGATTTCCGGTTGCGGCGTAGAGTTTCATGCTTTCGATTTTCTTGCCGGCGCACGGGCCGGACCTTGTCGCGGAAGCAGTGGAGCAAGCGGGCATCCCGCGCAGCGCGGGATGCCGCGACAGTGGCTTTTGCCGACCATCACGATGAGCGCGTGGAATTCGTTCAGGTGTTGCAGGTGTTCGATGGGAGGATCGTCGACGAACGCTCGTTCGCCGTGGGCTTTCATCGCGGCGTAGCGGACGTCCTCGGCGACGAGGCGATGACGCGTAAGCACGCGGCGCAGATATTCATCGGCGACCATCACGGGATGGCCGAGAGCATAGAGCAGAATCGCATCGGCGGTTTCTGGTCCTACGCCGGCAAGGGCGAGAAGCTGCTCACGAATCTCAGCAGTGCTGCACGCGGCGAGAACGTCGAGCGAGCCGGAATGTTTCTCATCGAGGAATGCGACGAAGGTTTTGAGCGCGGCGCTCTTGCGGATCATGTAACCGGAAGGACGGATGAGTTCCTGCAGTTTTTTGAGCGGCGTCTTGCGGATTCCTTCAACCGTGAGCGCGTTTGCTTCGCGCAGGTTATTGATGGAGCGTTCGACGTTGCGCCACGCGGTGTTTTGCGTTAGATACGCGCCGATGATCACTTCGAATGGAGTTCGTGCAGGCCACCATTGCTGCGGTCCATAGGCGGCTCGCAACACTTCGTAATACTTGCGCAGTTTGCGGGCTGCGGCGCTCACAGCTTTGATTTTGGCTGCGCGAGTTCGAGTTTCCAGCCCAGGATTTTGGCGCGGGTCGATTCGGCTTCTGCTTCCGGGATCATGCCTTTGTGCTGGTAGAGGATGGAAAGGCGCGTGTGCGCGAGTACGTCATCGGGATCTTCAGCGGTGAGTTGTTGCGCGGCGGCGATCGCGTCGTCGAAGCGTCCAGCGTCTTGCAGGGCGCGCAAGAGTCCGTGGCGCGCGTCGAGGAAGGTTGGATCGAGCGCGATGGCTTGGCGGAATGCCTCGACGGCGATGTTTAATTCTCCGTCGGACAGCGCGTCGATTCCGCGATCATAGTGGCCTTCAGCGAGTTTGCGGGGGGCGGTTTCAGCCATGGCGAAGTTTGCGTCTCCGTGCGCGAGCTAGCCGGCGACCGTGAGTTCTTCTTCGAGCATTTGTTTTTCGTGGAGGCGCGTGTAGTAGCCGCCGCGTGCGATGAGGGTTTCGTGGTTGCCCAGTTCAACGATGCGCCCGTCGGCGAGGACGGCGATCTGGTCGGCGCTGCGGGCAGTTGAGACGCGATGCGAGATGAAGATGGTGGTGCGTCCGGTCATGAACGCGCGGAGCTGCTCGAGGATGCGCTCTTCGGTGTAGGTGTCGACGCTCGAGAGCGCGTCGTCGAGGATGAGGATGCGCGGCTGGCGGATGAGCGCGCGCGCGATGGCGGTGCGCTGCTTTTGCCCGCCGGAGAGCGTGATGCCGCGTTCGCCGACGACGGTCGAGAATCCGCGAGGGAACTCGAGAATCTCAGCGGCGATGTGGGCGGCTTCCGCGGCTTCAAGGACTTCGTCATCGGTGGCTTTCTCGACTCCAAAGGCGATGTTTTCGCGGATGGTTTCGCTGAAGAGAAACGTCTCTTGCGGGACGAACCCGATATTACGGCGAAGCGTGGCGAGCGGGTATTCGCGGACGCTGCGGTCGTCGACGGCTACGGTTCCGGGCGCTGCGTCGTGCAGGCGCGCGATGAGCGAGACGAGTGTTGACTTACCCGAACCTGTAGGGCCGACAATGGCGAGACTGCTGCCGGCGGGGACGTGAAGGTTGATGTCTTGTAAAACATTGGGCAGTTCGGGACCGTAAGAGAAAGTGAGCGAGTTGATTGCGATGTCGCCGTGAACGGGCGGCGCGGTTGCGAGAGAGGCGTCTGCGTCGCGGTCGTCGATGGCAGGCTCGGCGCTGAGGATCTCGTGGATGCGCTGCACCGATGCGGTGCCGCGCTGGAAGAGGTTGACGACCCAGCCGAGCGCGATGATAGGCCAGGTGAGCATCATCATGTAGGTGTTGAACGCGACGAAGTCGCCGATGCTGATCTGGTGACTGAGCACTTCGCGGCCGCCGACGAGCAGGACGATGACAAGCGCTGTGCCGAGCATGAACTCGAGCGTCGGCCACAACATTCCCATCAGTTGTACAAGCTTTAGCGCGCGGCGAATGTACTCGCGATTTGCTGCGGCAAACGAGCGGTTCTCAGCATCCTCTTGCACGAAGGCGCGGATAAGACGCGCGCCGGAAAGATTTTCCTGTACCTGGGCCGAGATGTCGGAGTACATGGCCTGAATGCGTTCGAAACGCTCGTGAATGCGGCGGCCGAAGTACTGGATGACGATACTTGCGATGGGCAGAGGAGCAAACGCCAGCAGCGTGAGGTGGACGCTGATGTGGAGCATGAACGCGAGCGCGCCGAGCGTGAACAGAATGGTGTTGGCAGAGTACATGATGGCCGGACCGAGCAGCATGCGCACTGCGTTGAGATCGTTGGTCATGCGGGCCATGATGTCGCCGGTACGGTTTTGCTGGTAGTAGCTGGCGGGTTGGCGTTCGAGGTTAAGGAAGAGATCGTTGCGCATATCGAATTCGATTTCGCGCGAGATGCCGATGATGATCCAGCGCATGAGGTAGAGGAAGATGCCCTTCAATACGGCGATCATGACCAGCAGCAGCGCGTAGCGAATGATTTTCTGATGCGTGGCGCCGCGGCTGAGGTCGTCGACCGCGCGGCGGATGATCTGGGGGAAAAAGATCCAGATGGCATTGGAGCAGATGGTCGCGAGGCCGCCCCAGAAAAAGGCGCGGCGGTAGCGTTTCAGATAGGGAAAGAGCGGGCGGAGGCGGTTAAACATAGAGGGGTACCCCCCCATACGTCATTAGGGCCTCCATATTTGATAACAAAGGACTTATGGCAGGCGCGATACCGGTCATATTTGATAACAAAGGGCTTATAGCGACCATATTTGATTCTAAAGGCTTTAGATGACATGGGCCCGCAATAGCTGCAAATCCTTCCACGTGATTCAAGGATAGCAAATCGGGTAGGGTCAGCCTGTAATTTTTCAGAATATATATATCGCTTATTTTCAACGGTTTGCTCGCGTAACTTCGAGCTGGGAAAGCCGTTTCCGCCGAACAATCGGATTCCACAGGTTTAAAGAAGGCGAGCTCACGATTTCTATACAAAAACTGGGATGGCATGTTCATCAATGGACACTGTCGATTGAAGCCGGACACTGATTGATCCCACTAGACGGATCCATTTGAGCAAAGTGCTTCGTTTCATGGCTTTGCATTGCAGTCCGGCTGGCTTTGAAATTGCTTCTGTATTTGACGTACGTAGATGTGCCCCCGGGAGGGCAGCCATGTATACCCTGCTGCAGGACCTGCGATTTGCTCTTCGCCAGATGGGCCGCTCTCCTGGCTTCGCCATCACCGCTGTCCTCATCCTGGGGCTGGGCATCGCCGCCAATGTCATCGTTTTCGGCGTGCTGCAGGCATTGATCCTACGACCACTCGATGTACCCCACCCAGATCGGGTGATGACCTTCGCAACCCGCCCGTCCGGCTATCCGATTTATTCCTATTCCGAGGTGCGCGATGTCCGCGATGACAACACGGTTTTTTCTGCTGTCGCCGCTGACACGATTGACATGTTCGGCCTCGAAGCCAACGGTTCCACCCGGCCCGTCTATGGATACTTAGTAAGCGGGCAGTACTTCGAGGTCGTCGGGATCCAGCCGTTCCTCGGCCGGCTCCTGGAGCGCTCCGATGACGACCATCCCGGGGCCTCAGAGGTTGCGGTGCTTTCCTGGCTAGCATGGAAGAATAATTTCGGCTCCGACCCCAACATCGTGGGAAAAGCGGTCCGTATTAACAAGCATCCGTACACCATCATCGGCGTTACCCCGGAAGGCTTCTACGGGACTGAAAAATTCCTGCAGCCCGACCTTTTCGTTCCCATGGCGAATGAAGCATCACTAACCGGCGCCAACTGGCTCGAGTCGCGGCGCGAGGAGATGGTTTTCCCGATCGTCCGCATCAAGGACGGCATCCCCATGTCCCAGGTCCAGGCTGAGCTGGACACCATCGCTGCCCGCATTCGGAAGCGGAACCCTCAAGAAGAAGACCGGCTCGCATTCTGGTTGGCAACTCCCGGTCTGGTTGGCGACTATCTCGGCGGTGGAGCACGCCGTTTTCTGGCTGGGGTTTTGATACTGGCTGGGATTGTGCTGCTGGCCGCCTGCGCCAACCTCGGCAGCCTGTTCGCAGCGCGTACAGCAGACCGCACCCGGGAGATCGCTATCCGTCTGGCAATAGGATCCAGCCGCTGGCGCGTTGTCCGCCAGGTCCTTGTTGAGGCCTTCGTGATTTCGATCCTCGGGGGCGCGTGCGCCTGCGGTTTATCGTGGGCCGCCCTCACCGGCCTGGCGCAGTGGCATCCACCGACTGATTACCCAATGAAGTTCCTCGTACTGCCGCAGCCATCGTTGATCCTGATGGTGTTTCTTATCTCGGTGCTCGCCGGCGTTCTGTTCGGGCTGATGCCACTTCGACAGATATTCAGGGCCGATCCTAACGATGCCATCAAGAGTGGCGGCAACTCCATTTCTTCAGGACGCCGGTGGGCTTTACGCGACGTCCTGTTGGCGGCACAGATCGCGCTCTGCTGCATCACCATCACAGCTGCCTTTGTCTCGCTGCGTGGCCTGGGCAAGACATTGACTATGAATTTAGGCTTCAATCCGAAGAATGCTGTGCTGACGAAATTCGATCTCAGCCAGGCTGGGTATTCCAGGGACGCTGCCGAGCATTTCCAACGCCAGCTGCTGGAATCGGTATCGCAGCTCCCAGGAGTGGAGGCAGCCGCCTACGCGAGCACCACGCCCCTCGCCGAAACTTCCCAGACCGCTGTCTACTCTCAACAATCTACCGATTTCAGACCCTCAAACAAAGCATTTGAAATCTTTTTCTACGACGTCTCACCGGGATATTTCACCGCTGCTGAAACACCACTGCTTGAGGGACGCGATATACGCTTTACCGACACGGCGACGACGCCAGCCGTAGCCGTCGTGAATCAGCTGTTCGCCCGCCATCTTTTCCATACCGAGCACGCCGTCGGCCGTTCTTTCAAGAGCCAGTCCGGGCTCTCCATCGAGATCGTGGGCATCGTGGCCGATGGAAAATACTTTCAGCCCAGTGAAGGGCCGGAAGAGGCAGCGTTCTTTCCGATCTTGCAGAAACCAGGTACTGGAACGTCGCTCGTCGTTCGGATCAAGCCAGATCCCACTGGGGTGGCGACGGCCGATATGGCAGCTCTCCTCCGTAAAACGGTTCGCGATCTCGACCCCGCCATTCCTATCCGGTTATCGAGCGCCTGGAAAAGCACGCTTGCTCTGCATTTCTTTCCCGCCCAGGTGGCAACGGTCGCCCTCGGCATCTTTGGCGCTTTTGGACTGCTGCTCTCGATCACTGGTACCTTCGGGCTTGCCTCCTATACGGTCAGCAAGCGCCTGCGCGAGCTGAGTATTCGCGTCGCGCTGGGTGCGCAAGCGAAGCAGATTCTGTCGGCCGCGCTGGGCCGCATGCTGATCCTGCTCGCGACCGGGTCAGTCGTCGGCATGCTTCTCGGTGTCGCCGCGAGCCGAGTCCTTTCGGCCATCGTCTACCAGGCGTCGACGCAGGATCCATTTGTACTCGCTGCGGTTGCCTTGACCATACTGCTCACCGGCTCGCTCTCTGTAGCTGGCCCCGTACGCCGCGCCCTCCACATCGACCCGGCAAACCTGCTTCGCGAGCAGTAGAGCAGAAAATGCAGGAGTAAACCGAAGCGCAAGCTAGAGATAAAAGCAGATTGCTTGTTGGCCTAACCCCATCGCCTTGCCGAGGATATGGGGACGCGCAAGTGCGCCTAGGTTGGGGTGCGGAGCAGGAGGTAGCCTCCGGCGAGGGCGAAGAGGAGGTCGGGGGACCAGGCGGCTAACAGGGGCGGCAGGGTGTTGACGTTGCCCATGGCTTCGAAGAGGCCGGCGGCGACCCAGTAGGCGATGGCGACTCCGATGGCGACGGCGATGCCGGCGAGGGAGCCGCGGCGGCCCATCGAGAGCGCGAAGGGGACGGCGAGAATTGCCATCACCAAGGTGATGACTGGGTAGGCGAGCTTGTGATTGAGGGCAACGCGCAGGCGCATGGTGTCGAAGCCGCTCTGGCTGAGGTCGCGGATGTAGCGGCGAAGTTCGCCGAAGCTCATCTCGAAAGACTGCAGACTTTCTTTCTTGAAATACTGCGGGGGTTCGGTGATCTCTGGGTAGGTGCGGACGTCGAAGGTGCTGAAGCCGGTGACTTCGGAGCCGTTGAAGCTGCGCTCCCAACCTTTTTCGAAAATCCAACGGTTGAGGCGCGGTTCCCAGCGCGCATCGGTGGCATAGACGCGTCGTGAGAGCTGGAAACTGTTTGGGTTGAATTCAAATATGCTGATGTTGGCGAACTGATTGCGATCGGGATCGAAGAACTGGTAGTAGAAGATGTGCGCGGGCATATCGGGATGCTGGGCGCCGAACATCCACTAGCGATCGGGACGCAGGAAGGTTTGCGCGGGCTTGCCCTTGATGATGCTGCGCAGCGCTTCCTGACGGCGGTTGGCGTAGGGCAGGTAGAGCTCGTCGAACGCGAAGAGCAGCGCGCCGATGGTCGCGGCGATCAACAGTATGGGTGTGATGACGCGGTAGAGACTGACTCCCGTGGCCTTGATCGCGGTGAGTTCACTATTGCGATTGAGCAGGCCCATGGTGATGAGCACGGCGATGAGAACGCTGAGTGGCGTGATGGTGTAGATCATCATCGGCGAGAGGTTCAACAGATATTCGCCGACGATGATGAGCGGGGCGCGGTTGCGCACGATGTCGCCGAGGAGTTCGAAAAAGGAGAAGAGCAGCGCGAGCATGACGAAAGTGACTTCAACGAGGAAGAAGCTGGTGAGGAATTCGCGCAGGACGTAGTCGTCGAGGAGAAGAGGGAAGCGGCCGTTGTTGAACATCCAGCGGCGGGTACGCGTCTGCGCGTACGCCGGGGCTGGGGGGACGACGCCGGCGCCGGTTGCGGCGGTTGCGCCGAGTTTGCGCAGGCGGAGATTGGTGAGGAACACGGGCAGTTCGAGGCGGCCGCGCACCATCTGGCGCAGCAGCAGAAGCGCGGCGATGGTGAAAATAATGTTGGCCGACCAGACGCCGAGGAAGGCGGGGACTTTATCCTGGCGCGCGAGCGCCACTCCGACGGAAGAGAAGAAGTAGTACACGAAGACGAGCAGGATGGTGAGTACAAATCCTGTGCTCTTGCCGCCGCGTCTTGCGGAGAGGCCGAGCGGGATGCCGACGAGCATCAGCACGATACACGCGGCGGGGTAGGAGAAGCGCTTGTGCAGTTCGATGCGGTAGGGCTTGCCGCCGGGCTGGCGAGCGCGCGCCATCAGTTGCGCATTGGTCATGGCGAGAATCGGCGTGTCGCTGCGGCCGGGGTGAGTGATTTGTGGTGTGAGCGCGATGGGCAAATCTGTTTCGGCGAAAGTGGAGATGTTGTAGCGAGTAGGATCGTTGGCTTCGGCCTGATGCTGCTCCCCATTGCGCAGGCGCATGAGCAGCGCTTGATCGTCGGGCGAGGAGACGACGGTGGCT
>JBBPYY010000033.1:0-8339 GCA_038199445.1 Terriglobales bacterium | reverse complement strand
CGAGCAGAGCGTTGCGTAAACGCTCGCTTTCTCGTGCCGCTTCGCTCTTGCTGAGTGTCTCGAATGCAGTTGCGCGCTCCATGGCGATGGCTACAAGGCCGCCGATCGCGTCCAAAGTTTCGGGTGACACTTGAGCGCCTGCGATGCCGATCACTCCTCTCGGGCGCATGCCAAAGAGGATTGGAACGAGCGTCACGTCGCGGGGGAGATGGAGGTGTTCGTGTGCGTGTGCGGCTTCACGGAGTTCTGCTGCGCTGACCTGCATAAAACTGGGACTAGAACGATAAATTCGATCATTCGCCACAGAGTAGAGCGCCGCTCCCGACAGGTTGAATGTCTCGGCAATTTTGGCCGGCACCGTATTCAACATGTCGATGACGTTCTCTGTCACCAGCAGCTGCTGGCTGAAGGCGTAGAGCCGCTCGACTTCGTGCCGTCGATCATTGGAGACGTGCGCTTCCCGTTGTAATCGTTCGGAAAGATTGCTGGCGATAATCCCGCTGGCAAGAAAAGCGGCCAGGGCCACCCAGTTTTGGGTGTCGGCGACATTGAAGGTAAGAAGCGGCGGCAGGAAGAAGTAGTTAAATGCCAAAGCGGCGAGCAACGACATGTAGATCGAGACCCAAAGACCCCACCAGCTCGCAACCAACAAAATTCCGACTAAAAAGGTAAGGGCGACCGTGGTTACGTTCACGTGGAGATGATGGAAGTAGACGCGTAAAATCACGCCAACGATCGCGGTCGCGAACGCATAGGGAAGGACACCACGATTAAACTTGTTTTTCACCGCCTTATCTTAGACCCATGCCCAGCCGCCTTTCACCGACACTGCCGCCCAAAACCCCGGAGCAATGGCTCCAGCACGCTGCGCCAGAGAAACAGAGCGGAACCTTCAAGCTCTTCCTTGGCTATGCGCCGGGTGTGGGAAAGACCTATTCCATGTTGAGTGAAGCAATCCGCCGCAAAGAACGTGGCGAGGACATTGTCATCGGCGTCGTGGAGTCGCACGGTCGGCCTCGGACGGCAGAGTTGGCGGCAAAGCTGGAAACGGTTCCGCGGCGCGGGCTCGAATACAAGGGCGTGCAATTTGAAGAGATGGATGTTGATGCTATCGTGGCGCGTTCGCCGCAGGTCGTCGCCATTGATGAACTAGCCCACACAAATATAGACGGCAGCAAGCACCGCAAGCGCTATGAGGATGTGCTCGAAATACTAGCTGCGAAAATTGACGTTCTTTCTACGGTGAATGTGCAACACATCGAGAGTGTCACACCCATGGTTCAGAGCGTTACCGGGGTCGTGATTCGCGAGACGGTGGCAGACTGGGTCATCCAACGAGCCGATGAAATCGTGATGGCCGATCTGACCCCGGAAGCGTTGCAGGAGCGCATGCGCCGCGGCGATATTTATCCTGCAGACCGAGCGGATAAGGCGCTCGCGAATTTCTTTCGTCGCGGGAATCTGATTGCGCTGCGCGAGCTCGCGCTGCAGCATGTAACCAAGACAATCGACAAAACTCTGACGGAGTATCTTGACCGCAAGCACATTGCGGGGAATTGGGCGGTGCGCGAGCGGGTCGCAGTGTGTATCAGCTCGAATCCTGCCTCGCAGCTGTTGATCGCCCGGGGCGCTCGTCTGGTGGAGGCGGTTGGCGGACATCTCTACATCCTGCATGTTGACACCGAGCGCGACCGCGCGGAGAGTGAGCAGCGCTCTCTAGCCGCGAACGTTCGCTTTGCAGAGAATTTGGGGGGCGAAGTTGTGCATGTGAAAGGCAAGAACATCGCGACTGCGGTTGCCGCGTTTGTGCGTGAGAAGCGCATCACCCAGGTCATTTTTGGCCGCTCCGCGGTGAAGGGATTGCGCAAGTATCTCTATTACTCTGCTATCCAGCGCTTTTTAAAAGAGGTCCCCTCAGTGGATGTGCATATCGTGACGCAAGGTGATGAACGAGGATGACGAACGACCCGCGCCCAAGGATTCTGGTCGTAGACGACGAGACGCAAATTACTCGCGTGCTAAAGACCGCACTCTATGCGCAAGGCTACGAAGTGAGGATCGCCAGCGATGGAGTGGCCGCCGCCGAACTCTTCGGCGAATGGCGACCCGATGTCGTAATCACCGATCTCTCGATGCCAGAGATGGATGGTGTTGCACTTTGTCGCGAGATCCGCGCCATCGCGGAAATTCCGATTATCGTTTTGTCAGTCCGCGACCAGGAAAAGACAAAGATCGAAGCGCTCGACGCCGGCGCCGACGACTACATTACCAAGCCGTTCAGCATTCAAGAATTGCTCGCACGCCTGCGCGCACAATTGCGCCGGGCCGCGTTCTCGGCTCTTCCCGAGCCAGACATTCTCACCGTCGGCGATTTCGTAGTTGACTCTGTGAAGCATCGCGTCAAAGTTCGCGCCGAAGAAGTTCACCTCACGCCAAAGCAGTTCGACCTGCTCCGTTATTTCGCGCAGCATCCAGACCGGGTGCTAACGCACCGCACGCTGTTGAACGCTGTGTGGGGAGGCAACTCAATCGAGCAGCCCGAATACCTGCGCGTCGCCATCGGCCAGTTGCGCAAGAAGATCGAACTCGAGGGTGAGCCTCGCTACATCCTGACGGAGCCCTGGATCGGATATCGCTTCTGCCCCGGGACAGAAGAAGAGTAACGCTCTGCTCGCATCCTTGCGCACAGGCCGGCGCTCTCGCGATCCTAGTAAAAATCAAAACCCACCTCATCCTTACGAACTCTTTACGATTTCGCAAGACTTTCTTTATGTCTCATGCGCGTAAATAGAGTGTTCTTCGCCAACGAAGACATGCGCCCCCGGGGTGCCGAAGGAGCGGTAGGGTGAAGTTAATCGCAGGGCCAATGGTGAAATTAGTTATCAGCAACGTGCTGGGCGTGCTGGTTATTCTGTTCGGTTGCAGCGTCACTTCGATCGTTGCAGATGCGCAAGCAATTTCTGCGCCGACTCGCTTGGATTCAGACGAGGCAACGGCGGGTGCTTCTGCCTCAGGCAACGAAGAGACTCTTGCAGAGTTGGAGCAAATGAAGGCGCGCATTCAGGAGCTCGAACTGCAGTTGAAAGGACAGACCGACACAAATGCGCTCGCCTCGGCAGCGACATCGCTTCGGGCGGAAACACCGAAGGCCAGTACACCCACGGGGTCAATGTTCGTTAAGGGCGCAGTGCCATCCGGCTTGCAGGCCCCGAGCGCAGACAAGAGCAATCCAAAGTCGGAGCCGTTTGCATTTGCAGACTTTACATGGCTCAACGGCACCGCCCGGACGAAAGACACGCCTTACGCGACCAAATTCTTTACGCCCGAGATACGTACCGACGTCAGCTACACATATGACTTCCGCCACCCCCAGGACGATACAATCGGCGGCTCGAGTGAGGTTTTCCGTACGAGTGAGGTGCAACTAACAACCTTGGGGGTTGGTGGGGATTTCCACTACAACAATGTGCGCGCGCGCGTCTTGTCACAGTTTGGACTCTATTCCCAAACCACGCCGCGCAATGACGCTAGTCCAACTCGTGGACAGTGGAATCTTGACAATGCCTATCGTTACCTCTCCGAGGCCTACGGTGGTTATCACTTCAACGTTCAACATGGCGTCAACGTAGATGCGGGCATCTTCCTTTCTTATGTCGGCCTGTTCTCGTTCTATCAGTTTGACAACTGGACTTATCAGCC
Organism: Terriglobales bacterium; assembly: GCA_038199445.1. Lineage (GTDB taxonomy): Bacteria > Acidobacteriota > Terriglobia > Terriglobales > Acidobacteriaceae > JBBPYY01. The sequence continues at coordinate 4,640 of JBBPYY010000033.1, read as the reverse complement.
TTCGTATGTTTCGTCGAACACGCCATGGTTCTTCAATGGTGTTCGCGTGCAGTGGTTTCCTATCGAAAAGTTGAAGATAGAACCGTGGTTCATCAATGGCTGGCAGTCTTATGGTCGTTTCAACAATCGTCCAGGTCTGGGCGGACAGATTCTCTACCGGCCGAATGGAAAGTTTGAAGTTCTTGGCAACCAATATGGCTTTGGGCGCGATGCCCTGGGCATCGGACAGCGGACCCGCTACCACACGGACGACAGCATTCAGTACAAGTACCTAGACCGGCCCACGGCAGTTGTCAGCAAGGCGGCCCTCACACTGACTGGCGATGCAGGCTGCGAAACAGGCGGGGGCGTGAGTTGTTTTGGCAACGGCAAGAGCGGGCCAAAGCAAAGTTTCCTGGGATTGATGTTCTATAACCGCCTGTGGTTCGATCGGGACAAATATGCACTTACTCTCGGTGGCGGACGCATCAACAATCCCGGCCGCTATCTCGTCTTGCTGCCCCCGATCAATGGAGCCACTGCTGCTTCCGGAACGCCCTACTTCACTGAGAATCCTGGTGATAAGTACACGGCGTGGGATGCGTCGGTAACGGCTGACTACCTGCCGAGCCAGTACTTCACTTATCGGTTTGAGTACAACCATCGTGCTGCCAACGTTCCTTATTTCTCGGGGCCTGGAGGCGTTACTCCCCCTGGCGGCAACACAGGATCGCCCGGCTCGACTGTTCCCGGGTTCGCTCCGGATCTTCGCAGGAGCGAAAACCGTCTAACCGCGGCGTTCTTGGTGAAGTTTTAGATCACCTGAGTTATATCGGCAGATTAGGGAGACCTTGCCATGTGGGACGTTGTATGTATCGCGGCAACCGCTGCGTTTTTCTGGATCGCCATTGGCTACACCCACGCGTGTGAACGCCTGGCTCGCCGCAAAGCAGGAAGCCAATGATCGAGCTTTTACTCATCTCCGGCGCGGTCGCATTTCTGCTCGCATATTTGATATTTGCACTTTTACGTCCGGAGAAATTTTGAGATGAACGCGAACGGCTGGTTCCAAATTGCGTTGTTCTTCGGCGTTATCCTCCTGGTCACGAAACCGGTAGGCATCTATATGGCACGCGTATTCGAACGCGAGCGCACCTGGCTTGATCCGCTCATGAGACCGCTCGAGCGGCTGATCTATCGAATCGCCAGAATCGACGAAACGCACGAGATGCGGTGGACGGAATACTCCGTCACCATGCTTGTTTTTAGCGGCGTCACCTTACTGATGACATACGCCATTGAACGCCTGCAGCAAGTGTTGCCGCTGAATCCCGAAAAGCTCGCTGCGGTCGCCCCTGACCTTGCTATCAACACAGCTGCGTCCTTCACTACCAACACCAACTGGCAAAGCTATGTGCCGGAAGCTACGATGAGCTACCTGACGCAGATGGTGGCGCTTGCATATCACAATTTCTTTTCTGCGGCGGTTGGCATGGCCCTGGCAGTGGCGTTCATTCGCGGAATCTCGCGCAGGGAATCAAAAACGCTCGGCAATTTCTGGGTGGACACAACACGCGCATCTTTGTGGATTCTGCTGCCGGGCTGCATCGTGCTGGCCCTGGCATTTGTTTCGCAGGGAGTCGTTCAGAATTTTCGCCACTATGACCATGCAACGCTCGTCGAACCGCAGAAGGTTGCGACGACGGACGCCGCCGGCAAGACGACCACGCAGATCGTCACCACACAGACCATCGCGCAGGGCCCTGTCGCTTCTCAGGAAGCGATCAAGATGCTGGGCACAAACGGGGGCGGTTTCTTCAATGCGAACAGTTCGCATCCTTTCGAAAACCCGACGCCACTCTCGAACTTCTTGCAGATGGTTGCCATCTTCATTATCCCTGCGGGCCTTACCGCGACCCTGGGTCGAATGACGAAGGCTCCGCGACACGGTTGGGCGGTCTTCGCGGCAATGGGCGTATTGTTCTTCGCCGGTGTACTGACCAGTTATTGGGCCGAGGCGAAGCCGAATCCCTTGCTGCATGGCGTCGATCAGCGCGCGTCGTCGGCGCAAAGCGGCGGCAATATGGAGGGCAAAGAAGTCCGCTTCGGCATTGCAAATTCTGCTTTGTTCGCGACGATCACGACGGATGCGAGTTGCGGCGCGGTCAACTCAATGCATGACTCCTACATGCCGCTTGGTGGCTTGGTACCGCTGACGAACATTCTGCTTGGCGAGATCATCTTCGGAGGCGTCGGAGCAGGCATGTATGGCATGCTCGTTTTCGTCGTCATCACTGTTTTTATTGCCGGACTGATGGTTGGGCGCACACCAGAATATCTAGGAAAGAAAATAGAAGCATACGACGTACAGATGTCGATGCTGTATATCCTTGTCTTCCCATTGATCATCCTTGGGTTTGCGGCGATTTCTTTGCTGATGCCGAACCTGGGATTGTCGAGCCTGGCGAATACCGGTCCGCACGGATTATCTGAAATTCTCTATGCTTACACCTCGGCCGCAGGCAACAATGGCTCGGCTTTCGCGGGGCTGAACGCGAATACGCATTGGTACAACCTGTCTCTCGGCTTAGCCATGCTGGCCGGACGCTTCTTGCTGATTGTGCCGATGCTCGCAGTAGCGGGAAACCTCGCGACAAAGAGAATTGCGCCGCCTTCTCCCGGAACGTTTCCCGTTCACACGACTTTATTCACGACGCTTCTGGTCTGCGTCATCCTGATTGTCGGCGCTCTAACGTTCTTCCCCGCACTCACCCTCGGACCTGCACTCGAGCACTTACTGATGCATTCCGGGAGGACATTTTAAGCATGGCAAAGAAAAATAAACGCTCACTTTGGGATAGCAAGATTCTTCGCCGCGCGGGTATTGATGCGCTGGTAAAACTGAGCCCGCGAACCATGATGAAGAACCCAGTCATGTTCGTGGTCGAGATAGGCAGTCTCATTACTACGCTGTATCTGCTTCGGGACTGGATCGCTCACAGGCCAATTCTGTTCGATCTGCAAATCACCTTATGGCTCTGGTTTACGGTGATCTTCGCGAATTTCGCTGAAGCGATGGCAGAGGGCCGCGGCAAGGCCCAGGCAGACGCGTTGCGCCGTGCGAAAACGGAAACCATCGCCCATCGGCTGATCGGCAGCAAAATTGAGGAAATCGCGAGTTCGCTGCTGCGCGCAGGCGACCTGATCGTGGCAGCGGCGGGAGAAATGATTCCGGGCGACGGAGAAGTGATCGAAGGCGTTGCGTCGGTCGACGAATCCGCAATCACGGGCGAATCCGCCCCTGTCATTCGCGAGGCTGGGGGCGATCGCTCCGCAGTCACCGGCGGCACCCGCGTATTGTCCGACCGCATCAAGGTACGCATCACCTCAAACCCGGGCGAAACTTTTCTCGACCGCATGATCATGCTGGTTGAAGGAGCTCAGCGGCAGAAGACGCCGAATGAAATCGCGCTCAATATTTTGCTTGCAGGACTGACGATCATTTTCCTGCTCGCAGTAGTCACGCTGCAGCCGCTGGCAATCTATTCAACAGCGCCACAATCTGTCTTCATCCTCATCGCGCTGTTGGTGTGCCTGATCCCGACGACCATTGGCGGACTGCTTTCTGCGATTGGGATCGCGGGCATGGACCGTCTGGTGCAGCACAACGTGCTCGCTATGTCGGGACGAGCGGTTGAAGCAGCCGGCGACGTGAACACTTTGCTCCTGGACAAGACGGGCACCATTACGCTCGGCAATCGCCAAGCATCAGAGTTCATCGCGGCTCCGGGGGTCACCAATGAGCAGCTCGCGGACGCGGCGCAACTTTCTTCTCTGCCGGATGAGACGCCTGAGGGGCGATCGATCGTCGTGCTGGCGAAGGAGCGTTATGGCCTGAGAGGGCGCGAGCTTGGTGAGCTGCAGGCGGAGTTCGTTCCTTTCAGCGCGATGACGCGGATGTCGGGTGTGAATCTGGAAGGCCGGGTCATTCGCAAGGGTGCTGCCGACGCGATTACAAAATTTGTGCAAGAGAATGGCGGTGCGATGCCCGCCGAAGTGGTGGCTGCGGTTGAGATGGTGGCAAGAAGCGGAGGTACGCCGCTGGTTGTCGCGGAAAACCGCCACGCGCTGGGCGTGATCCATCTGAAGGACATCGTGAAGGGCGGTATGCGGGAGCGGTTCGCGCAACTGCGCGCGATGGGCATCCGCACCATCATGATTACCGGAGACAACCCACTTACCGCCGCCGCGATTGCGCGAGAGGCTGGCGTGGACGACTTTCTCGCACAAGCAAAACCAAAAGACAAAATGGACCTCATTCGTCGGGAACAGGGAGAGGGAAAGTTGGTCGCGATGACGGGCGACGGTACAAACGACGCTCCAGCACTGGCCCAGGCCGATGTTGGCGTGGCGATGAACACGGGAACCCAGGCCGCGAAAGAGGCAGGAAACATGGTCGATTTGGATTCCAATCCCACCAAGTTGATTGAGATCGTGGAGATTGGGAAACAATTGCTGATGACTCGCGGAGCGCTCACGACTTTCTCCATCGCGAATGATGTCGCGAAGTATTTCGCGATCATTCCCGCAATGTTCGCGGCGACATTTCCGGTGCTCCAGGTGCTGAACATCATGCATCTGAAGACGCCTCATTCGGCCGT
>JBBPYY010000032.1:0-11513 GCA_038199445.1 Terriglobales bacterium | reverse complement strand
GTCCACGCTGCCCGATCCACTGGCGCCGGAAAATATCCTTAGCGGTTCTGGTCGCGGTATCTTCCTTATGCGATCTTTTATGGACGAAGTAAACTTCAAGCAATTGCATCCCGGCACAGAACTTACCCTGATAAAGCATCTCGGATCTGCCCAGACGGGCGCTCAAGTTTAAGGAGGATTTCTCAAGTGAGCATTAAAATCGGCACTCGCCAGGTCGACGGCGTCACCGTTCTCGATCTTAGCGGTCGCATCACCCTGGGTGAAGGCAGCGTGCAGTTGCGCGACGCAACTCGCGATCTGCTCGCTAAAGGTCAAAAGAAAATTCTGCTCAATCTCGCCGACGTGAACTATATCGATAGCTCCGGCATCGGCGAACTGGTCAGTGCGTTCACCACCGTGAAGAATCAGGGCGGCGAACTGAAACTGCTCAACCTGACGAAGAAAGTACATGACCTGCTGCAGATCACCAAACTCTACACGGTGTTCGATGTGCAGGATGATGAGACAACGGCGATCGGATCGTTCAACCGCTAAAGCACTTTTCTAGACAGAAATGCCCAGGCTTGCGTCTGGGCATTTCTTTTCTAGCTGTGCGCACGAATGTTTCTGTCCGGGCGCGGTTCAAATAGTGTCCGATTTAGAAATGATGAACACGCTCATCGATCCGTTCCGGACCCGAACGCGACACTTCTCTCTCCAGCGAGCGGCTTACCAGATCTCGTGAACCCAAACCGACGGCGAGTGCGAGGGCCAGCACGATGCCTCCGAAAAGTATTCCAAAGGCGAGTACGACAATCAGCCCGCCAATCGCCAGATGCTCCAGCACCATGGCCGCTGTCAGCACCAGCACCAACCACTTCACACCCAGGCTGAGAATGCGTGAGTAGTGCAGGTTCATGTTCACGGCGCTGATCAAGACGCTGCGGGCCAGGAAGCGGGCCACCAGGTTACCCACAAACAGCAGGATGACGGCAGTCACGACTCCTGGCACATAGGCCACCAGTTGCGCCGCTAATGGAGACTGCGGGGAGGCTTCGCTGAACAGTGAAACGCCGAACAGAACGCCAACCACCATCAGCACCCAGAAGACCACCCGCGAAACCACTTCAGAGGGACTTTGCGACGACGCCCACTCCCCCATACCGCGATTGATGCGTTCATCCGCGCGTGCGGCCACCATGATGCGCCGCGCCGCCCATGCGCACAGTGCCGCCAGACCCCAGAACAGGGCAACGACAAGAATCAAGGCCAGCACGCCCGGCAACAGTTGAGTGATCTGCACCAGCACGCGCTGTGTGGATTCGCGTAATGCTTCGAGTATCTGATCCCAAGACATATCGTTTTCCCTTTCTACGACCGCGTTCTAAAACGTGAATCTCACGGATTGAAGCGGTCTGGCCAGCGCCAGCGCGACAGTAAATAGCTCTTGTCTGCCTCGAATGCGGCTGCCAACTCTTCCGTCCGGGCATCGGCGACAGAGCTGGTGGTCGCGCCAATTTCTATCGCATATGAGGCGGCCCAGCCGAGGTAGAGCGGTGTCAACGCGCCGAAGATATGTGCGCGATTGATGCTGCGCAAGCGGTACGCCAGTGCAAAATCGTACACAATGCGGGCCCAGAGAGCATCTGGCAAATGGAAATGTTCCGCAGGCAGCCGCGCCAGCTTCTTAAGCTCGAACAGCGTTACCGGTGGCAGGACCAACGACCAGATGTCCTGAAGATTTCGCGAGCCGAGTAGGAACGACTCGATCATCCGCTGCGACTCAATCGGCTCACTCTGAGCGTCCGGCGTCCCGCCGTTCGGATGCTGCATCACCTCAACGCTGCTACGCGACCTCTGCCAGAACGACGCATGCGTCTCAATCTCTTGAAACAACGGCCCCAGCACTGAGGATAAGACCGCCGTCAGATCGGCCCCCTCCGTGCGAGGTTGGTGGTTCACCGCGAGCGGCGCTTCGCAAATTCGCAGTCCGGCGATCACAGCGTCCACCCCAAGCCAGGGCAGCCCTGCGGTCGCAGCTCTATTGCTTGGAGCCTCGCAGAGCAGGCGCATCATCGGTTCCGAGACTGCCGCATCCATCGCCAGGGGAAAATGCACCCGCTTGCCATAAAGCGCGCGCGTCAGCGGATAGAGTATGCCGCGATTGACCAGACCCTCCGCTGGGCGCAAGGGATATCGCGGCAGAACCAGATCGCATTCGGCGTTCAAGACAGGCCCGGCAAAAGCCGCGATTGCCGCAGCGGAAAGACCGTACGCATCAGGACCAAGGATCACGCATGATTTCGCTTGCAGCCCAATTGCGGCACGAGAAACGGCCCGCATCTGCTCGAACGTTCTCAACCATGCAGGAGCGGTCGATTCCGCGGCCGTGGATTCAAGCGCAATAGCAGCCATACTGGATTCTGAAGCGACTTGGGCCGCATGCGGCAACACCATTACCGTTGCGGCGCCCAGCATGGTCGTCGCTTCCGCGACCCGGGCAAGCAGTTGGCGGCCTTCCTCGCCTGCGGCGTAAGATGGCAGGCCGAAAACCAGCTCTGCACGTTCAGGCAAGATACGCGTCTCGGCCTGTGCCGGCTCGGTTAGCACTTCAGTTTCCGGCATTGGCCTCTCCTCCGGACTGCTGACGCATCAGATCCAACATTCCGGCCATCGGAATCCGTACCCATGACGGACGGTTATTCAGTTCGTAAAGTAGCTCGTAATTCACCTTTTGCCACAGAAATAATCTCAATAAACCGTCAAAATCCGCGCTATCTTGTGGAACAACTCCGTGGCCAGCCATCGCCTCGCGGTAGGCGTGTAGAAACGATTTCACGATTTGCCTCTGCCATTCATCCGCGATCGGCTGCAGCCGCGCGAAATCCTCTGGCCGTCTGGAGCTGTAATGCAGCAAAGCAACATACGCAGCGTAAGAAAAGGAACGAACCATGCCCGCCACGTCCTTGAGCGGCGACTGTTTCGCTCTTCGCTCTGCGAGCGTGCGCGCAGGCTCTCCCTCAAAGTCAAGAATTACGAAGTCTGCTTTCGTGCGCAGCACCTGGCCGAGATGATAGTCCCCGTGGACCCTGGTTCGCATGCCCGCATCGGCCGGTGTCTTCGCGCGGCCAATTCCCCCCAGCAGCGCGGCGCGCCGGTTGAGCAAAAGCCCGGCCTCCTCAATGCTTTCATCCGAAACGCTCGATAGGCTCGCACGCAGGGCGCCGAGAGCACGGGCGACGTCCTCTGACGTCCTCTTACTCAACTCAGCTAGAGATTCGTGCGTCATCGGCTCTGGGCAAAATGCTTCGTCCGACAGTGCCGGACCGGTCGCAAGTGCCAAGTGCAACTCGGCGGTGCGTTGACCTAACACGGCTGCCGCCTCCCTCGCCACTCCCGCTGTCGCATGAACAGCACGCTCAGCCGCCTCTCCCCCCAGTTCTCCGCGCGTGCCCGCTTCGATCGCCGCAGCCTCGTAGAAGCGGTCGAGTTCCTCAAGCATCCACGTCCACCCGTCGCCCTGATTTCGGACGAGCAACTGGGCCATAGCGACGGTTGTCTCATTGCCGTCGCGAATGTACTTGAGCGATCCGACAAACGGCGCGATGCGATCAAAGTTTGTTTTATCGCTGAGGAAGCGCCCAATCTCGACATCCGGATTCAGCCCAGGCTCAGGCCGGCGAAACAGTTTCAATATCGCTGTGTTGCCGTAGAGAATAGAAGTATTGCTCTGTTCCGCCGAGCCGTGGCTGGAATCCAAGCGATCCAGTTCGCCACGCAGTTCCACGGCCCTCCTACCAGGCTCGCCCCGAAGCTTTCCATTGCGCAGTTGAAACTCACTCCCCGTAGTCAGCAACTCCATCAGATTCTTTTGCAACACCGAATTGTAGGTGGCGTCGCAGAGGCTATGCACCGTCCCATCTTCTGTCACAACCGTGGTTACAATTGCCTCCGGGCGCTTTTCGCGCAGTGCTGCCGCGCTGGCCGCGTCGTCAATGCTGAGCGGTACGACGTAAATTTCTTTGCGGCCGCTCTCAAAAGCCACTTCGATGACGCAGAAAGCGCTGTGCTTGTCGCCCATCTCGCCCCAGTCAAGCACGCGGGTTGCGGAGATTTTCTCGGATTTGCCGCTATACCACCGCTGCGTCGGCAAAAATTGCGGCAACACTTCCAGTTGCAACCGCTCCAGGCTCCGGCCCAGGAAAAGCGCAGGCCACGCCGCCGGCAATTGCTCCAAATCATTCACTTCGCGGGTGCTCTCCGCTTTCACTTCGCTCGGTGTGTCGGGCGCGTGCAGTTCGAGCCACATGAATCCGTAAGGCGCGAGCGTCAGCGGATAAGGCTGAGCGGTGATGTTAGGGAAATCTACATAGCCAAGCATCTCAACCGGCGTCATGCCTTCGTACTTTGCCAAATCCAGCTGCACCGGCTGCGCGAAGCGTGACAAATTCGCGACACACAATATGGTGTCGGTTTCATTTTCGCGAAGATAAGCAAGCACCTTACGGTTCTTCGGCGTCAGGAAAACCAGCTTTCCACGCCCGAATACGCTGAAGATCTTGCGCAGCGCCAGCATGTTGCGCATCCAGTTCAACAACGACGATGGGTCGCTTTGCTGCGCCTCGACATTAATTGCTTCATAGCCCCAGACCGGGTCCATCACGACGGGGCTGTAAAGTTTGCCCGGAGTAGCTCGCGAAAACCCCGCGTTGCGATCGCCGCTCCATTGCATCGGCGTACGCACGCCATTGCGGTCGCCGAGATAGATGTTGTCGCCCATACCTAGTTCATCGCCATAGTACAAAATGGGCGTGCCAGGAAATGAGAAAAGCAGACTGTTCAGCAGCTCGATGCGGCGGCGATTGTTGTCGACCAACGGAGCAAGGCGCCGCCGGATGCCGATGTTGATTCGCATCCGCGGGTCGGCGCTGTACGCAAGATACATATAGTCCCGCTCATCGTCGGTCACCATCTCCAGCGTCAACTCGTCGTGGTTGCGAAGAAACAGCCCCCACTGACAATTTTCCGGAATGTCGGGCGTCTGCGCCATGATGTCAGTAATCGGCAGTCGATCCTCTTGCCGCAGCGCCATGTAGATACGCGGCATCAACGGGAAATGAAACGCCATGTGACATTCATCGCCGTCGCCGAAATATGGTCTGACGTCCGTCGGCCACTGATTGGCCTCGGCAAGAATGACGCGGTTCGAATAATGTTCATCGATCTCTTTGCGAATGCGTTTAATAATCACGTGCGTTTCTGGCAGGTTTTCGCAATTGGTTCCATCGCGTTCGACAAGGTAAGGGATGGCATCCGTTCGCAATGCATCCACGCCCATGTCCAGCCAGAACCGCATCACGCGCAGCACCTCTTCCAGCACCCGCGGGTTATCGAAGTTCAGATCAGGCTGATGCGAAAAGAAGCGGTGCCAGTAATACGCCTTTGCGACCGGGTCCCACGTCCAGTTCGACTTCTCGGTATCCGTAAAGATGATGCGCGCATCTTTGTACATCTCGTCCGTATTACTCCAGACGTAGAAGTCGCGCTCAGGAGAACCCGCTGGCGCCAGCCGTGCCGCCTGGAACCACGGATGCTGGTCTGATGAGTGATTGATAACCAGCTCAATCATTACCTGCAGGCCGCGGTCGTGCGCGGCGTCGAGAAACTGGCGAAACTCATCGAGCGTGCCGTAATTCGGGTGCACGTCCATGTAATCCGCAATGTCGTATCCATCATCCCGCAGCGGAGAGGGAAAGAATGGCAATAGCCAGATACAAGTGACTCCAAGATCCTGAATGTAGTCGAGCTTTTGCAGTAGACCTTGAAAGTCTCCAATGCCGTCGTTATTGCCGTCAAAAAATGCGCGGACATGCAACTCGTAAATCACCGCATCCTTGAACCAGAGCGGATCTCGCGCGCTGCCCGACTTTTTAGCCAGAACATCTAATGTGGCCATGTTGAATCGTGATCCCTTCGAACTATTGCTACTACTTGGACGCCACCGGTCTTACTTTGAAAATATGTGCCGGCATTTCGCTCGGCCGCAGTTCCACAAAGTTCCCGCTACCGCGCCAGCGATAACTTGATCCCGTCAGCAAGTCCTCGACCGTGAATTCTTGCGCACCTTGGAGGCCGAGATGCGCCAAATCAACCTCAACCACACCCGACTGTGCTTCCTCATGATCGAGATTCACGACGATCAGCAACGGGGCGCCATCGCTACGCGACTGTTTGCTGTAAGCCATCAGCTTGTCATTGGTTGTGGCGTGAAAATGCAATCCAAAACTGTCTTGAAGCGCAGATTCCCCGTTCCGTATTCTATTTATCGTCGCAATAAATCCGCTCAGCGACTCGGGCGACGCAATATCCCACGCCTTCAATTCATATTTCTCCGAATTCAAATATTCCTCGCCGCCCGGCTTCGCCGGAGTGTGCTCCATCAATTCAAATGCCGGCCCATAGATTCCAAAATTGCCCGAGAGCGTTGCCGCTAAAACGAATTGACGCGTGAAAGCAGCCCGTATGCCCGATTGCAAAGCCTCCGCCAGAATGTCCGGCGTATTTGGCCACAAATTCGGGCGAAAGAAGAGTGGCACGTCGCCCGTATTCAATTCAGTGAAGTATTCCTCAAATTCCTTCTTGGTCGCTCTCCAGGTGAAATAGGTATACGACTGCGTAAACCCCAGCTTGGCCAGCCGGTACATGACCTTCGGCCTGGTGAACGCCTCCGCGAGAAAGATCGCATCCGGGTAGGAATGCTTCACATCCGAGATCATCCACTCCCAGAACGGAAATGCCTTGGTGTGCGGGTTATCGACCCGGAAAATGCGGATGCCTCGCTCTGCCCAGAACACAATCACATCGCGAAGCTCCCGCCATAGCGTCCGCCACTCCGCCGACTCGAACTCGATGGGATAGATATCCTGATACTTTTTCGGCGGATTCTCCGCATACTGAATCGAACCGTCCGGACGTTTGCGAAAGAAGCCTGGATACTGGCGCACCCACGGATGTTCCGGGGCGGCTTGGTAAGCGATATCCATCGCTACTTCCATACCGAGCGACTCTGCTCGTTTGCGGAAGAAATCAAAATCTTCGAATGTGCCCAGCTGAGAATGCACGGCTGTGTGTCCGCCCTCCCCGCTCCCGATGGCCCATGGGCTCCCCACCTCTCCGGGCTCCGCACTCACCGCATTATTCTTGCCCTTGCGAAATGACTCGCCAATGGGGTGAATCGGCGGTAAATACACGACGTTGAAACCCATCGCAGCAATATATTTGAGCCGTTCCTCGCAATCGCGGAAGGTCCCGTGCTGACCAGGATGGGCCGCGCACGACCGGGGAAAGAACTCATACCAGGAGGAGAAGCGCGCGCGTTCGCGATCGACCGTAATTCGAAACTCATTTTCTGTCCGGGTCGAGAACTTGCTACCGGGGTATCTTTCCGCAAGCGCATTCAACTCTGCCCTAAGCGCGAGATGACCCGCCGCTCGAATCGCGGGCTGGTTTCGCAAGCCGGCGGCCCACTTCTCCAGCCGGCGGAAATCTATGCGCCCTGCTCCGCGAGCGACCAGCGCGCGCCGCGCAGCCGCATCGATCAAGTCCGCACCGGTCAAGATCGCAATCCGCACGTCTTCCAGTTGCGATGGCGTCTCGGTCGATTCGCTGCCCTCATCCACTTCGATCGCCGCCATGCGCTTCTTCATGTCTCGGCGCCAAGTCGCTAGATGATCGACCCAACCCTCAACCAAGAAGCGAAAGTCTCCGATCTCTCTCAGTTCGATCTCGGCGGACCAGCGGTCGTTGGTCAGAAAAGACATCTCGACATCCCGCCACTGCTTGTCCCGCGGCCCGCGGTATAGCACCCGGCAGCGCACTACATCATGGCCGTCGCAAAAGACGTCGGCCTGAACATCAATTCGATCGCCGACCACGGCTTTCGCTGGGAATCGGCCGCCATCGACCTGTGGGGTCACTTTTTCAATCACGACACGCTGCCGGCCGTCCGGCGTTGCGGGAATTCTGCTCATCGTTTCATGCTCATACTTTTCGGGTCCTGACCGCTGCTTTCATAGCCTATCGACTTCATCGCTTGCCGACTTTCATAGCGTAGGATGCACCTACCCACCCTGCGGCTGTCGCAATTGCTCTGTCCTCAGCATAGTGCTCATTCCCAGGGCAGAGGCGCCGGAGACCTCGCGGCCCACGGCCTTCCTATTCTTTTGTACGGCCGCGAGCAAAACCCACGCGGAAAAGCACGCCGAAGATCCGGGTCGCCGCTTTGACCGAAGCTTGCAGCGATCCTGAAACCTTTGAAACGCCACCCGTGCGCCGGCGGCAGCTTGTCGGGACTTCGAGTACGCGAAGACGTTCTTGTATGGCCCGCATTTGCATTTCGAGGTTCCAGCCATACGTGCGCTCCGTCATGCGTAAGCGTGCAAGGCCCGGGCGAGTGATCGCACGAAACGGCCCCATGTCGGTGTAACGAACCCCGTAGATCAAGCGCAGAAGAGAACCAAACAACCAGCTCGCGAAGATTTGGGAGAGGAGCATGCTGCCTTCTTCGCGGTCGCCGCGTAGCCGAGAGCCAATCACGAAATCCCGCTCGCCCGCAAGGATGGGATCAATCAGCCGTGGCATTTCCGCGGAAACGTCGCTGCCGTCCCCATCCATGAAAACGATGATGTCAGTCGCGGGATCGACACCCGACGAGCCCGTCATGCATGCCTGTCCATACCCACGCCGCGGCTCCTCGATCACGCGAGCGCCCGCATCTCTTGCGACCCTCGCCGTTTCGTCCGTGCTGCCATTGTCCACCACGATGCATTCCGTGATCAGCTTCCACGGCATCGCACGCACTACTGTTCCGATGCTTTTTTCTTCATTCAGCGCGGGAATCACCACCGCAACGTGGGCGTTCATCAATCCGTCGAAGCTCCGCCTCGGTCGCAGGTAAGCGATTTCGCTACCTTCACGCCTGACTCTCAAAAGGGCGAGCGGAATGCAAGACCGCTGCACCACGACGATTTTCGCTCCAGATGCGCCTGGCCCAGTCGGCGACGATGACGATCAGCAGTGCCCCGTAGAGCCATTCGTTCATGTAATACATCTTCGGCCCCGGGTCGGCGAACTCTGTCGTGTAGAGGAAGAAGGAAGCCGTTATGTAAAACAAGGCCGGTGCGTATGGAATAACCACGGTGAAAGGCACCAGCCAGAGGAAATACCAGGGGTAGTGCGGCGAGAAGAGCAGCATCAACGCACACGCGAAAGCGAATGAAGTCGTAAGAAACCCCGCTCGCTCTTCAGACTTGCGATAGGCCCATAGCGACAGTGCCGCGAAACAAAGACCGCAGAAGATCAAGAAAACGATGGTCGGAATCCCTTGCACGTGCAAAACATTCCGCGCCAGAGTCAGCAGAAAATATCGGTCGCCGCTCCGCATTCCCTCTTCCTGCGCGTAGTTGGGCAAAAAGCCGAGCACCATCGATCCAACACTGGAATAGCACGCATAGCCAAAGCCAATCAGCGCGAACGCGTACAGCGGCATCTTCCAGTCCTTGCGGCGGAAAAGCGCCGGCAGCAGGATAATCGGATACAGCTTTGACAGCGTCGCCATGCCGAGAGCGAGTCCGGTCAACATCGGCCGATCGCGCAGTCTGAACAGCAACGCGAAGGTCATGAACGCAATTGCCATCGCATCCATATGCCCGCTGCTCGCCACCTCCCATATCAGCAGAGGATTCCACAAATACAACAGCAGGTATTCGCGCCTCATTCCGAGATCGCGCAACAGATCGAGCAGTGCCCAACACGTCAGGCACTCGAACCCGATCATTGCAGCCTTCATCCAGAGAACGCTTTCACTGATACGCGTGATCAGCAAAAACAACAACTGCGCGCCGGGAGGATAGATCGTGTGCGCATAATCCCGCCGGTTCATGTTGGGGAAGATGTCGTCATCCACCAGAAATTTCAAATGCGGATCTGAAGCAACATATCGGTATGGATTGATTCCCGCAGCCTGCACCCTGCCGTCCCAAACATACCGATAGACATCGCTAGAAAGGAAGGGATCGTGAAACAACAGCACCAATCTGCATGCCACCGCGAAAACCACGATGATCGCAAACGTCCAACGATTACTCGGCTGCGTAACCACTGCCCATAGCGCGCCGATGAAAAGCAGCGCCTGGCAGAATGCCACCGCGCTGAAACCGATAACGTAATTGTCGCTCTCGAGATTACCGACGCGGCAGAACTCAAGCATCAGCAACCCGAAAATCACAAGCGTGGCATTCGTTACGTTTGCGTTCGGCTTAAGCGTGGCGGGCAAACGAATCATGCACCGCTCCGCCGCGCCCATAAGGCCGGCTCTCGCTCTGCCTGCAACAACTGTGCAACAAACTCACGCGTGTGCGGGGCCGGATACCCGTCCGTTCTATCCCCGTCCCCAAACATCTCGGCGCAAAGGCGCTCAAGCGTCGCTCCGTCGTCTACGTCATACCAACGTGGCAGCAACGTCACATCCAGCGACAACTCGTCGGCGCGCTCCATTGTCTGCTCAAAGACGTGCGGTGTACTCCACTCGATATTTGAGAAAAGTTCAGCATGTACTTGTTTCAGCCCGATCAAGTAATATCCGCCGTCGTCCGTCGGCCCGAGCACGATGCGATCTCCGGTCTGCGAAAGAATTTCGACAGCCTGTTGCAACGCGCCATGAGGCACGGTTGGGCTGTCCGAATCAATCAGGCAGCACGAACCAAAACCGCACGCCAGCAGATCGCCCGCCGCAGCGAGCAAGCGCTCGCCAAATCCATCCCCCCGCTGTGACAGCATGAAGAAATCGTCCGGCACAATGCCGTCGAACGAGGCCTCTTCTCCCGCGGGCGTATAAACGACAACGCCGTCTGCTCCCTCTACCTCGCCGATGTTCGCGAGCGTATCGCGCAGGAAGCATATGTTCAGCGCAGCCGACTCATCGAGCGTCAGCGGGGGAGCCAATCGTGTCTTCACTCGGCCGGGATGCGGCGCCTTCGCCATAACGCTGAGCGCGCATCGGTCTTTCAGTTCCGCCAATCGGATAGACGGATTCGATGAATCGATCATCTTCATCAGCTGTCGTCAGGTCCGCTCACATACGGCGTATTGATACCAGCCATCGTGCCAGTACCGGACGGTATCCCAGGGCTGCGATGCTACAAGGGATCGAAACTCCGGGCGGGCCAGCACTTCAGCCTGCCGCGGCTCGCGATAACTGGTCAGCGGTTTCGTGGACAGGCGAGCCAACAACCACATGCATGAAAGGGGAACGCGCGTTCGGAAGCCCGAAGTGGGCTCCGCAATAAAGCAGCGCCCCCCGGGACGAAGCACGTCAAAAATCTGTTGCATCGCTTCTTGTCTGTCGCTGACGATCAAGAACAGTCTCGATACGATTACCGCATCGACGGGTTCAATGCTTCGAGCAAGATCGAGCGCATTCCCAAGCACGAAGTTGCAATTGCGCAGCCTGCGAGCGTGGGCGCGGCCGCGGGCCC
>JBBPYY010000031.1:0-4003 GCA_038199445.1 Terriglobales bacterium | reverse complement strand
GCCAAGCGCTCCTGAAGAGAACTCATTGAGGTCTCCAACTTACAAAAATGGACGGGCACAAAAATTCTCAAAGTACGAGTTGTCGCTGACGTATGTCACCGAGGTGAACCGAAGGTTCAATTGAGGTGTGGCAGAGGGGCCGGGCGATTTAGGCAAATGCAATAGCGAGTAGGCCCGAGCAAAGCAGCACAAGGCTAACTGCGGTTACCGCAAGCAACCCACCGGATACGAAGTCATGATTACGCATTGTCACGCTCCTGTAGTCAGGCCCTCGAACGAAAGCCATCAAATGCATGAGCGAGGAAAATACCGGCGCTGAATAGGCCGAAGAACACCGTAATCATCTCGATCATCGCAACGTCCTTTCGCGCCTCTGCTCGAACAAAACGACTGTCGCCCTGCACAGTCAAAAGAATTTCGACCCTTCCGAAAAATCGGAGTCTGACCGTGGATTTGGAGCAACAGGCACTCCAGGCATCCGGACGGAGGGCCGCGGGGTCAGCTCGGCGCCTTTTTTATTGGGCTCAGGCATTTGGGCATCCCACGGGTATTGGATGAATACTTAGCTTAGTCCGCTCGTGGGGCATGTGAGCTAGATTACATGGGCATCAAAATGACCCGGAGCCCGCGGAATACGCCTATCCTCAAGGCTGCGTTGATTGCCGATCGTGCCGGGCGCCGCGATGTTCCCCGCCGGTGCGCATTCAAGCTCACGAAAGAGCGCGAGTTCGGCTCATATCAGTGGGTACATCCAGACGACCACAGGTGAGTGCGGCGGTTCACCCCAGCGGGTTTGTCACACCGCCGTTGGCACGCTGCAGGCGTTCAACTGCCACTTGTGAGAAGCTAAACGGGGTCAGCCCGGGGAACAGTCAGCCCGGGGGTGGCCAAATCTCTAACGGGATGAGGGGCCGGACCAGTGGTCCTGCTTCACATAAAAAAGACCAGCCTCAATCCAGAAAGCCTAACTGAGCGTGGCATTCCAATACTGGCTGTACCGTAGCTGGTTTGGCGAAACTAATCTCTGGACCCAAAGGCGCGAAAGCACGAGTGGTGTGGGCGGCTACGGCCGCGGCCCAGCGCCGAAGTCGCATCACAATCTCCGCGCCGCGAGCGCGTTCGTCAGCAGCTTCCGGACGCCGTATCTGTGGAACGGAACGACGAAAAAGAGATAGACTTTACCGGTCAGGTTGTGGACCGCGCAGATGGTGGAAACGACTACGCTCGTTCCATCGCCGTCGGGCACTTTTAGCACTGATAGCCTGAAATCCATGTGCTTGTTGTTACGCCCGGTGACGACTTCATCATCGCTGAGTAAGAAAATCGGCCAGACGCCCATCTTTTCGCCGACGACATAGCTATCCTTGATCTCGACATGGAGGATTTCGAAAGCTGTCGGTGCATCCAGGCCAGCAAGGGAGGCGACCTTGTTACGGGCGATGAGGAGCAGCTTCATCCACAGCGGACGATGCGCGAAAATGGCGAAGAAGACATCGACGATGCCAAGTTCGCCGCGGCTCAGCGGCGCCCGGTAGGAGTCACGGAAATACGCGCGTTCGATGAGCTCGCGGCTCAACATGCTGCCGGACGGCACATCGCATTCAACGACGTTCATGCGAAACTCGAACATAGCTAATCCGTGCGATCGCGGCGGTTGGTTGCTCTGCCCGCAATGTGATTTGCGAGATTTTCAGCGTCCTCGCCTACTCCCCACAGAAATGCTGACTTCACCTTGTGCATGCGCGGCAGACCAAGGAAGGCCGGGCACTCCCGTCACTCCGCGCCGCTGCTCTGGCGCCCCCTGCTTATCGAACACAGGGAAGTTTATCCATCCGAAATCGTAGCGATATCCTGTCGCCCAAATCACGGTCGTAATCTTTGCGTCCCGCAGGTCCAGCGTGTCAACCTCAGGCAATGCTTTTGGCGTTTGGCGTAGATATGGGTCGAAGCCGTTCTCGGCCGGCACACTAATTCCCTTCCCTTCGATGAAGTCATCGATTGTTTGAACAAACTGCACAAACGTGTCATCGCCAACCTTCAGATTGGCATTTAGATCGCCAGCAATGCGCAGCCTGCCATCGCTGACATCCAGCAGGCTACCGAGCAGCGTCACTCCTTGGCTCGCGATCTGGCGGAGATCGACGGTGTAGCCACCCCGCGCACCGGTTATCAATGGTGCCTTGAAATTACGCCACTCCGGGGGCATGCGATCGCCGGTCATATCGGTCATGCCAGTCTCTTCGATCCACCAGCCGACATCTTGCCCTCTATAGCGACGCGGCCATCTCCGATGTCGGCGAATAGCGTAGAACACTTCCCGTCCACCGTCGCGAAGATCCTCTACGATCTGACACCCGGAGCCGCCCGATCCTACAACGAGCACGCTGCCAGGCGGTAGATCAGAAGGCCGAGTGTAGCGGTTCGCCGTGACTTGATGTGTCGCGCAGGGAAACGATCCGCTGGATGGCGGAACTGACGGAAGCTGATAAGGTCCGGTCGCAACGACCACATTCGCTGCTTCCATCTTCTGTTGCCCCGCCTGCACAACAAATCGTCCTTGATCCGTCGGGCGCGCCGACGTAACCGCAACACCGCACCGGAGCGGAGCAGCAATCTTCACGGCGTAGTTCATGACAAAACGCGCGACACCTTCTCGCGCCATGAAACTGTGCGGCGCGTCCCCCGAATAAGCATTGCCAGGCAGACGAAGCATCGAGTTGGTAAACTGAAAAGCGAGCGAATCCCAGCGTTCACTAAGCCAGCGTTCGACCACCCGACCACGTTCGAGTACGACATGCTGTCGTCCGACCCGCGTCAGGTGATAGCTCATGGCAAGGCCAGCCTGACCGCCGCCGATGACAATTGTCTCAATGCTCTCCGGTATGGCGCCGAACCGTGAATTAAGAAAAATCCGGTGAACGCAAAAAGCTATGGGAGTACCTTCGCCCATGAGTATAGAACGAAGGGAAATGTAATGTTATCGCAAAGCCGCCAAACACTGACGACGAGGGGCAGTGCGTATCCTACCAGTCCGGTGCGTTGACCACTGCCGCTTGTGGCAACATGGCGTCAGTTATTGCGGCGCGGCGAGATGTCCGAAGTTGGATGTGAACCGGAAGTGACCGGCTCACAGCCAGAGTGACGCGATTGACCACAAGAGACAACAGCCCGTCGCGAGACGGCGCGTTCTAGGACATCGAAAATTTGATAACCCCGAATGAGTGTGCCAGCCGAGCCGCTTTCCCTCAGAAGTGACGCTTCGCGTGGGAGGTCGTATACTGTTGTCCATTGAGGACAACAGGAAGAGACGCTTATGCGCATGAACGATATTGACTACCGCGACGACGCAGTCATTTGCCGCGGATTTATCGCTTATGACGATACTGCGAGCAGCAAGCGGCCGGGGGTACTGGTCTTTCATGAGGGCTTGGGACTGAGCGAGCATATTTTTGAGCGCGCACGAAGGGTTGCGAAACTCGGATACGTCGCGCTGGCAGCCGACATGTTCGGCGATCGCCGACAGGCGCGGGACGTCGAGGATATGCGTGGACTGGTCGGAGACCTTCGCAATGAGTCCACGAAGCTCCGCGCGCGCGGTCGTGCGGCGCTTGCAACGCTTGCCTCACTACCGCAAGTCGACGCGGCACGGCTCTGTGCGATAGGATTCTGCTTCGGCGGTTCAGTTGTGCTCGAACTGGCGCGCGATGGCGCGGATCTCAAAGCTGTGGTGAGCTTTCATGGTGTGCTTGCAACCAAAGCGCCGGCCTTACCCAGTAAGGTCAAGGCTAGCGTGCTGGTCTTGACCGGGGCGAACGATCCGCTCGCGCCTCCTGACCACGTTGCTGCCTTTGAAAATGAGATGCGCGCTGCCGGGGTGGGCGATTGGCAGGTTATCACGTACGGCAACACCCACCATGCCTTCACCGATCCTGCTGCGGACGGGTCTTTCCTTTCGGGCACGCTCTACAATGAGCAATCGGACCGTAGATCATGGGCAGCAATG
>JBBPYY010000030.1:0-26707 GCA_038199445.1 Terriglobales bacterium | reverse complement strand
CACACCGACGATGCTCTGCGAAATCTGGTGCTGCTCGCGCGTGAGTTCGTAAACGGAACACCCGGCCGCGTCACCACGCTGTTCGGCTGCGGCGGCGACCGCGACCGCACCAAACGCCCTCTCATGGGCCGCGCTGCTGGCGAGCTCAGCGACTTCGTCGTCTTGACCAGCGACAATCCCCGCAGCGAAAATCCTGACGCGATTCTCGACGAGATAGAACCCGCGCTGAAGGCCACCGGAACGGAGTACGCTCGTGAAGCGAATCGCGCCGCGGCCATCGAACTGGCCATTGGCAAGGCGCGCGCCAGCGACATCGTACTGCTGGCCGGCAAAGGCCACGAGAAGACGCAGACCATCGGCGCCGTGGTCGCGCCGTTCGACGATGCGGCGGTGGCGGCCGCAGTGCTGAGAGGGTTAGAACGAGAATGAAACTGTCACTGTTACAAATTGCGGAGTGGATGGCCGGACATCGCAACCCGCATATCGACAGCAACGCGATCGCGACCGGCTACTCCATCGATTCGCGCACCCTCCACCCCGGCGACGTTTTTTTCGCCATTAAAGGCGATCGCTTCGACGGCCATGACTTCGTCGAAGGCGCATTCGCCCGGGGTGCCGTCGCGGCCGTCGTCGCAACCAGCCACAGTGCGCAATACGCGCACTCGAAACACCCGCTCATCTTTGTGGATCACACTCTGCTCGCGCTCCAGCACCTCGCCGCGGCCGTGCGACGCAAATGGGGCAAGCGCGTCGTCGGAATCACCGGCTCCGCAGGCAAGACGACTACCAAAGAAGCCATCGCCACCGTCCTCGCGGCCAAATTCAACGTCCTCAAATCCATCGGCAATCTCAACAACGCTTTTGGCATGCCCTTGCAACTGCTGCGCCTCGAACCTGAACACGACATCGCCATCATCGAGATTGGCATGTCGTTTCCTGGCGAGATCCGCGCGCTCGCCGAACTCGCCCGCCCCGACTGGGCGGTCATCACCAACGTAGCGCCGGTGCATGTTGGCAATTTCGCCGACGGAATCGCCGGCATCGCACGCGCCAAATACGAGCTGATCGAGGCGCTACCGGCGGGCGGCGTCGCGTTTCTCAACTGCGACGATCCTTACGTCGGTCAGTTTGGCCGCGACTGCAAATGCCGCGCTGTCTACTTTGGCACAGGCGTGTGCGCCGACCCGCGCGCGGAAGACATCGCAGACACGGGCGCCGGAGCCTCCTTTACCGCCGTCACCATGAGTGGCGGCGAGGCCGTGCGCACTCCGCTCAAACTGTCATTGCTGGGCCGACACAATGTAATGAATGCGCTCGCCGCCATCGCAGTCGGCATCGAAGCAGGTATGACTCCACAACAAGCAGCCGGCGCGCTCAGCGAACTGAAAGCCGCCGACAAGCGCGGCGAACAACTCCTGATCGCTGGCGCGACCATCCTCAATGACTGCTACAACTCCAACCCGCGCGCGCTCGACTCCATGGTCGATGCACTGATGGCGGTCAAGGGAACGCGTCACATCGTGGTCGCAGGCGAAATGCTGGAGCTCGGCGAAGAGTCAAAGCAGATGCACATGGACTGCGGAAACTGGATGGCGCGCCAGGGCGTGAACATCGTCATCGGAGTGCGCGGCGACGCGGCCTATATCGTCGACTCCGCCGAAGAGGGCGGCGTGGAATCGCTCTTTGTCGAAACTCCCGAAGAGGCTGGAACCTGGGTCGCCCACAACCTGCGCGGCGGCGATGTCGTCTTGTTCAAAGCATCGCGCGGAGTGGAACTCGAACGCGCTCTAAAGATCCTCCAGGCCGCGAAAGGCCCAGATCCGGCGACTGATCCAGCCGCGCGCATTTAGCACTTTGAGCAGTAACGAAGCAGGTGCAACCACTCACTCGGCCCATCTTCCGCCTGTACACTAGCGCCAATCCATCGCATCGGTTGCCGGAGGAAGTTTGCTTTACTGGCTGCTCTATCAGAAGCTGTTTCCTTACTTCAGACCGTTTCGCATCTTCCGTTATCTGACGTTTCGAACAGCGTTCGCCACGCTGACAGCGCTGTTGATCGCGCTGATCATCGGCCCCTTCGTCATCGAAAGGCTCAGGGAGTTTCAAATCGGCCAGTACATCCGCGAAGACGGCCCGAAAGACCACCAGAAAAAAGCGGGAACGCCGACCATGGGCGGAGTCCTCATCTGCATTGCCATCCTCATCCCGGCCCTGCTGTGGAGCGACCTCACGGATCCGTTTGTATGGGTCGCCATCTTTTCGCTCGTCAGCTTCGGCGCCATCGGTTTTGCGGATGACTACATCAAGGTGGTCAAGCGCCGCAATCTCGGTCTTACCCCCCGCGCAAAGATGGGGTGGCAATTTCTCGCCGGCCTCGCTATTGCGCTGATGCTGGTTCGGCTTCAATACGGCGGCTCCTACTCGACGCACCTGATGGTCCCGTTCGTCAAACGCTTTCGCCCCGACCTTGTGATCAGCTCGCTCGCGCACATGCAGCACTGGTGGCCGCTCGCGTTTCTTCCGTTCATCGTTTTTGTCATTCTCGTGCTCGTCTTCTCGACCAACGCCGTCAACCTGACCGACGGCCTCGACGGACTTGCCATCGGCTGCACCATCGTCGCTGCCGGCGCGCTGACCGTGCTGACTTACGTCAGCGGCCACGTGGTCTTTGCGGACTATCTCGAGCTGCAGCGCATGCCCCTGGCCGCCGAACTGACCGTCTTCTGCGGTTCCATGGTCGGCGCCAGCGTCGGCTTCCTCTGGTACAACGCCCACCCCGCTGAAATCTTCATGGGCGACGTCGGCTCGCTCGCTCTCGGCGGAGCCATCGGCACCGTCGCCGTGCTCATCAAGCAGGAGCTGCTGCTGCCCTTCATCGGCGGCATCTTCGTTCTCGAAGCGGTTTCCGTCATCCTCCAGGTCGGCAGTTACAAGCTCAGAAAGAAGCGCATCTTCAAAATGGCTCCCCTGCATCACCACTTCGAATTGCTCGGCTGGTCGGAATCAAAAGTCATCGCGCGCTTCTGGATCGTCGCTCTCGTCTTCGCGCTTTTCGCTCTCACCACTCTCAAACTGCGTTGATGCTTCACGCTTCAACCGAACGCGTGGGAGAATGCCACAGGCACCCGCAAAGATGGAATTGAAGCGCAAGAAAGTTCTCGTCGTAGGGCTCGGCAAGTCCGGAGTCGCTGCGGCGCTGTTTCTGCAAAAGCAGGGCGCGCAGGTCACCGTCTCCGACAGCCGCAGCGAACAATCGCTCGCCACAGAAATTCCCGCGCTGCTCGATGCCGGCATCACGATCGAGACTGGCTGCCACGGTCTGCTCACCTTTCGCCGTCAGGAACTGATCGTCGTCAGCCCCGGCGTCCCCACCGACACTCCGGAATTGGCGCAGGCGCGCAGCCTTGGCGTTCCCGTCATCGGCGAACTCGAACTTGCCTCGCGCTTTCTCAAAGGCCAGATCATCGCCATCACCGGCTCCAACGGCAAGACCACAACCACCACCCTCGTCGGCGAAATTCTCAAAGCCGCAGGCGTGCCCACGCTTGTCGGCGGCAATATCGGCCTGCCCGTCATCCAGTTCGTCGCAGAAAGCACGCCGCAAACTGTCAGCGTGCTCGAAGTCTCCAGCTTTCAGCTCGAAACCACAGAGCAGTTTCATCCCCGCATCGCGGTTATCCTCAACATCACCCCCGACCACCTTGACCGCCACGGCAGCCTCGAAAACTACATCGCCGCCAAGCAGCGAGTCGCTGCCAACCAGACCGCAAGCGATGCTCTTGTCTTGAACGCGGACGACGAAATCGCGCACCGCATCGCATCCCGCATCGCTGCCGCGGGCAAGACGTCCCCCAACCTCTACTGGTTCAGCCGCACCCGCGTTGTCCGCCAGGGGGCGTTCCTGCACGACAGCACCATCTTCTTTCGCGAATCCGAACAAAAGGCCGCCGAGCCCATCCTGCCCGCCGCCGAAATCCCGCTCAAGGGCGCCCACAATGTTGAGAACATTCTCGCCGCCGTGTGCGTCGCGAGACTCTCGACCATCCCCGCCGAGATCATCCGCGCCACCGTCGCCAACTTCAAGGCCGTCGAACACCGCCTTGAATTCGTCGCCAGGATTCGCGGCGTCGACTACTACAACGACTCCAAGGCGACCAACGTCGACGCCACTCTCAAAGCGCTCGAATCCTTCTCCGGCGGCGTCCACCTTATTCTCGGCGGCAAAGACAAAGATTCCGACTACTCGCAACTCGACAAACTGCTCCGCCAAAAAGCCCGCGCTGTTTACACCATCGGTTCCGCCGCAGAAAAAATTGAGGCGCAACTCGCTGGCGCTGCGAAAATCATCCGGGCTGACACGCTCGAGCGCGCCGTCACCATGGCCAGCACAAATGCAGTCGATGGCGAAATCGTTTTGCTCGCTCCGGCGTGCGCGAGTTTCGATCAGTTTGAAAGTTACGAGCACCGCGGCCGCGTCTTCAAACAATCGGTCGCCGCGCTGCAGCGGAACGCAGGAAATTAGCAAATGGCAAAACGCGTCGGCGTAGACAAATGGCTCTTCGGCACCGTGATCATGCTCGTGCTCTTCGGGCTGGTTATGGTGTTCTCCGCGTCGGCCATGATGGCCAGTACAAAATACAATTCACCGTATACCTTCGTCGCGAAACAAGCCGGCTGGGCCGCCCTTGGTTTGGGCGCGCTCACAGTGCTGATGCAGAACGACTACCGCAAATACAACCGGCCCAAAGTCGTTTTCCCCGCGGTCGCCATCACCATGCTGCTGCTGCTGGTCGTCTTCGCGTTTCACGACTCGCATCACACGCATCGATGGATTCGCTTCGGCAACTTCTTCACTTTCCAACCCTCTGAGATCGCCAAGCCAACCCTCGTCCTCTTCCTCGCGTGGTTTTTGCAGGACAAAGTTCAGCATATGCAGGATTGGAAGCGGGTCCTTCTCCCCGCCGTCGCGCCCAGTGTCCTCTTTATGGCGCTCATCTTGCGGCAGCCCGACCTCGGCACTGCTCTAGTCTGCGCCGGCGTCACCGCCCTTATGCTCTACCTCGCCGGAATGCAGTTGCGCTACTTCGGCGTCGGAGCTATCGCCGCCGCTCCCGTTATGATCTACATGCTCTCTGTGCCGTGGCGTCGCGCCCGCATTATGGCGTTCCTCAATCCCGGCTCCGATCCCCAGGGCACCGGCTTCCACATCAATCAGTCGCTCATCGCCGTCTCGACCGGAGGCCTGCGCGGCCTCGGCCTGATGGAAGGCCGGCAGAAACTCTTTTTCCTTCCAGAAGCGCACACCGACTTCATCTTTGCCAATATCGCTGAAGAACTCGGCCTCCTCGGCGCCCTCGTCCTGGTCGGACTCTTCGTTGTCCTCGGCTACCGAGGCTTGCGCACCGCCGTTCTGTCCACCGACCCGTTTGCCCGCTTCCTCGCTTTCGGTATTACTGCGACCATTCTGATTCAGGCGTTCTTCAACATCAGCGTCACCCTCGCCCTGCTGCCCACCAAAGGAATCACCCTCCCCTTCATCTCCTCCGGCGGCACCAGCCTGTTCATCATGCTCGCCTCCATCGGCGTGCTGCTGAACATCAGCCGCGCAGTCGACTAGCACAGCGCCGTGACCCACATCCTCATCGCCGGCGGTGGCACCGGAGGCCACGTCCTCCCCGCTCTCGCCATCGGGCGCGAACTCCGCGATCACCACGCCGCCCAGGTCCATTTCGTCGGCACGCCGCGCGGCATGGAAACCCGCCTTGTCCCCGCCGCGGATTTTCCGCTCACCGTCATCGAGGCCGGCCAGCTCAAAAATGTTTCACTCGCGACCCGCGTTCTCACCATGGCCAAACTGCCGCACGGCACAGTTGCATGCAACCGTTTGCTGCGCGAGTTCCGCCCCCATATCGTCATCGGAGTAGGCGGCTACGCCTCCGGCCCCGCTATGATCGCCGCCATTCTCCGCG
Source organism: Terriglobales bacterium (assembly GCA_038199445.1). Taxonomy (GTDB): domain Bacteria; phylum Acidobacteriota; class Terriglobia; order Terriglobales; family Acidobacteriaceae; genus JBBPYY01. The sequence continues at coordinate 20,738 of JBBPYY010000030.1, read as the reverse complement.
GCATCCCCACCCTGGCCTTCGAGCCCAACGCCTATCCCGGCCTCGCCAACCGCATCGTGGGCCGCTACGTCCGCGCCGCCGCCGTCAACTTCTCAGAAACGCTAGGCTACTTCCGCAATGCCCACCTCACCGGCATCCCCGTCCGCAAAGAATTCTTTGAGCTACCCCTGCGCTCTCCAAACGCCGCCCCACATTTGCTCGTTTTCGGCGGCAGCCAGGGCGCGCGCATCTTCAACCAGACACTGCCCCACATCGCCGGCTCCCTGCTTGAAAACGTTTGCGGGCTGACCATCCTTCACCAGACCGGCGAACCGGAACGCGAATCCACTGAGCGGGCCTATCGCGAAGCTGGCGTCGACCGCTTTCGCTATGACATCCGGGCTTTCCTCGAAGACATGCCGCTGCGCTTCGCGGAAGCCTCGCTGGTGCTTGCGCGCGCCGGAGCCTCCAGCGTGGCGGAGCTTGCCGCCGCGCGCAAACCCTCGCTGCTCGTTCCGTTCCCCCAGGCCGCCGACGACCATCAGCGCAAGAACGCCGAGGCGCTAGCCCAGACGGGAGCCGCCCGCATGATGCTGCAGGCCAGCCTGACGCCCGCAAGTCTGTTGCAAGAGTTGACCAGCCTGCTCCAGGACCGCGCCGCGCTGGACGCCATGTCCCAGCACGCTTCCGGATTTGCCCGGCCCAACGCCGCCAGCGAAATCGCCCAGCTCGCCCTCTCCCTCGTCCGCACGTAACGGGTCGTCCGTCCACAGCGCGTCCACACCATAAAAAGATGCAAAATATTCAGGCAAAATCCACGCCAAGTCCACGCCAATACCACGCGAACTCCACGCGTAACCACGCGAAAACCATGCAGAAAACCACAACTTTCGCCATGGCGACCGGTTTACCTCTACAGCAGCAAAAAGCCGCTGAGCGCGGGCAGTCCAAATCAGCCGTGCTGTAGCGATAAGCAAGCGATAAGCAAAGCGATACGCAAGCGATGAGCGAAATCCGCGAAGCCCTCGGAGTATCGAGGGAAGCCGAAGGATAAAGCTCAAGAGGCACCCGATGTTGAATTTCCGGACGATCTTCCGTTCCCTGGTTCTGGGGGCTGCCCTTGTCGGCACGGTTGGAATCCCAGCCATTTCCCACGCAGGAATCTTCATCTCCATCGGTCCTCCTGCTGTCCCGGTGTATGAGCGCCCCTACTATCCCGGCGCCGGCTATATCTGGGTCGATGGCTACTACGCGTGGGGCGACGACGGCTATTACTGGGTCCCCGGCTACTGGTCGCTGCCTCCCTATGAAGGCGCCATCTGGCAGCCTGGCGTCTGGGGTTACGGTGGCGGCGGATGGGGCTGGACAGCGGGCTTCTGGGGACATCCTGCCGGCTACTACAGCGGTATTTACTACTCCAACCCATGGCCATGGTACGGCTCCTACGGCATCTGCCGCGAGGGCTGGTACAACAACTCCTACTACCAGCGCGACTATTACAACGGCTACTACAACGAGCGCTGGGGCCGCGAACACGGCCGTGAATTCGACGATCACCGCTATCAGCAGGCGCGCAACTATGAAAGTCACTACAACGGCGGCGAGGCACGCTATAACGGCGGCAATGCGGGTCACGGCGCGTTCGGCGAGGGCCGCCAAGGCGGCGTGAATGTCAATCGCGGCGAAACCCACGCCGTATTCAACGGGCAGGTGCAACACCCCGGCGGGAGCAGCGGCGGCAGCTTCGATCACGGAATCCGTCCAGAAAATCGCGGCATCGGCCAGAATCAGGTCCAGAACCAAGTCCAGCGTCCGGTCGTCACGGCTGGCCGGTCACAGGTTCCTGCCTATAACCGATCAGGCGAGACATTCCGTAACCGGCCTACCTCTGCCAACCAGCAGGGCGGGCAAAGCTATCAGGGCGGGCAAAGCTATCAGGGCGGACCGCGCAGCACGGTGCGTCCGGTATATACGCCATACACGCCGAACAACGGTCAGCACCAGGCCACTCCACAAACCGGACGCAGCTACCCCGGCGGCAATAGCGGGAACAACGTCTATCGCCCGCAGCAGTCCTATAACGGGGGCGGCAACGGTGGCGGCCAGCGCTACAGTGCACCGCAGCAACACGCGAGTGCACCGCTCCAGAGCTACGGCGGGGGCCAACACTACAATGCTCCCCAGCAGCAGCAACACTACAGCACTCCGCAGCAGCAGCGCTACAGCGCTCCGCAGCAGCACTACAGCGCACCGCAGGCTCAGCCCCGCTCGGGTGGCGGATCGGGCGGTGGCGGCTCCCACGGCAATGGTGGCGAAGGTCGCGGGCGACGGTAGCGCAAAAAGTTTGCTGCAGCACTTCGCGGCCTCGGCCAACCAGCCGGGGCCGTTCTTCCCAACTCGCAGCCAACACGCAAACGTGCCTCTCAGGACTCCTGCGGCAATTTCGCGCATGACAACGACTCGCTGAACCGCTAAAGTTCGAATCTCCCCCGCCGCAACCCGGCTTCTACCGGGTTGTCTTTCTGCCGAAGCTCTTCCAGCTTCAACCAACCGACTATTCCCGCTCCTGCTCGATCAAGAGGAATTAAAACCATGCGCAAACTGTTCCTGCTACCCGCGACAGCACTCATTGGACTTACGATGGCCGCCGGTGCTCAAATCAATGTATATATCGGCAGCGCGCCACCGCCGGTCCGTTATGAAGTGCGCCCGGCTGCCCCCTATCAAGATGCCTACTGGGTCCCCGGCTATTGGTCGCCCTCAGGAGCGCGCTATCGCTGGATCGGCGGCCACTACGAGCGCCCGCCCTATCAGAACGCGTACTGGACGCATGGTCACTGGGACCATTACAACGACGGCTGGCGTTATCACGAAGGCCGGTGGGACCGCGATGACAATCATGATCACCGCGACTTTGACGGAGACGAGGGGCATGGCCGCGGCCATGCCTACGGCCACGACAAGGACCACGGTCATGGCCACGACCACGACGACTGAGCGCCCGTAGAAACAGTTTTTTAGTTTCAAACACTTGACACGACCCAGGAGAGCCCAGCATTTGCGCCGGGCTTTCTGTGTTTGCCCGGGCCGCAGGAAAAACGGCAACTAGGGTTAGGCTAAGTCCCTTTTTTTCGGATAACTCCTTTTCTTTCAGATATGATTGCTGGGCAATTATCCCTTTACATCAAGTAACTAGGTATCATGTCATGAATGAATGAGCATATGCTAGGAGTACGGGCGAAAATTAAGCGGGCCAATGAGCACATCGCGAATTTGGGCGTTTCTATCAGGGAATTCTGCGATTCCGAGCCCTACGAAATTGGTGCCAAGCCCCACGATGTGCCCGATATTGAACACATTACCTTGTACGTTGCCAGTGTTGACGAGATTCCCAATAACATTGCACTGACAATTGGTGACGCTGTCCACAATCTTAGGAGTTCTCTCGATCATCTCGCTTGGCAATTGGTCTTGGCGAATGGAGAGCAGCCTACTCCGCCACTTACTTTCCCGTTTGCGAACCCTCCAAGGAATTCACATCTGCCATTCATGGAGGAAAGATAAAGGGCATGAGCGCGGAAGCTAAAGAACTCATCCGCAAAGTACAACCTCATGAGACTGGAGATAATACTCTATGGCTCATCCACCAACTGGATATTGAAGACAAACACAAACTGATGATCCCCGCCATAGTTGCTTTTCGGAACATTGGAGTTAGCGCAATTCGAGGCTACACGAATTGGTTTGGTCGGGAACATGTTTCCTTCCCATTGGAAAGCGGCTACGAGATCGTTAGCTTGCCCACATCCACATATCAGAGAGAAGACCACGATTGTTTCAAGCTCGCCGTTGATATAACCTTCGACGAATCTGAGATTACCGGTCCTGCGCCGGTTCTTGAAACGCTCAAGCATATGGCTGATTTCGTCGATAGCTTCGTCGGCGAGTTCGAGAGATTGCTTCCTTGACAAGCGCACAGTTCCTTTCCGCCGCATCTTTGATACATTGCGGCTAGAAAGGGTCTGATAGCTGATGAGCCTGCCAGCCGGAAGCAATCAATCCCACGCGAAAAGCCCGAGTATTAAGCCATCCAAGGACGTAGCGGAGAGAATGCAAACCCGTCCGACGCGAATCTTTCTTCAAGCTCCTAAACCGAAGTGTTAACTCGCCCGTTCCGAGATTTTCTCCAAAAGCGAAACAAACATATGCTCCGTAGCATCCCTGCGGTTGTAACGGAAACTGTACTCAAGTACTTTTTGCTCACGCTGTGATACGTTCCGCCGATTCCACGCTTAACCAACTCCAGAACCCTTCAATCGTGTTCGTGTGAATGTCGCCCATGACGTACACCTTTTGGGTGTGCTGAATGCGATGGCGGACGTATCCGTTCATCTTGTTAGCCAGCTTGTCATAAATCGGGTATAAGTCCCGGCTTTATGTTTTGTGGAGGCCATTTTGACGTATTGGGGGTCCCCCTCACGCCACGTCGGGCACTTTTGCTAGATTGAACCGATGTTCCTTGGACAGAAGCGCATCCACTTCATCGGAATCGGCGGCATAGGCATGAGCGGAATCGCGGAGATTCTGCTCACCCTGGGTTATCCGGTTTCCGGGTCCGATCTGCGCCGCTCCGGGGTCACAGACCGGCTGATCTTGTTGGGCGCCACGTTCTATGAGGGACACGCGGCGGAAAATTCCGCGCAGGCCGATGTCGTCGTCATCAGCTCCGCCGTGAGTCAGCAGAATCCTGAAGTCGTGTCCGCGCACGCACGCAAAGTCCCGGTCATTCCTCGCGCCGAAATGCTGGCGGAACTGATGCGGTTGAAATATGGAGTGGCGGTCGCGGGCATGCACGGCAAGACCACCACCACTTCCATGATCGCGGTGGTGTTGGCGGCGGCGCAGCTCGACCCGACCGTGATCGTCGGCGGACGCGTGGACGCGCTGGGTTCGAACGCGCGCTTGGGCAAGTCGCAATATCTGATCGCCGAAGCCGATGAAAGCGACCGCAGTTTTCTCAAGCTGTCCCCGATTCTGGCCGTGGTCACCAACCTCGACCGCGAGCACATGGATTGCTATCGCGACCTGGCGGATATCGAGGACGCCTTCGTCGCTTTCATGAAGAAGGTTCCGTTCTATGGCGCGATCACGGCCTGTATCGATGATCCGATGCTGGCTGCAATTCTGCCGCGTGTGACCCGCCGCGTGTACACCTACGGCTTCGCTGCAGGCGCGGACTTTCGCGTCACCCTGCTGGATCGCGACAGCGATTGCCGCGCGAAATTCACCGTGACCGCAGCCGCGGGCGTCGCGCTCGGCCCGTTTCGGCTTTATGTACCCGGCGTGCACAATGTGCTGAACGCAACCGCCGCCATCGCGATTTCATTGCAGCTTGGCGTTGCTCCAAACAGCATTGCAGAAGCGCTCGCCAGTTACCGCGGGGTGGATCGCCGCTTTCAGAAGCGCGGCTCGGCGCGCGGCGTCGATGTAGTCGACGATTACGGTCATCATCCGACGGAGATCCGTGCCACGCTCGCCGCCGCCCGGACCTGCGGCTATACCAAGGTGCACGTGATTTTCCAGCCACACCGCTACTCGCGAACGCGCGACCTGATGCCGCAATTCATCCGGGCATTCGGCGACGCGGACACGGTACAGATGCTCGACATCTACGCCGCAAGCGAGGAGCCGATTCCAGGAATCTCTACGCAGGCGCTGGTGAAAGCCATCGCAAGAGTGGGGGTCGAACACGCGGCCTCGTTTGAAGCGGCGGCTGAACGCGCGGCAGCGCTGGCCGAGCCGGGCAGCCTGATTCTCACCATGGGCGCGGGAAATGTTTCGCAGATCGCTGCGCTGGTGATCGACCGTTTGGAAAGTGACGGCGACCGACTAGAAAAAAATACGCTGTAGCCCAATCGAATACCGTCACGATTTCCACCGTACTTTACGGGCGCGAATGCGCGGCATGCACGCTATATTCGGAATGGCGATTCTCGCGGCCTTGCTCGGGCTTTGCGAAGAGACGACACAATACGCGGCAACGGAGTGGACCTGCTCGACTACCCGGAAATCGACCGGCTCGAGGACGATTTTTATCGTCCGGACGAGGCGTCACCGGCCGGCAACCGCACACGCGTGGCCACTCCGAAATCGCGTCGCGCGGCTGGAGAAGCCGCCTACGCGATCGACGACGACGCGCCGTTCTTGCGCTCGCGCCGTCGCGTGCCGGTGCGTCGCAGCCTGATTCCCCAATCTCTGGTGGGCCGGTTCGCGCTTGGCGCGGGAGTTGTGATCGCGCTTGGGGCGGTCGCTTTTACCCTCTATGCAACACGCAGCTTTCTCCGCCACGATTCGCGTTTTCGCATTGCCAACTCCGCGTCGATTCGCTTCGTCGGCAACAGCGAAGTCTCTCGTCCCGATCTGCTGGCGACGTTTGGCGAAGACATTGGCCGCAACATCTTCTTCGTGCCCCTCGAAGAGCGCCGCAAGCAGATGGAAGCGCTGCCGTGGATTGCACACGCCACCGTGATGCGCTTGATGCCCGATCAATTGCGCATCGCGGTCACGGAGCGGACTCCTGTCGCATTCGTGCATAACGGCAGCCGCGCCGGCTTGGTCGACGGCGAAGGGGTGTTGCTGGACATGCCCGCGCAGCCGGAGAGCAAGCCTTACTCATTCCCGGTCGTTACCGGCATCAACGAGAACGACCCGCTTTCAACGCGCGCGGCGCGTATGAAAATTTATGCGCGCTTTGTCCATGATCTGGATGCAGGGGATGAGCCTATCTCCTCGAAGTTGAGTGAAGTGGACCTGTCTGAGCCGGAAGATGTGCGCGCGGTCATCGCCGACGGAGATCGAAGCTTGCTGATCCATTTTGGAGACGAAAACTTCCTGCAGCGTTATCACGGATATCAGGCGCATCTTGCGGAGTGGCGACAACAGTATCCGCGCCTGGCCGCGGTAGACGCGCGCTACGATACGCAGTTCGTGCTGGAAATGGCGCAGGGCAACGCTGCCGGTCAGGCCGGTCAAGCTGACGCGGCGGGCAAGCCCACAGCCTCTACAAGGCCGGTTGCAAAGCCGTCAATGGCAACTAAAAGACTCGTGGTCGCGTCGCGCACCAAGGCTGCACCGAAGCACGCGAAGGCGAAGGCCGCAGCAAAACCCAGGCAACAGACATTGCAGCAACTACGCCAGCAACGACAGATGGAGCAGAGATAAGCCATGGGTCAGCGCGAACAATCGGTGATGGCGGTGCTCGACGTGGGCTCGCGCAAGACGTGTGTACTCGCCGGCGAAGTGCATGAGGGCGCGCTGCGTTATCTCGGCCACGGTGTAGTCGACACCAAAGGAGTTCGCAAAGGCTTGATCGCTGACTTGCAGCCGGCGATCGAGTGCCTGAGCCATGCGGCCGCGCTCGCCGAACAAGTGGGTCACTGCATGATTGCGAGTGCGGTCGCAGGAATCGGCGGAGTCCACGTGCGCGGCGTGAATAGCCGCGGCGGAGTGAGCCTGGGCAATCGCCAGCGCGAGATCACTCGCGAAGATGTCCGTGCAGCCGTCGATCGTGCGCGGCAGGTTTCGCTGCCTGCGGATCGCGAGATGCTGCATCTGCTGCCGCAGGAATTCATCCTCGACGATCAGGCGGGCATTCACGATCCGGTGGGTATGGTCGGCAGCCGGCTGGAAGTGAACCTTCATCTTTCGACCTGCTCCTCAAGCGCCGCGCAAAGTATCGTGACCTGCGCGAACAAGGCCGGCATTGAAGTAACCGACACGGTCTATGAAGCGGTCGCCGCAGCGGAAGCTGTGCTCTCTGGCGATGAGCGCGAGCTGGGGGTATGTCTCGCCGATATCGGAGCGGGGTCGACGGAGATCGCCGTTGTGTTTGAAGGTTCGGTCGCGCACACGGCTGTATTGCCGATCGGGGGAGACCACTTTACCAACGACCTGGCGCTCGGCCTGCACATCGGTGTCCAGGAAGCCGAGCGGCTCAAGCGCGAATATGGCCATTGCGTTGTAACCGTGGTGCCAAACGCCAATGAAATCGAAGTGACGAATGCCAGCGGGGAAGTGCGGATGGAACGCCAGCGGCTGCTGGCTGAGATGCTGGAGCCGCGCGCGACTGAGCTGTTTCGCATGATGCGGGACAACCTGCGTATCGGCGGCGTGATGCAAGCGCTCGGCGCGGGTGTGGTCTTGACCGGTGGCGGAGCGCATCTTGCGGGGATGCTGGAAACGGCCGAGAGCCAGCTTCGCGTTCCGGCGCGCATCGGTTCGCCGGTGCCACTCTCGCGCATGCCATTGACACTGGCGCGCCCGGAATACGCAACCGCGATCGGCATGCTGCTCTACGCGCATCGCACCCGAACGACACGCGCACAAGAAGATCAGGGATTGCGTTCGAAGCTACGTGCCATCTTCGCAGGCTCGCTGTGACAGGCGAGCGTTTATTTGAAATTGAATCGCTAACAACGAAACACTGAGGGTTTTATGGAAGACATCAAGATCCAGTTCCATGACGAGGCTCCCCAAGGCGCGAAGATCAAAGTGATCGGGGTGGGCGGCGGCGGCGGCAACGCGGTGAACCGCATGATCGCGGCCGGCGTTGAAGGCGTAACGTTCATCGCTGCCAACACCGACGTGCAGGCGTTGAAGCTTTGCGAGGCTCCAATCAAGCTGCAACTGGGAGTGAAGCTCACTGCTGGCCTCGGCGCGGGCGCAAACCCGGATATGGGTCGTCGCGCGGCGCTCGAAGACTCCGAAAAGATTATCGAGGCGCTCGAAGGCGCGGACATGGTCTTCGTGACGGCGGGTCTGGGTGGCGGTACGGGGACCGGTGCGGCTCCTGTCATTGCCTCACTCGCGAGCGAAATGGGCATCCTCACGATTGCCGTGGTGACGCGACCGTTCGCGTTTGAAGGCAAACGACGGCTGCAACAGGCCGAGCGCGGCATGCAGGAATTGATCGACGCTGTCGACACCATGATCGTGATCCCAAATGAAAAGCTGCTTGCCGTGGCCAAGGATGCGGGGTTCTTTGAGTCTTTCAGGATTGCAGATGATGTGTTGCGCCAAGGCGTGCAGGGCATCTCGGACATCATCACGATTCCGGGCATCATCAATCGCGATTTTGCCGACGTGAAGACGACGATGGCCGGCATGGGATATGCGGTGATGGGAACGGCGCTGCGCAGCGGAGCAAATCGCGCCATCGAGGCCGCGCAGGCAGCGATGGCATCGCCACTCCTTGAGGCGGGAGCGATCGATGGTGCACGCGGCATTCTGATCAATATCACTGGCTCGAGTTCGCTGAAATTGAGCGAGGTAAACGCAGCCTCCACTCTGATCCAAAGCTCGGCTCACGAGGATGCCAATATCATCTTCGGCGCAGTGCTGGATGAAAAGCTGGGCGACGAAGTGAAGATTACGGTGATCGCGACAGGATTTCGTCAGGACACCGCTGGGCGGCGTGCCCGCATGGCGAGGGAAGGGGAGGCGGTTGACCGGCCAATTTACATCCAGGCGAATCCGCAAGCGCCGGCGCGATTTGCCAGCGAAGACGTGGTTGTGGCGTCGGATATCCATGCGGACGACTTCTTTCGGGATGTGACCGAGCCGGAACGCCCGCCCGTGATGGTGGCGTCGGCGGTTGCAGTGGAAGAAGAAGCGGCTGAGAACCTCGACATTCCCGCGTTTATGCGCCGTGGGGGGCTGTAGTGGGATTGAACGTGGCCAGCGGCGAGGGGACGGATTTTCATGGTTTCGCGGCGGATGAGCGAGTACCATTCACCCAGCAAGCCCACTCCGATCGTGATTGGAAGAGGCAAATGAAGCGTTTTTCGGCCCTGGCCCTATTTTTGGGCATCTTTTTGTGTCCTGCCATTCTGTTTGCCAAGACGACGACGCGCGTGACGCATCGCACGCACTCGGCACGCGTTCAAGAGTCTGCGCGTGCAAGCCGCCGTATTCGCAGCCTGCAACACTCGCGCCCCGTAGGTCACCTGAGAAGGGCGTCGCTGGTGCGCAGATCTCTGCATGGCCGGCATCATCGCATTTACGAGCGCTTCACAGGAAACTCCTTCGTCGATGCCGACATGGCGAACGGCGACATTACATCGGGCGAAGACCAGGTAGTGCGCCAGGCGGCCATCGACGCGCTCGGCAATATGAACGGAACCGTGGTCGCAATCGACCCGAATAATGGTCGCGTGCTGGCGATGGTGAATCAGAAGCTCGCCCTTTCCGAAGGCGCTGAGCCTTGCTCCACCATCAAGCTCTCTGTCGCCCTGGCGGCGCTCGAAGAGCGCATCGTAACCAAAGACACCCCGGTCAACCTCGGCGGGCACTATTCGCTGGATATGACGGAAGCGCTTGCGCACTCGAACAACGCATATTTCGAGACCCTCGGTCGGCGGCTCGGGTTCGAGCGAGTGAAGCATTACGCGAATGAATTTGGGCTGGGCGAGTATGCCGGGTACAAGATCAAGGGCGAGCATCTGGGCGTCTATCCAACGGAGGCTCTGCCGGATGCGCAAGGGGGCGTCGGCAGAATGTGCTCGTTCGGCGAGAGCGTCTCGGTGACTCCGCTGCAGCTCGGCGCGTTGGTCGCGTCGATCGCGAATGGCGGCACGCTGTTTTACCTGCAGCATCCGGAAACGCCGGACGAAATTTTGAGCTTCAAGCCGATGGTGAAACGGATGCTCGACATCGGCCCACTGATTCCAGAGATCGTGCCCGGCATGGGCGCGGCAGTGCAATACGGTACGGCGCGTTCCGTTCGCTCGAGCTTCAGCGAATTTCCCGTGCTGGGTAAGACAGGCACGTGCTCCAACAATGGCACGCGATTCGGATGGTTCGCCTCCTTCGCGGATACGCCCGGCGGCCGCATTGTGGTGGTGTTCTTTCTCGAGGGCGGGCGACCGACCTTCGGGCCAAAGGCGGCTGAATTAGCGGGACACTTCTATCGGAACCTCTCGGACAAGAGTTATTTCACCACCGCGAGAAACGCCCCGCCTGGCGCGGACAGCCAGCCCGTTACTAGCGTAGGCGTCTCACAATAACAACTTGCACCGGATGGTCGCGAAACGGCGCTCAACACGAGCGCCGTTTTTCTTTGGTAGAAAGTCAGTATGCAAATCCTGACCGCGGCAGAGATGAAAGCAACCGATCAGCGAACCGCTGCAGAATTCGGTGTGCCGCTCGACGAGCTGATGGAAAATGCGGGACAAGCCGTCGCGCGATTTATTCTGCGGCACTATGAGTCGGCGAACAAGATTGTAGTGCTGTGCGGGAAAGGAAATAACGGGGGCGATGGCATGGTTGCCGCTCGCGTTCTGAGAGATGAGGGACGCGAAGTCAGGGCGATCTTGCTAGGCAGCCGGGGAGCCATGTCGCGTGAAGCAGTGGCGGCCTTAGGCGAGGATGTGCTGCTTGAGCCTGACGAGCAGCATCTCGAAATGCCTGAGGTAAAGATCCTGTTTGAGGATGCGGACCTGTTTATCGACGCTGTCTTCGGCACGGGATTCAAGCCTCCGCTGAGCGGATTAGCGGCGGCGGTGCAGAAAAAACTAATGAATCTGAGCACCCCTGTCGTGGCTATCGATCTGCCGTCGGGGTGGGATGCGGACGCGACCGACGCGCATGTGGACGAAGCGTTTCGCGCAGACGCGGTGATCACATTCACGGCTCCAAAAATGGCTCACGTGTTCGGCAGGTTAACGGACGGGCCACTCGTTGTCGCGCAGATCGGATCACCGCCAGCAGCAGTCCAATCCACGGGTGGAATTGGTTGGACCGGCTTCTCGAAGGCGTTGGCGGAAAAGCCTCGCGACAAAGCAGGCAACAAAGGAAAGTTTGGCCACGCTCTGATCGTGGGCGGTTCATGGGGCAAATCGGGGGCAGCGGCGATGGCATCGATGGGCGCTCTTCGAGCGGGTGCTGGCCTGGTCACGGCGGCGATTCCGAATAGCATTCTGAGCACAGTTGCGGCTTTCATGGCGGAGGTCATGACGACGCCGCTGGAGGAGACGGCGAAGGGAACCATTTCGGCGGCGAATCTGGGAGAGAAGCTCGACCAGCTTCTGGAGAAGCGTACTGCGATTGCGGTTGGGCCGGGTATGTCACAAGACGCCGAGGCGGCGGAGTACGCTCGGCAACTGGTCGCGCGCGCGCAAGTGCCGGTGGTCATCGACGCGGATGCATTGTCCGCCTTTCACCAACAAACTGCGTTACTGAAAAACAAAACGAGCTTCGTGGTCATGACTCCACACCCCGGAGAAATGGCGCGCCTGATTGGCAAGACGGTGGAAGATGTGGAAGCGGACCGGTTGAAGACGGCCCGGGATTTCGCGCAGCAAAATGGCGTGACTCTAGTGTTGAAGGGTTGGCGAACGCTGGTGGCTCACGCGGACGGGCGCGTGGCGGTGAATACAACTGGAAATCCAGGAATGGCGAAAGGCGGCAGCGGCGATGTCCTGACCGGAATTTTGGTCGCGCTGCTTGCGCAGTTTCCTGACCGGCCGCAGGAGGCGGTCGAAGCCGGTGTATTTCTGCACGGTTTGGCTGCGGATTTCGCGCTGCTCGAGCAGGACGAGCACACGTTGTGTGCAACAGATACGGTTTCGCATCTTTGGCGTGCGTTTCGCGCCCGCGTGGAGGACGAGGACGGGTTTACATGGTTGCAGGGGTTGGCCCATTGATCATGGCTGGCCCATTGATCGAATTCATCACGAAGAGTGCCGATGAAACGATTGCGCTCGGTGTGGAACTCGCGAGCCTGTTGAAGCCGCCAAAGCTGATCTTGATGCAAGGCGATTTTGGCGCGGGGAAGACCACCCTGGTGAAAGGAATCGCCGCGGCACTGGGCGCGGCGGACGTAGATGCCGTGACCAGCCCGACCTTTACCCTGGTGCATGAATACGATGGCCCGGTTCGCGTATTGCATCTGGACGTGTATCGCCTTGAGACGGAGCGGGAGCTGAGCACCCTGGGAATAGACGAAATGCTGGAAGGCGAAAATCTGGTGTTGATCGAGTGGGGAGAAAAATTCGCGAGCCTGATGGAGCGCAGTGATGGAGCCATCGACATCGAGAGGATGGAAGACGAGTCGCGCCGAATCCGGTTATCGCTCAAACAGCGGATCAGAATCCCATGATGTTGAAGCCGGAATCGACGTAGATCACTTCGCCTGTGATGCCGCTTGCCATCTGCGATGCGAGGAAGACGGCGGTCGCGCCAACTTCATTCTGATCGGTATTGCGGTGGAGTGGCGAGCGCTCTTCGTGCGCTGTCAACATGGTGCTCAATCCGCCGATGCCGCGGGCGGCAAGCGTCTTGATCGGCCCCGCGGAAATCGCATTCACCCGGATATTTTGACGGCCAAGATCGGCGGCAAGATATCGCACGGTCGCCTCTAGCGCTGCTTTCGCCACCCCCATCACGTTGTAGTGGGGCACGACTTTCTCGGCGCCGTAATAGGTGAGCGTGATGATGCTACCGCCGTCTGCCATAAGGGGCTGCGCCGCGCGGCTGAGGGCGATCAGGGAATAGACGCTCACGTCGTGCGCGATGCGAAAACCTTCACGGGTCGTTTTCACGAAGTCGTTTTTTAATTCTTCCGCTGGCGCAAAGCCGATGGAGTGGACGAGTACATCGAGTTTGCCGTATCGCTCTTTCAGTTGCGCGAAGGTCTGTTCAATCTCGTCGTCCTTCGCGACATCGCACTGGAAGGCTTCCGCTCCGGGCAAATCATGGATCAGCCCCTCGGCTTCCTGGCGCATGCGCTCGTTCTGGTAGCTGATGCCGAGCTTTGCGCCGGCTTGATGTAGCTGCTGCGCGATGCCCCAGGCGATGCTGCGTTTATTGGCGAGTCCGAAAACAACAGCGACGCGACCGTCGAGATTCAGCATGAGACGTTTTCCCCCAGAGAAGTGTGCGAATAACCGCCCAGAATATCAGCCTCCAAGATCGACAAGTTGGACGGAAGGAATTGGGCGACCGAGGAAACGCTCGCCGAGCACGCGAAATTTATCGACCGAATCTGTGGCGAAGAAGGTGCACTGCAGTGCTGCAGGGGGCGTAGCAGTTGCCGGGAAATTTGCTGCCACACGCGATGCGACGGATTCCGCGGAATCAACGATGCGCATGGCCGGAGGAATGAGTTCGGCGAACAGCGATCGCAGCAGAGGATAATGCGTGCAGCCGAGTACGATGGCATCGGGATGCAGGCCGTCGCGTTCGGCGCCGGCCATCGCTTCTTCAAGATAAATTTTCGCCACTTGCCGCGTGACCGGGTGGTCCGTCCACGATTCTTCAACCAATGGAACCAGCAGCGGGCAAGCTTTCTCGAAGGCGCGGACGCCAAGCTGAGAGCAAGCGTTCGCGTAGGCATGGCTTTCGACCGTAGCGCTGGTGGCGAGAACGATGCACTCGTGCGTTTCTGAGTGCGCCGCGGCTTCCGCGGCTCCAGGCTCCACCACGCCGAGCACCGGAACAGAGACGGCATCACGGATCTCATCGAGGGCAAGCGCGCTGGCGGTATTGCAGGCGATGACGAGAAACTCCGCGCCCTGGTCCACAAGAAAGCGGGCGCTGTCGGCAGCGTAGCGGGCAATGGTGGCGCGAGACTTTGACCCATAAGGAAGACGCGCGGTGTCACCGGCGTAGACGAAGCTGGCGCCTGGCATTTGCGCCAGCAGGGCGCGCAGGACGGTAAGGCCCCCGAAGCCTGAGTCGAAAACGCCGATCATCGGGGGCGCGGTCAGTTGCGCGCTCCGGCGGCCGGGATTTCAACGTCTGGATTGGCCGCGATGTAGGTGCGTGTCAGATCGGCGTGGCCGGCGAGGGTGTCTCGCGTCTGGCCGTCGACAAGAAAGCGGACCTGCGCAATTTCCGCCAGGTTTGCGTGCAGCGTTCCGGTGATCGAAAGCAGCGTCAGCGTTTCGGGAGCGATGCCAGAGGGATGGCCCTGGGTAAACGCCGTGCTCAGGTCCACCACGGCGATATTCCGAGAAGGTGAGCCCGGCAGCTCGACCAGAAACACCTCATCAATTGCGAGGCCCGCCGGCAGGGGGTGCGTGGAGTTTGGCTTCGCATACTCGGCCAGGAGCGACTCGAGAATTACACGCGCCCGGGAGGGAGCGTCGGCCGGCAGCGTGAGCGAGCGCTGGGTTGCGACCAGCGAGCCATCGCTGTCGTTCGCCAGCAGAAATTGGACATTTTCTGGCGGACGGGCAATCGGCGCTTCCATCGGAGTTTCATCGCGCACCGACTGCATGCGGTCCTGGGCGCGCTCGCGTAAGCGTATGAGAAAGGCAGCGAGCACAATGCAGCCGATCACCAACATGCTGAAGAGCACGCGCTGATAGCGGGGAATCATGGCCGCTGCCGCCAATCGACCCGCCATGCGGCGAGTGCCGCCGCAAGCGCGTTTGCAACTCGCTGTTGATAAGCAGAATTCGCAAGGCTGGCCGCTCCGACGTCGGGGCCGAGAGGAGCAAGTTCGATGGCGAGCGCTGGGCAGGTGAAGGAGTTCAAAGGCCGCAGAGCCGTGCGTCCAAGCAGCACTGGCAGCTTTTCGTTCCCCAGGGCCGTGTTTACATCGGAAGCGAGCCTTGAACTCTGAGTCGTAACCGTTGCCTGAGCTTCGCTCCAGGGAATGAATTCATCGTGGGTATAACCGGATGGTGAAAGCGAAGAGGTGAAAAGGTGAACGCCTGTGCCCGTCGCCGTCGCATGCAGACTGATGCAGGCCGCTGCCTTGGCACGGTTCGCAATCGCTGCGCGTTCATCCGCTGTGGGCGAGGTGTCGGAATCCCGCGTAACGATGACCGGTATGCCCTTGCCGCTGAGCAAGGCGTGCAGGCGGGTGCTGATGCTGAGCACAATATCTTTTTCGAGTGTGCCTGGGGCGAGCTTCGCGCCTGTGTCCTCGCCTCCATGGCCTGGATCGAGCACCACGACGAAGCGCAGTTGCACGGGAGGGGTTGGAGTGGATTGAGGTTGAGTAACTATCGCGGGCCTGGTCGCGTCCGGCATCACCGGCACTGCGGCTGGCGGTGGCGCCACGTCAGGCTTTTCAATCTGCGAGAAGGCATGCGTCGCCGCAGCGAGCGCGAGGATGGGCAGCAGGCGCGAAAAACGAATGCCGCCATCTCGTCTACTCCAACGCATAAACAGTTAAGCCGCTGAGCAATTTTGGGTAGAAGTCGGTCGACTTCTGCGGCATCACTTCTCCGGCAAATGCAACGTCGCGAAGCGCGGAGAGAGATACCGGAGTCGTGAGAAATGCGACATTCGCTCCGCCGCTTACAACCTGTTCAATCGCTTCTCCAGGGTCGCGAAGATACCGAAGATTTTGCTGATCGCGAATGGCTTCAGGGGTGATGCCGAGAACGCGTTCAAGAAGGATGCTATGCAGCCGCACAACATCCAGTTGACGCTGTCTCGCGGGTTGGGCGGCGAGCGCGGCGTTGATCGCGTCTTCGCGCGCCACCAACAGGAAGTTTGATCTGCGCGTTACGGCGATGAAGGCGGTGGCGTCGGCCTCGGCTTTGGCAAGGGTGTCCATCAGCTGCGATGGATCCCGCTGGTCAAGCTTTTCGACGGTGAAGAATTGTTCCGCATCGCGCAGGAATGCTGCTTCGTCGAAATTCTTCAGGCCGAACACCACGCGATGCGTCGGAAGGATGGTCATGCCTTCGCTTTCCATATTCACGAACGTCATCATCACGGCCGCCTCAGGATATTGAGGTTCTTGATATACGCCATGCTGACGGGGAGTGGTGCCTGCGGGGGCATGTTCGCGACTGTAAGCCAGCGCTGTCTCATACCGGTGATGGCCGTCGGCGATGATCAATTTCTTGTCCTGCATTGCGCTGGCGATCAAATTAATGGTCGCCGCATCATCGACCTTCCAAATGCGGTGCTCGACGCCGTAATCGTCCGCGACCATCGCATCAGGCAGCGATGAGTCCGCGAACAGCACACGTTCGACGGTATGCGCGGGATCGGAGTAAAGCATGAAAATCTGGCCGAAGTGGGCTCGTGTCGCCCGCAGCAGGTTCAGGCGGTCCGATTTCGGCTTCGTGAGTGTCTGCTCATGGCGAAAGACGATGCCGCGGCTGTACTCCTCAAGCTGGCCGAGGGCGATAAAGCCGCGGCGCTCGCGCATGGTGCCATTCGAGCCAGGCACGCTATACCGCTGCGCATACGCAAACAACGCGGGTTCATGCTCCGCAACCATGACACCGGATTCGCGCCAGCTTTGAAAGTCGCGAGCGGCGCGTGTGTAAACATTGTTGTTCTCGTCGTCAAACAGCTCAGGGAGGCCGAGGATGATGCGGACCAGGTTGTACGGGCTGCGCTGGTAATAGGCCTGTTGTAGAGCGGGGGAAATCTTGTCGTAGGGCTGGGTAACGACCTCCTCCAGGCGCACCAACGAGGGGTTATAACGAAGTGCGCGAAACGGATAGATTGTGGCCATGCGGGGGGTGCGACTCCATTGCGGATGCCGTTCAGTCTGGACAGGATTTAGAAGCGGGTTCGTAGTCGATTGTATCGCAGCGGCGAGCCTCGGTTCGTGTCGAGCAAGGGCGCATTGGAGTTGCGACGCTATCGAAATCGTCCCGGTTTACGTCGAACGTGCGACGGGCTAAGTCTCTGCCCCGTGCTAGCATCCACGCTTGCTGGCATTGAAAGACGACGGAGAAGGCCATGAGGATGACGCGGTCGAACAGTACAGTTCAGATCAATCGTGCTGACCGACGCGCGGAACGTTGGTGGAATGTCCCCCTCGCGATAGTACTTTTGGGTTTCCTTGCATTGACGATTCCGAGCGTCGCGCAGGATAACCCTCTCGACCGGGTGCACACGCCCCCGCCGGTTGCTCCCCCGCCTGGTACGACGCCCGCGCCCTCAACATCCGTGGAAGACGCCACGATGAACAAGGCCGCGCGTATGCGGGTCGACGTGAATCTAGTGCTCATTCCCGTGACCGTGACAGACAGTTTGAATCGACTGGTTACCGGCTTGGACAAGGACAATTTTTATTTGTTCGAAGACAATATTCAGCAGACCATCCGGACTTTTTCGAGTGAGGATGCACCCGTCTCCCTGGGCATCATCTTCGACCTGAGCGGCAGTATGTCGAACAAGCTGAGCCGGGCGAAGCAGGCAATCGGGGAGCTGCTCCACACGGCAAATCCCCAGGACGAGTTTTTTGTCGTTGGGTTCAACGATCGGCCTGAGCTCGTTCAGGATTTCAGCAATTCGCCCGAAGATACTGAAGCCCGGCTAATGTCATTGCGCTCCGGACACCGCACCGCTCTGCTGGATGCCATCTATTTTGGCCTCAACAAAATGAAGCAGGCGAAATATGAGCGGAAGTCGATCATTATCGTTTCTGACGGTGGTGATAACCGCAGCCGATACACGGTGCGTGAACTTCTAGCTACAGTTCAGGAGTCGGATGTACAAATTTATGCCGTTGGTATCTTCGACCAGTTCGCTGCTACCGACGAAGAACGCGATGGGCCGGCCCTCTTGGATCGGATATGTGACGAAACAGGCGGCCGTCTGTTTCGCATTTCAGATGTTGGCGACATGGGCGACATCGCAACGAAGATCGGGAGCGAACTGAGGAATCAATATGTCCTCGGCTACCGGTCGTCGGATAAGAAGCGCGATGGCCGGTGGCGTAAAGTAAAAGTGAGGTTGGCGCCGCCCCCGGGCCTGCCATCGCTTTCTGTACACTTTCGTGCCGGCTACTATGCCCCTTCTCAATAAAAGCAAGATATCCCCTGCTCTGCTTCTCTGGGTCGCGTTCGCTATCGGAGCGTCATCGATGGCGCAGACCGCGCAGACCCCGCACACCGTTCCGACAGTGCGGACTCCTGTTGCAAGCGAAACACAGCCCCCGCTCGACGTCGATCGCGATCCGGTTGTTTCACCGGATGCGGATGACAATGTCGGCGTCTCCCCAAAAACTCCGCCGCCGAGCAGCGGAGGAGCCACGCCAGCGCGCACGGGCAAACCGAATGAAATAGTGCGCGGCGCGAATGGCACGTTCACCATTCGTCAAAGTGTCGAAGAGGTCGTGCTGAATGCCACGGTGCTCGATGCCAGCAATCACTTGGTGACTACGCTCGACCAGAGCGAGTTCAAGGTGTTTGAAGACAATGTTGCGCAGACCATTGCGGCATTTCGCCGGGAGGACTTGCCGGTCTCGTTGGGCATTTTGGTTGATAACTCGGGGTCCATGAACACCAAACGCAGGTCGGTCGCCGAGGCCTCGCTGGGTATGGTCCGATCGTCGAACCCGCAGGACGAAGTTTTTCTTGTCTCGTTCAATGAAGACCCGACGCTCGAGCAGCCCTTTGTCTCGAACATTAACAAATTGCAGGAAGCTTTCAACGCGATTCCCTCGCCGAAGGGTGGGACGGCTATCTATGACGCGGTGATCGCTTCCGGCACCGAGATGGCCAAGTCCGCCAAGCGGCCGAAACAGGTATTGGTCATCATTACCGACGGCGAGGACAATGCTTCCACGGAGACGCTGGAAGATACGATTCGCGAAGTTCAGGACCTGCAGGGACCGATTGTGTACTGTATCGGGCTGCTTTACGAAGATCAGGGTGGAGGCGGCCGCGAAGCGCGTCGGGCGAAACGTGCCCTCGAAGCGCTGGCGGCTCAGACAGGCGGCGTCGCGTATTTCCCCCGCTCGCTGGGCGAAGTAGATGGCATCGCCGCGGAAGTAGCCCACGACATCCGCAGCCAGTACACCATCGGCTACCGCTCCACCAAGCCCGCAAGCGAGGGCGGCTTTCGCACGGTGCGAGTGGAGGCCAAAGCGAAAAACATAGGCAAGCTGACCGTCCGCACCCGGAGCGGATATTACCCACGCAGCGATCCGGCCAAACCGCCCAAGGTCGCGAGATAAATTTTTCGCCCGCGCTTTGCGCTGTTCGCCAGTACTTTGCGGCTGCTAGACTAGTGCGTTTGCGCCAGAAAGTTCATCTAACCCAATAGTCCATGATGCCAGTCACTCACGAAAACTCGCTCCGTACCGCGCCCGCCATCGCAGAGAACATCACCGAACTCGTTGGAGGCACACCCATATTGCACCTTCGCAAGCTGTCGCCTAAAAACGGCGCAGAGATCTACGCGAAACTGGAATTTCTCAACCCAGGCGGCAGCGTGAAGGACCGCGCAGCTCTCGGGATGGTGGAGGATGCGGAGCGACGGGGCTGGTTGCTGCCGGGGGGAACGATCGTTGAGGCAACGGCCGGCAATACGGGCGTAGGTTTGGCGCTTATCGGGGTAAACCGGGGATACAAGGTCGTACTCTTCGTTCCTGAAGGATTCGCGGAAGAGAAGTGCATTTTGATGCGCGGATTTGGCGCGGTCGTCATTCGCACTCCCGAAGACGAAGCGATGACAGGCGCGATCCGGCGGGCAATTGCTTACGCGGCAGAGCATGGCGCGTGGAAAGCCCTGCAATTTGAAAACCCGGCGAACCCCGACTTTCACGCGAATACGACCGCGGTCGAAATCCTGAGCCAGATGGAGGGCCGCATCGACGGCTTCGTCGCAGGCATTGGAACGGGCGGAACATTTTCTGGCGTTGCCAGTGCGCTAAAGAAAGAGCTGACACGGGTGCACACGGTTGCTGTTGAAACTGAGGGTTCCGTGCTGCAGGGTGGCCCCGCTGGGAAGCACAAGATCGAAGGGATCGGGGTCAGTTTTGTGCCGCAGACATT
>JBBPYY010000029.1:0-7153 GCA_038199445.1 Terriglobales bacterium | reverse complement strand
GTCGGGATCCAAGCCAAATTCGGTGTGAACGCAGCAATCTGATTGGAGCTAGTCACGCCAAGTTTCGCGAGCGATTCGGCCGTGAACGCCGTAATCGCGATCGGCACATCCTGCGCACTCTGCGGGCGGCGCTGCGCCGTCACGACTACGTCCTCCAGCACCTCCTGCGCGAATGCGGGGATCGCCGCCGCAGCGCCGGCCGCCACGAAGAGCAGAGCATACCGCGTACTGACGAGAACATCACGGCGGGGAATCAAACGATTTGAGCATCCCACTAGCAGGCTGCTGAAAAAGGCTTGAACTTACGCATATTTATGCTTTCCAAGTACGGGTGTGTTGAACGAGAGATGAAACGATGCGCGGTCATGTAGATCCCCAGTCGCATATGTTCAGTTATTTCTCGCCCGAGGAGCGCGTACCTGCAAAGCACCCGCTGCGCTCGATCAAAGCGTACACCGATTCGGCACTCAAACAGATTCGTCCGCTTCTCGATGGGATTTACAGCGAGATTGGCCGTCCCTCGATTCCGCCGGAGCGCCTGCTGAAGGCGCAGCTGCTGATCGCACTGTACTCGATACGCAGTGATCGGCTGTTTTGCGAGACGCTCGATTACAACATTCTGTTCCGCTGGTTCTTGGACATGGGACTGGAAGAGGCTTCGTTTGATGCCTCTACGTTCAGCAAGAACCGCGAGCGTTTGGCCAAAGAAGAGGTGGCCCTGAAGTTCTTTGACGCGGTGGTTCGCGAAGCGCGCGCTCTCGAGTTGCTCTCGGATGAGCACTTCAGCGTCGATGGCACGCTGATCGAAGCTTGGGCCTCGTTGAAATCGTTCCGACCGAAGGATGGTGGTGGCTCGGGCCCCGATGCCGGTGGGGATCGCGATTTCAAGGGTGAACGGCGGCGCAATGACACGCACGCGAGCACCACGGATCCGGAAGCGAAGCTGCTGCGCAAAGCATTGGGCAAGGAGGCCAAGCTGTGCTTTGCGGGACACGCGTTGATGGATAACCGCCACGGTTTGATCAGCGATGTCTGTGTCACCCCATCGGTGGGCGTGACTGAGTCTGAGGCAGCGCTTGCGCTGTTGGATCGGCAACGCCGCAAACGGCTTCGGCCCAAGAGCGTCGGCGGCGACAAGGGTTATCACACGAGTCGCTTCGTCGATGCCCTGCTGGCGAAACGCATCGCACCGCATGTGGCCATCAACGCCGCTCACTACACCACCGGCCCGGATCGCAGCACTCTTGACACGCCTGGCTATCGGGCTAGCCAAATTGTTCGCAAACGCATCGAGCAGTTCTTTGGTTGGGGCAAGACCGTCGGCGGCCTGCGCAAGACCCGACTGCGCGGCGTCAGGCGTAACGTGCAATTGATGTATCTGACAGGATTGGCGTACAACTTGGTGCGCATCAGTCGCCTGTGTCCAACCACGGGATAGGTGTCGGCGAAAATCCTTCAAAGGTAATCCGAAGATGCAGAACCACGAAAAAACAAGCGTTCGAGCCCATAGTGATGCCGAAGCACCGCTTCCGCGAAGAACCGAACGGTTATCCATCATGCATAAAGTCTTCAAAACACAGCCTTTTTCAGCAGCCTGCTAGATTCCCTCCTTCTTATATCAATTGGCTGCAGTTTTACGCGAAATGATCGCGTGATGCGGCCGCGCGCCCGCGGCGGGCTCACCACCCCGCAATGTCTTCTCCCCGCCTCGTAAGAGGCGAATGACTTATCCGCCGCGCCGGACCATAGCCCACTCAGCCGCCGTGCAGAAGTACCGAAACTGCGAACGGACCGTTCTACGTTCAAGACAGCTTGGCGCGTTATGCTCTGCATAAAAGAGCGGTGCATAACCAATTCGCCTTTTTGGACGAGCACACTCGACGCAGACTCAAGGGCACAGATGAGCCAACCCGCACGCAAGCCAGTTTCAGTTGTTCCGCGTTGGCCCACCGAGCTGCGCCGGATCGCATTCGCGACGGAGATTTCCCCGTGAGTTCGGATAGGTCTCCAGAAGATGAGGGCGCTTTGAGCTTCCTCACGCGCCGAGCATTTACCGAGGCGCTGCTCGCGACTGGACTGTCGCTGTCATTGGACCAGGTGCGCGGCCGGGTCCCGCCGTAGCCGGATGCTTAGCCGCTCACCTGCGCGGTCCAGTGACACTGACGCTCTTCGCGGGCCGCGGACGCCTCGTGCTGCGCGTGCGGCCAGCGAGCGCGAGCGACCACGCCCTCCGCCCACGGCGATGCCAGGTTCCCCGCCATGGGGAAGTCGAAGGACGAATCCAAGAGACAACCTTGGAATCGAAAGTTAGGCAGGATTTTCTTTCACGCGGTGTACGATCTTTGAATCCTGGAATGATAAAAGACTCAATGGTGCAGAAACATGATGGTTAGTAAGTGCGGTCGGCGGAGGATTATTTGGAGCGTTTCTTTCGTTGCCGCGCAAGACTCCAGCACCGGCTATTGTAGTGCTTCAAGAAATATTTGGGGTAAATGCGTTCGTACGAGTAGTCTGCGACAACTTTGCGGAACTTGGATACGTTGCTATCGCTCCGGATCTCTTTTGGCGGCAAGAAGCGGACCTGCAGCTTGACAGCGAAATTGCGTCGGAACGCGCCTTGGGAATGAAGCTGCGCCAGGGAATGGACGAGCAATTGGCGGTTGAAGATGCCAAAGCAGCGTTGGCCTACTTGCGAAGCACTGGGGAATGCAATGGGAAGATCGGCTCGGTGGGATACTGCCTGGGCGGCAAGCTCGCCTACGTTCTAGCGACCACCGCGAAAATAGACGCGGCTGTGAGCTACTACGGCGTTGGAATGCAAGCCGAGCTAGAGAGAACATCAAAGCTATGTGCGCCCCTGCTGCTGCACATCGCAAGTGACGATCAAATGTGTCCGCTAGCAGAGCAAGAGCGGATTATCCAATCGTTGGGGGGCCGCCCTGACGTAACTATTGCTACCTACGACGGCGTCGGCCACGCCTTTGCGCGCCCGGGAAGTTCTGCATACGTTGAAGTTGCAGCCAGGAGGGCAAACGCGCTGACCAATCAATTCTTGACGAAGTATTTGAAGAATGCGGAATAGCCTATTAATGAGAAAAACTCTTGCTCAGAGGTGGCCGCGGTTTTTCAGGCGGGGGTGTAAGTGGATTTCTGCGGGTGCAAAATAGCAACCGGAGGACAGAGATTCATGAGGAAACCAAGACGAAACCACTCAGCGTCGTTCAAGGCGCGGGTGGCCCTGGAGGCGATCCGGGGTGAGAAGACAGTGGCGCAGATCGCGGCCCACCACGAGGTGCACGCGACCCAGGTGACGGCGTGGAAGACGGAACTGCTGGAGAACGCGGCGGGGATTTTCGGCGGCGATGTGCTGGCGGCGGACGGCAAGGAGCGAATCCGGGAGCTGCAGGCGAAGATTGGCGAATTGACGATGGAGAATTCTTTTTTAGAAGGCGCGCTCGGGAAATTCCCCGGCCTGAGCGCAAAGCGATGATTGAGCGGGAGGGTGAGGTGTCGGTGAAGCGTCAGGCGCAGCTGCTGGATCTGAGCCGCTCGAGCGTGTACTACGTCGCGCGGGACTTGCCTGAGCGAGATCTGACACGGATGCGGATCTTGGATGAGTTGCATCTGAAGTGGCCTTTCTACGGAGCTCGCAAGCTGACCCGGGAGCTGCAGAACCAGGGGCACGAGGTCGGTCGCCGCCATGTGACGACGCTGATGCGGCAGATGCGGCGCATGGGTATGGAAACGATCTACCGCAAACCGCGCACGAGCATCCCAGCGCCGTTATCCGCGGTCTACCCCTACCGGCTCACGGGGCTGAAGATCGAACGACCCAATCACGTTTGGGCAGCCGATCTGACGTACCTGCCGATGGCACATGGGTTCCAGTACCTGGTGGCCATCATCGATGTGGGCAGCCGTAAGACACTGTCCTGGAGGGTATCGAACACGATGACGCCGGACTTCTGCGTCGAGGCGCTGCAGGAGGCACTCGGGAAATACGGCAAGCCGGAGATCTTCAATACGGACCAGGGGTCCCAGTTTACTTGCAAAGAATGGATCGATACGCTCAAGGCCGCCGGAGTGCAGATCAGCATGGACGGCAAGGGTCGATGGATCGACAACGTATTTATCGAGCGGCTGTGGCGCAGCGTCAAGTACGAGAATATTTACCTGCATGCCTACGAGAACGGAACGCAGCTGCGACGTGGACTGACGGAGTACTTCAATTTTTACAACGCCAGGCGCACTCACCAGGCACTGGACTACCAGACCCCGGACGATGTTTACTACGGCGGTGCATCGTGCAGGCTAGCGGCATGATCAATGTCACTGAAGCACGATCCAAGGAGCTTCTGCCGCCACGCGTCAGACTGAGCGGCGTAGGAATGATTGACGAAGAGACAGACCCAAGAGACCATCAACCAAGCAGGCAGATCCACTTATCCCGATGAGAAATCTGTCCTAAGAACCGAAGCCACCCGTCTCTTCACATGTAATTCAAGAGTTCTACAAAATTTAACAAAGCATGCGATAGAGTAAGGTGCTTCTTACGGTCCTGGGACCGTCGAGGAGTGGAAGCTGTGTGTGAACAGGCACCGGCGATTGAACAGCGACAGGCGTCCAATATTGCCTGACCGTCGACCAATTCGAAAAGAGCGGCATGTCACTGTGATTTCTCCTTAATTCTGTCGTTTCCGATCCTTTTATCGTGTTAGCAGTTAGACGGAAGTTCTGGGCCGCGGCTATAAGTTTTTCTTTGTGAGTCAGACGCTTGTGGCATTTTGGGTTGTCGCGTGAGTGGCTACACCGTAATTGATTGCAGGAGTTCGAGCGCGCGCTGCTGAGTGGGGTTCGGCATTGTGGTCATTTGGAAGGTCAAGGACGCGGTCGCGCCGGCGGTCGGCTGACAGGTATTGCGCACGATGGTCGACAGCTCTTCGAGCAGCGTTCGGAAGCTGTGCGCCGGCGAGCCATCATCCAACGTGTGGCTCGCGACTTTATTGAGCGCCGCCTCGGAGCGGCGGGCGGCGGCAACCGGATCGCGGTGAGTTTTCCGTTTCAGATCCTCATCGGCAAACAGCAACTCGCGCCAGGCTTCGCGCATGTGCCACTCGACGTAGTAGGCGAGCATGCACAGGAAGATGTGGGCACGGACTCGAGTCTCGAGCCAATGATGGATCGGGCGGACATGCAGATCGATGGTCTTCATCGAGCGGAACGCGCGTTCGACTTCAGCGAGCGCTTTGTAGCTGCGCACCGCCTCGGCCGAGTCCATCTGTTTCTTCGGCACGCTGGTGCGGATGACGTAGATGCCATCGAGCGCCGCTTCGGTGGCGATTTGCTCGGCGAGTCGCTTAAACTCGAAGCGGCCGGCTTCGATGGTGAGCGCAAAGAGCTTGGCTACTTTGTATTTGTTGACCACCTTGCCGACGCGCACGCCGATTTTATCTTGCCCAGCGAGTGCGCCACCCTCCACGCGTGTGCGGATCTTCTGAAGTTCCTTCTCCGTCGCCACCAATAGGTTCTCGCGCTTATGCGCGCGTAAGCGTCCCAGATCCGCGTTGCGACAGGCCACCAGCCGCTCGTTCGGATACTCCGGATGCGCGAACTCGACGAGATTGCGTTCATCGAACAGCCCCAACTGCAGAGCATCGCCCTGCACGAGGGCGCGGATCTGCGAACTCTTCAGCGCCGTAATCCAAGCAAGTCCCTCGAGCGAGCGCAGGCCCTCGATCGCCTTGTGCGAGATCATCCCGCGATCCCCCACTAATACCAGGCGCTCAAGACCAAAGGCTTCGCGCAGCTGCTTTACTTGGTCAGGCAATGTCTTCGCATCGCCCGTGTTGCCCTCGTACACCGAGATTGCCACCGGGCAGCCCGCCCGGTTGGTTAGCAGGCCGTAGTTCACTTGCAGCGTGTTGCGTTTGCCGTCGCGGCTGTAGCCGATCTTCGCCAACGGACAACAACGACCTTCAAAGTAACTTGAGCTCAAGTCATACAGCGCGAGGCCGCCCTCTGCCAGATGCCGGGCGGCGAGCTTCTTCTGGATCGCGCTCTGCCGCTCGAGCAGCCAGTCCATGGCCGCGTACAGTCCGTTCTCATCGACCTCGGTGACACCAAACTCTTCCGGCAGCGTCGTCGTGTGCCACCAGCGCGTGGTGGCCAGCTTCGTGTGTGGCGATAAGATCCGCGCCGCCACCATCGCGCAGACCGCATCGCGTTCAGCGCTTGAGCGGGAGGCAATCAAGGACTCGAAGTCGAGCTTTTGCATGGCTACACGGACCGCCTGCACCGCCCCATGAGGGCGCGAGCGGACGGTCTGCCAGAGCTGCTCAATCGGGCGCATGCTCTGTCCGGACAGAACTGCCCGGATCGACTCGATTTGCTCATCAGATAGGACCGAAAGATTAGCCAGCGTGCGTTTGCGCACCTTCTTGCCTTCACGATAGGACTCGCGCAGCAAGTACGTCGGGCGTGAGGTACGGTTCGGTACGCCATCAATATGCATGGGTACATGATGCCACACAGAACCCGCCGTAGCAACTAAACTGAGTGAATTACATGGCTACATTATGCGGCCAATAATCGACCCGCAAAGACGCAAAGACCCTGCATTTGCACGGTCTTCAGCATACAAATATCTTTTAAGAGCGCTGGATCTTCCGGTTAGAAAGTGCCTTTCAGGTTCGCGGGTTGATGATCGTTGGTAATCGGGCGCCCACATACTGCAATTTTTCGCTGCGCGCAGTCGCTGGGCTGCGTGCTGGTCGGCATCGCATTCTGCGGCTTCTGGGTCGCCTATCATTTCTGGGCGACCGCGCGTCATCCCACCCGCGATCTTGAGCGGGCCGGCCCGCGTTGAGTGCGGGGAAATGGCGCTGGTCTGAGACCAAACGAGGTAAAAGCCCGCGCCGGTGCCCCATACCCAAGGGCCCGCCGCCTGGAGTAATCCCTGGGATAAAGGCCGGTCACAGATGTGCTGCCAGCCAAGAGCCACTCCTTCGCCCGCCATTGAGGCCTGCACCACGAGCGCATAGTCGTTCAAACGCAAGCCTTCACCGCGGTCACGAAAATCCAGATGAAAGTGGGCGAAGTAGTCCGACCAGCCCGGACGATACCGATGGGGTTCGTCGAGGTGAATCAACGGTAG
>JBBPYY010000028.1:0-3924 GCA_038199445.1 Terriglobales bacterium | reverse complement strand
GTCATCGACGAAGTGCTCGCAGCAAACGAAATCTACTCGCGCACCCATGAATTGCGCAAGCTGACCCCACGTCCGCAGCGCAAGCTTGCGGTCCTGACCTGTATGGATACCCGGCTTTCGATTCTCACCTTGGGCCTGAAAACGGGAGACGCGCACGTCATCCGCAATGCCGGCGGTATCGTTACGGAAGACACCCTGCGCTCACTGGTGGTATCGCATTATCTGCTGGGCACCGAGGAAATCATGGTCATCAATCACACCGATTGCGGATTGATGCACACCAGCGAGCAGGACTTGCGCGGCAGAATTCATAATCGCACCGGGACCGCCGCCGTCGCTCCCGCGTACTTCTATACCTTCCAGAACATTGAAGAAAATGTCCGCCACCAGTTGCAGAAGCTGCGGACCCATCCGTGGATTCCTGAGAGTGTCGAGGTCCGCGGCTTCGTCTACGACGTCACCAGTGGGCGTCTCCGCGAAATCAAGGATGCCTGACCACTGTCTATTCCTCGTTCTGCCTTGGCTCCTGATAACGCGGTGGTCTCAGTAGCTGGCTTATCAGCCGCTGGAAACAAATTCGAGATCAGGAGATTAGCTTTGCGATAAAAAATGCCGCCGCCGCGGCGAGCGCTCCAATGATTAGAGTCTGTACCGCTCCGCGAAGAGGCGCAGCACCAGTGAAACGGCCCTTGATGTAACCGAAAATGAATAGGGCCAAAAGAGTGACCGTCACCGACAACAAGAATGCCGAACGCATCTGAATTGGCAAAATGTATGGGAAGAGCGGGACAAAACCCCCGACGGCGTATGCCACAGCAATCGTCAGCGCACTTCGCAGCGCCCGGCCGCGAACCGGCGCCTCCAACCCGAGCTCAAACCGCATCATGAAGTCGACCCAGGCTCGAGGTCTCTGCCGCAGGGCTTCCACGACCGAATGACTTTCTTCGTTGCTCAAGCCGTAGGATTTAAAGATGTCAGAAACCTCCGAGGCTTCCGCCTCCGGAATGGTTTCAACTTCTTTTCTTTCGCGGGACAGTTCTTGTTCGTAGTGTTCCGCGTCACTCTTTGCCGCGAGAAAGCCGCCGAGTCCCATAGCGATGGATCCCGCGGCAATTTCGGCTAAGCCGGCCACCACCACCAAATGGGTTGAGGCCACAGCGCCGGGAAGCCCTGCGGCCAGCGCGAAGGGAACCGTCAATCCGTCAGACATTCCAATGACCACGTCTCGGACATTCTCACTACCAGTAAAGTGACGTTCAATGTGAGGTGTTTGCGGCATTGGAAGGGTCTCCTTCTAAGAAGCCAAAGACTATACCAACCGGCCAGGAATACTTGGCGGAATCAATGGCAAGGAGAAGGCTAGGCCCTGACTAATGGCGCCAATGCAAATCGTGCGAAAGACTGCTTGACTCAGAGCTAGTGTTATAGTTAACTATAACACTAGAAGACCAAGGATTCGTTGGACTGATTGGTCGCAAAGTGACCCAGCCAGCGACGAACCCCGGTCCCAGATCAGCAAAAAAAAATTCCTAAGGAGAAATGAAATATGAAATTCCGTCATTTTGTTTTGTCCGCCGCTCTACTGTCGCTCCCCGCCGTGGCTTTTGCGCAATCCGACGCGCACAACATGGCTGAGCCCAAGTCTCCCGCGCCAAAGTCCGAGGCGCAGACTTCCTTCGACGCATTGAAATCGCTCGCGGGAGATTGGGAAGGCCCGGTGAAGACCGACATGCCGATAACAGCGAAAGTGGACATCAAGCCGCTGCACGTTTCCATGCGCGTGACCTCGCGGGGAAATGTCCTGGTGCACGAATTCCAGGAGGCGGGAACGCCGCTGGACGCCACGAAATACGATCATCCCGTCACGATGATGTACGTTGACGCTGACTCCGACCGCCTTACTCTGGTCCATTATTGCGACGCGGGGAACCGCCCGCGCATGACCGGCAAAATATCGCCGGACGGAAAGACTCTGGAATTCGATTATGCGGATCTTTCCGGCAGCAATAAGTACGGACACATGTACCATTCGGTGTTCACCATCATCGACGCCGACCATCACACCGAGGACTGGACCTACATGATGCCGGGAGAGAAGCCGGTGCATGGGCACATGGACCTGCAACGGACAAAATAAACGCCGCGTTTGTAAAAGAAGGGATAACAGAAAACCTGATGGGCCGTGAGTGGAACGACAGCCAGCCGATTTACCGTCAACTTCGCGACCGCGTCGTCGCGATGATTCTCGACGGCGTGCTCAAGGAAGGCGATCCGCTGCCTTCAGTACGCAATGTCGCGGCTGAATATCGCGTCAATCCGCTCACGGTTCTGAAGGGCTATCAACAACTAGTGGATGAAGGACTGGTAGAGAGCAAGCGAGGCCTGGGCATGTTCATCAATACCGGCGCACGCAAGCTGTTGCTGCAGGGCGAACGCCAGAAATTTCTCGCCGAAGAATGGCCGCGAGTCCACGCAACCATCGAGCGGTTGGGCCTGACAACGGAAGAACTGGACGCGGCCGCAAAACGCCGGTCGTCATCAGAAGGCGCAAAGTCGAAAACAGCCGAGTCCAAGCCCCGCAAAGAGGAGCGCTAAAGTCATGACATGCATAGAAGCGCGTGGTCTCCGCAAAGCCTTCGGAACAACGGTCGCAGTGGACGGCATCGACTTGCGTGTGGAAGAGGGCCGCATCCTCGGGCTCATCGGCCCCAACGGCGCCGGCAAGACCACCGTCTTCAACGCCATTCTCGGCCTCACACCCTATCAGGGAGAACTGAAAGTGCTCGGGCGCGATCCGTGGACTCAGCGCGATGAACTGATGCGCGACGCCTGCTTCATCGCCGATGTCGCCGTGCTGCCGCGCTGGTTGCGAGTTTGGCAGGCGCTCGACTACTTCGCCGGCGTGCATCCGCGATTCGATCGCGCCAAGGCGGAAGGTTTTCTGGACAAGACCACCATCCAGCGCACCAGCAAGGTGCGGGAATTGTCGAAGGGCATGGTGGCGCAGCTGCACCTGGCGCTGGTCATGGCCATCGACGCGAAATTGCTGGTGCTGGACGAGCCGACGCTGGGGCTGGATATTCTCTTCCGCAAGCAGTTCTACGATTCCCTGCTGAACGACTACTTCGATCGCAGCCGCACGATCGTGGTGACCACCCATCAAGTGGAAGAGATTCAGGACGTGCTGACCGATGTGATGTTCATCAACCGCGGCCGCATCGTATTCGATTGCAGCATGGAAGAATTCGAGTCGCGCTATCTGGAAGTGATGGTGAATCCCGAGCAGCTCGCCGCGGCACGCGCGCTGAAGCCGATGCACGAACGGCAGGTGTTCGGGCGCAGCATCCTGCTATTCGATGGCGCCGAACGCCAGGAACTCGCCGCGCTTGGCGAGTTGCGCACGCCGAGCATCGCCGAGTTGTTTGTCGCCGTACTCAGCAATCAAAGCGGCGCGGCCCAGGGAGGCACGCGATGAGCACTCCATCAAACGCCGTGCCCGGAACTCCGCTTGGATCGCCAGCAACCGCGCCCGCCGTCATTACCTTCGGCCGCAGCATGTATTGGGCAGTGCGTCGCGAATTGTGGGAGCACCCTTCGATTTATATCGCCCCGCTGGCCGCCGCCGTACTTTTTCTATTCGCCTTCTTGGCGGGCTTGACGCTCAGTCCGACGCACCGGCACCAGGGGATAAAAGCGCCATACGAGCTTGCTGCTGCGCTGATCATGGGCACCGCTTTCATTGTGGGGATTTTCTACTCCCTCGACGCGCTGTACGGAGAGCGCCGCGACCGCAGCATCTTATTCTGGAAGTCGCTGCCGGTTTCCGACCTCACCACGGTGCTCTCGAAGTTCGCAATTCCGGTGATCATTCTGCCGCTGCTCAGCTTCGCCATCGCTATTGTCACGCAGTTCGCAATGCTGCTG
>JBBPYY010000027.1:0-22516 GCA_038199445.1 Terriglobales bacterium | reverse complement strand
TGCCGGTGGGGGAATGCACGTGGAGGTTGCGTGATGTTTCGATGCGACCGTCGCTGGTTCATGGCAACGTGTTACGCACAGAACTCGAATCTGCCTTACTCGATCTACCGGCTACGGAGCGAATGATTTACCTGTTGCGCGATGTTGAAGGCTATTCGCCTAGACAAATCGCGACCCTGCTGTCGCTTCCAGAGCAACAGGTGAAGGTCGCCCTGATGGCAGCGCGGCTATCGCTTCGGGAAATGTTCGCAGAGCGCGAAGAATCGCAGTCCGCTGCTTAGGTCTTGCTGGCCTCGCGCCGCTTTTTTGCCCAATCTGGTTTCGTGATCTGGCGCGATCTCCCCACGGCTAACGCGTCAGCGGGTACGTCGTTGGTGATGCTTGAACCGGCGGCGATATAGGCGCCATCGCCGATGGTAATGGGAGCCACCAAGGTCGAGTCGCTGCCCACAAAAACGCTTTTGCCGATCGTCGTGGGGTGTTTGTGGACACCGTCGTAGTTGCAGGTGATAACGCCGGCTCCGACGTTGCTGTTTTCACCGACGTCGGCATCGCCGAGGTATGCGAGGTGATTTGCCTTGGCCCCTTTGCCAAGGCGCGTCTTTTTCGTCTCGACGAAATTGCCAACGTGGGCGTTTTCGCCGATTTCGCTGCCGGGACGAAGATGCGCAAACGGCCCAATCTGTGCGCCGCTCGCGACGGTGGCATCCTCTAAAACGCAACTGTTGCGAATGAGCACGCCTTCGCCCACAACGACATTGCGAAGGACGGAGTAGGACCGGATAACCGTATCGGCGCCGACGCGCGTGTTGCCGAGCAATTGTACGAATGGCTCGATCACGGCATCGGCGGCGACCTCGACGCTGGCGTCAATGGTGGTGGTATCGGGCCGAAAGATGGTGACGCCGTTGGCCATCAACTTCTCCGCTGTCCGTAAGCGCATCGCGCTGTCGAGCAGCATCATTTCGCGGAGTGTGTTTGCGCCGAGGATTTCTTCAGCATCTTCGGCGGGTATCGCGACAACGCGCTCCCCTGCAGCGACCAGAAGCGCCGCCATATCGGTCAGGTAATACTCGGCGTGCACGTTTGCAGTCTTCAATTCCGCGATGTGAGATTGTAAGGGCGCGATAG
The DNA here is from genome assembly GCA_038199445.1 of Terriglobales bacterium. Taxonomy (GTDB): domain Bacteria; phylum Acidobacteriota; class Terriglobia; order Terriglobales; family Acidobacteriaceae; genus JBBPYY01. The sequence goes on along the minus strand of JBBPYY010000027.1, from coordinate 21,385 downwards.
AGAAAGCGTATATACCGGAGTTAATCTCGTTCAGCGACGACTGTTCTGGCGTCAATGCTTTGTGCTCGACAATGGCCGCGACCTCAGCAGAGTCTTTCGCTTGTCGAACTACGCGGCCGTAGCCGGTGGCGTCTGCGAGCACTGCTGTAAGTATGGTCATCGCCGCGCGTTCCGCGAGGTGAAAATCACGCAGCCGAATCACTGTCTCAGGTCGAATCAACGGCACATCGCCGGAGAGTACGAGCAAGTGATCGTATCTGGGGGTGCTGCCAGCGAGCAGGGCAGGCAAAAGCTGTTGGATGGCATGGCCGGTACCGCGTTGTTCTGTTTGAACGACATACTGAACTCCAGTATGGGCGACTGCGTCGCGGACGCGGTCTGCTTCATGGCCGATGATGACGTAGATGTCTGAAGGAGTGACAAGCCGCGTGGCGGCTGCGATGACGTGCTCAAGCAGCGGCTTGCCACCGACGGTGTGCAGCACCTTAGGATGCTTTGATTTCAGGCGAGTGCCCTTGCCGGCGGCAAGGATAGCGATAGCGAATGTCATGTCTAAGGCTATTCTCGCATCCGTCGATTACTGCGGCGCAGCCTGCGGTGCACCCTGCTGTGCACCCTCCATACCTGGAGGCATCTTGATGGTGATGTCGACTGGTGTTACGGCCCCGAGAGTCGATAGCGGCTTGCCGAACTCAGTATCGTTGCCGACGACCAGCACGGCGAGCTTTGTCGGATCGATGTACCGCTGGGCGACACGCGAAACGTCGGCGGCGGTCACCTTCTCGACGCCAGCACGATAGCGTTCGAGGAAGTCGAGGGGGTAGCCGTGGAATTCGAGGGTCGACTGTTCGCCGAGAATTTTATCTTTGGAGTCGTAGTTAAAGATGAACGAGTTGAGTAACTGGTCCTTGGCGTTTCGTAGCTCGAGATCGGTTGGGGGCAGTGTCTTCAGCAACTGGATTTGGTGCTGCATTGCTTGCAATGCGTCGACGGTCGAGGCGCTCTTAGTCGCCGCTTCGACGACGAAGGCTCCGGGGTAGTCGAACGCCGCGCCGTAGTGACCACCTACCGAATAAGCGAGACCGAGCTTGGTGCGCACATCTTGAAACAGGCGTGAGCCGAAGCCGCCGCTAAAGACTTCATTCATGACGCTGAGCGCGTAGTAGTCGGGGTTGTCGCGTTCCGTTCCCAGACCGACCAGGAGCGCGCTGCTCTGATTAATATCGGCCTTCTGTACGAAATAGACTCCAGGTTTCGGTCCGGGAAAGGTCTGTTTCGCTGTGACAAACTTCTCACCACGGGGGATGGATGCGAAGGCGGCGCGCAGCTTTTTTTCCATGTCTGCGGAATTGAAATCGCCTGCCACCCCGATCACCATATTGCTGCCGCTCAATGTGCTGTCGTGCCAATGCGACAAATCTTCCAGCTTGACGGCGGCGATGGTTGCGAATTCCGTTTCCCGGCCGTAGGGGCTTCCCGCTCCATAGACCAGTTTGAGCGCTTCGCGCGACGCGATCTCGCCTGCGTCATCGTTGCGACGCGCGATACCGGTTTCGGCGGCATGCTTTGCGAGCGTGAGCTTTTCTTCTTTGAACGCGGGGTGCAGCAGAAGATCCGTTGCGAGGGCAAGCACCGCATTGAAATCTGGAGCGAGGCAAGATAGGTGCATGGAGGTGGAGTCCAAGCCACCGCCCGTTTCCACCTTGGCAGCTTTCGCCTCGAGAATGGCGTCCATCTCATCGCCGCTGTGGGTTTTCGTACCGCTGGTACGCCACGCCTGTCCGTAGAGGCTGACGAGGCCCACTTTCGTGGCCGGTACATCGCGCGAGCCGCCGCGAATGCGAATCGAACCTTCGATCAGCGGTAACTCGTGGTCTTCTTCGAGCAGCAGGACGATGCCGTTGTCGAGAACCACGCGCTTCGGCAGGTCAGGCCTGAAGGCATGCAGCGGCGGGATCTGGATTCTCTTCCACTCCGGGTCGGGGGCGGCAGCGGTTTGCGCGCGGGCAGAGCAAGAGACAGCGGCGATCGCGAATATCAGCGCCGATCCTGAAACTGCAAGCAGCGAACTAGAAGTATTCTTCACTTGCCACCGCCTGTCGTCGCTGGCTTTTGAGGCGCTTGAAATTCAATCATGGCGTAGGTGCGGTTGCTCGCGAGAAACACCTTATTCGCCACGCGCCGAATGTCTGCTTTCGACACTGCATCGATTCGCTTTAACTGTTTGAACAATTCGCGCCAATCCCCATACCGGAGTTGATATTCCCCGAGCTGGTTCGCCAGACCAGAGTTGTCGTTCAGGCCGCGTAGAATATCTGCGCGCGCGCGTGTCTTGAACATCTGCAGCTCTTCGTCGGTGACATCGGCAGCTTTGAGCGTGTCGATTTCTTTATGGATGGCGGTGCGCATTTCGTCGGGGGTATGTCCCGGCAGCGGCACCGCAAGAAAAGCAAACAGCCCGGGGTACTTGACTCCGGGAAAACCGGAAAAGCCCTCTGCTGCCGCGGCGATCTGCTGATCGCGCACCAGGCTTTTGTACAGGCGCGACGTGCGACCGTTCGAGAGCACATCGCTGATCGCGTCGTACACCGCGTCATCCGGATCGCGGTAGTCGGGCTTGTGATAGCCCTCGATGTAAATCGGTTGACTCGCTTCGCGCAGGACCACGGACTTCTCGGCAAATTGGCGCGGCTCGATGGTCGTCATTTCCGGCGCTCTAGGGCCCGCAGGAATACGGCCGAAATACTTTTCGAGAATGGGCATCGTCTCACTGGCTTTTACATCGCCGACGACGGCGACAACAATATTTGACGGGACGTAGTACGCCTTGTGGAAAGCCATTGCTTCGGTTGCGGTGATCTGGCTTACCTCGGAAGGCCACCCAATGCCCGAACGCTGATAGGGGTGGGCGACGTAGGCGGTCGCGATGAATTGTTCGACCAAGCGGCCGACAGGATTGGAATCGGTTCGTGTCCGGCGTTCTTCCAGAACAACATCGCGCTCTTTATAAAATTCGCGGGGTACAGGATTCATGATCCGGTCACTCTCGATATAGGCCCATAGTTCGACGCGGTTCGAGGGCATGGCCCAGAAGTAGTTCGTTTCATCCAAGCCGGTGGATGCATTCACGCCGGTGGCGCCGTTATGCTCCGCGATCTCGGTGAACTGGTTCGGGATTACGTATTTCTGCGCCTCAGCGACTGCCGCGTCGAAGGCGGCTTTCAACTGGCCGAGCTTTGCCTTGTCCTGCCCGATGCGCTTGCGCAATTCAACGTCATACGCGGCGTATGCCTGCTCCACCTTATCGAGTGCAACTTTTTCCGCGGCATAGTCCGTCGTGCCGATGTCCTTCGTGCCCTTGAAGGCGAGGTGCTCAAACATGTGAGCCAGGCCGGACTGGCCCATCGGGTCATCGACATCCCCGACATCCACTACCGTGAAATAGGAAAACACCGGAGCCTCTGGGCGTTCGCAAACGATGAGCGTCAGGCCGTTGGGAAGCACCTTAGTGGTGATGCGCTTTTCAAACGCAGAAAGGTCCTGGGCAATGGCGTGGGAGACGCAGAAAAGAAGAAGCGTAAGCAGGAAAAACCGACGGACGAATTGCGGCATAGGTATTGGACTCGACTTGTGTGCGAAGTATAACGAAAGCCCGATGCTTTTTTTTGCGTGACGCTGCATCGTGCCATGGAGCGGTGAACGAAAGCCTGCTCCCTCTGCTTCTATCAGAGAGGAGCCGGATTATTCCGCTCGAAGAGCTTTGCTGGGGTCGATGGATGCGGCGCGCCGGGCGGGCAAGGCCGCGGCGAGCAAGACAACCAGGGCGACAATGACGGTGACGATGGCGAGCACACCGGGATCCGTGTTCGACACGTGGTAGAGCTGGCTGCGAAGAGTGCGTGTGAGCAGCAGCGCAATCGGGATCGTGATCACGATGCTGATGCCCGCGAGCTTGAGCACGTCGAGCAGCATTAGTCGCACAACGCGCATCCGGTCAGCGCCGAGCGCCATGCGTATGCCAATCTCGCGCGTGCGCTGCGAGGTCGAATACGCCAGCACACCGTAGAGTCCGATGCCGGCAAGGAGTGTGGCGAGGATGCCGAATCCGGCCGCGAGAAGAGCGACGATGCGCTGACTGCTGATGTTGTCGTCGATCTGTGCGTCGAGCGTCCTGAGTGAGTCGAGGACCAGTTTCGAATCCAGCTCCTGCATAGAGCGTCGAATCATATTTGTCGCTTCTGTAGGAGCGGCATAGGTGCGCACGTAATACATCATGTAACCGGCGGGCCGCTCCGATTGCAGGTAAGTGCGATAAAGAGCGGGTTTGACTTCGGCGCTAACGTCCTGATGGATGGCGTCGCGAGTGACGCCGATGATCTGAGTGTCGAACTTTTCATCGGCGCCGGATTTACGTTTGCCGGGGGAGATGAGTTTACCGATCGCGTTTTGTGCGTTACCGAAATACTTTTTCGCGAAGTTTTGATTCACGACGACGACTTTGGGATGGGTGGCATCATCCTGCCCGGTAAAGTTTCGTCCGGCGATGAGCGGCATCTGCATGGCGGCAAAATAATCCGGCGTTATGTCGGAGGTTTCCGGAGAGATGCTCTCGTCTTCTGGCGGTGTATAACCCGCGATGCTGATGCTGTTGATGGAATTGTTGCCCGTCAGCTCAGGGTTGTCGGTGGCGGCGACCGCACGCACTCCGGGAAGGCCGGAGAGTTGGGTGAGGATGCGCTTATGCAGTGGAACGACGGCGTCGGGCTGGTAGCCGGCGAGAGCGGGATCGACCGCGAACTGGACGATGTGATCCGTCGCAAAACCGACATCGACAGAGCGCAGGTTATGCAGCGTGCGGACGAAGAGGCCGGAACAGACGAGGAGAAGAAGACTGAGGCCGATCTGCAGACCGACGATGACGCGGCGGAAGTTGAGTCTTCCTCCTGTCGAGCCCGAAGACTGATTCTTCATTGGGCCCACGAGATCGGGCTTCCAAAATTGCATGACGGGAGCGAGCGAGAAGAGCAGGCTGACGCCGGCGGCTACGGCGAAGTTGAAGAGCAGGATGCGAGTGTCGAGATGGCTTGAGAATGTAGACTCGCCATTGGTCAACGGCATGCGGCTGAGCAGTAGCCGTGTCGCTGCGGGAGCGATGAGCAGCGCGGCGGCACCGCCGGTGAGCCCAACCAACAGCCCCTCGATTACGAGTTGTTGGATCATGCGGCCACGTTTCGCGCCGAGTGCGTAACGCATTGAAAATTCGCGGGTGCGCGCCGCGGCGCGCACGAGCACGAGACTAGCGACATTGACTGAAGCCATGAGGATAACGAGGACGACCATCCCCATGACGACTAACAACGGAGTGCGCAGTTGGTCACGTTGATAAGAGAAGCCTTCGCCGCCATTGAGCAGAAGCAGGCGGCTTTTGGCGAGGTACTCGTCTACGAAGTGGGGCTTCTTCGTTCCTATGGCTTTTAATTCGTCGGCGCGCTCGGCGTGCCACAGGGGAGCGAGCGAGACCTCGGCCTGTTTGGCGGATTCGCCTGGCTTAAGCCGGCCGATAATGTTCATCCATTTAGAACGGCGATCGTTGAGGTCGTCGAGGCCCAGCGTGATCTGTGGCTTCATGGTCATGGGAACGAAGAGGTCCGCTGGTGAGCCCCAGATGGCGCTCTGAAAGCCGGGTGCAGCTACGCCTACAACCTGGAATGGGTGGCCATTGATTGAGACGGTTTGATTGAGGACCGAAGGATTGGAGCCGAAGTGGCTGCGCCAGTAATTGAAGCTGAGGATGACGACGGGGCTGCCGTTCTTGACGACATCGTCGGCCTGGGTGAAGACGCGGCCGATTGCGGGCGGCACTCCCAGCACGTTGAAGTAGTTGCCGGTAACAAGTTCAGCGTTGGCCAGATCTGAGTGATTGTCGTGTGAGATGCCGACCTGGGCCTGGTCCATGCCGATCAGGCCGTCGAAAGCCTGGCTTTTGTCGCGAAGAGCTTCATACATCGGGTAGGAAAAATAGGCTTCTTGAGCGCCACCGTTGATGGAGATGCTGCCGTTCCATGCTTTGCCGGTGCCTTGGAGGACCACGAGCTGACGCGGGTCATTGACGGGCAGCAAGCGGAGAAGTGCTTGATCGAGCAGCGAGAAGATCGCGGTGTTCGCGCCAATCGCGAGCGCTAGCGTCAGCACGGCAGTGAGAGTGAAGCCCGGCGCATGACGCAACTGGCGAACTGCATAGCGAATGTCCTGCAGAATTGCTTCCATTGCTCGATCTCCTCTGAATTTGTTCCTACTTGCGATAGCAGTTGTGATTGAGAGATTATTCGGCTCGCAGGGCTTTACTGGGGTCGATCGAAGCCGCGCGTCGCGCGGGAACGGCAGCGGCGATAAAGGCGACGGTGGCAACGATGACGATGACGGCGGCGAGGACTGCGGGGTCGGATGTGGATACATGGTAAAGCTGGCTTTTCAGAGCGCGAGTGAGCAGCAGGGCGATGGGAATTGTGATGAGAATACTGATGCCGGCAAGTTTCAGAACGTCGAACAGCATCAGTTTAACGACGCCCATGCGGTCGGAGCCGAGCGCCATGCGGATGCCGATTTCGCGGGTGCGCTGGGTGGTGGAGTAGGCAAGCACGCCGTAGAGTCCAATGGCGGCGAGCAGCGTGGCGAGCACGCCGAAGCCGACGGCAAGCAGGGCGATGATGCGCTGAGTGCTGATGTTGTCGTCGATCTGAGAGTCGAGCGTGCGGATGGTATCCGGCACGAGCTTGGAGTCGATTCCCTGGACGGTTTGGCGGATGCCGTTCATCGCCTGCTCAGGCGGGGTGAAGGTGCGGACATAATAGGTCAGTCCACGCGGTTGTTTCTGCTGAAGTAGCGGCTGGTAGGCGGTCAGCCTCACATCGGCTCCGACACCGCGGTGGATTGTGTCGCGCGTGACGCCGATAATTTGCGTATCGAGTTTTACTTTGGCGCCATCCCCTTCTCCGATCATTTTGCCGACGGCATTTTGTGCCGAGCCGAAAAATTTCTTCGCGAAAGTTTCGTTGACTACAACGACCTTTGGGTGAGCGATGTCGTCTTGGGCGGCGAAGTTGCGGCCGGCCAAAAGCGGGATCTGCATGGTCGCAAAATAGCCTGTGGTGACGACGGGGACTTCGATGTCGAGATCTTCGTCTTCGCGCGGAGTGTAGCCGGCAACGCTGACATTGCTGCCTTCATCGTCATTGGCGAGTTCTGGGTCGTCGGTGGCGGCCACTGCTTTGACGCCCGGAAGCCCGGCAAGATTGTCGAGGAGGCGCTGGTGCAACGGAGTGACTTGATCGGGCGCGTACCCGGCATACGCGGGATCAATGCCGAACTGGACGATGTGATCGGTGGCGAAGCCTACGTCGACCGTGCGGAGATTGTGCAGCGTGCGGACGAAGAGACCGGAGCATACGAGGAGCAGTAGGCTGAGCCCGATTTGCAGACCGACAATGATGCGGCGGAAGTTGAGCCGTCCCCCGGTTGAGCCGGCGGACTGAGATTTCATGGGGCCGACCAGGTCCGGCGTCCAAAACTGGACGATAGGCGCCAGCGAGAAGAGGACGCTGACGGCGACCGCGACGGCGAAATTGAACAGCAGGATACGGGTATCTAGTTGGCCAGAGAACATCGGCTCGTTGCCACTGTCAGGCATGCGGCTGAGCAGCATGTGAGTGGCTGCAGGTGCGATGAGCAACGCGATAACTCCCCCGGTAAGGCCGATGAGCAGGCCTTCGATGAGGAGTTGTTGCATCATGCGGAAGCGTTTTGCGCCGAGCGCATAGCGCATGGAAAACTCTCGCGTGCGGCCGGCGGCGCGCACCAGCATCAGGCTGGCCACATTGACTGAAGCCATCAGAATGACGAGCACCACCATTCCCATGACGACTAACAACGGAGTGCGCAGATCGTCCCGCTGGTAGGAGAAACCTTTCCCGCCGTCGAGCAGCACCAGGCGGCTCTTGGTCAGATAATCGTCTACGAATCGCGGTGAGGTTTTGCCGAGGGCCTTAAGTTCGTCCGCCCGCAAGGCGTGCCACAGCGGAGCGAGCGAGGCCTGTGCCTGCTCGGCGGACTCACCATGCTTCAGGCGGCCGATAATGTTCATCCAGCGGGAGGTGTGGCGGTCGAGATCGTCCCAGCCCGGTGTGATTTGCGGCTTCATGGTGATGGGTACGAAGAGGTCTGCCGCCGTCCCCCAGATGACGCTTTTAAACCCCGGCGCGGCGACGCCGATCACTTGAAACGGGTGGCCGTTGATGGCGATGCCTTGGCCGACGATCTTCGGATCGGAAGCGAAGTGGTTCTTCCAGAAGTTAAAGCTGAGGACAGCGACAGGCGCGCCTTCTTTGGTGAGATCATCCTGCTGCGTAAGCATGCGGCCGAGACCGGGGCGGACGCCGAGGACATCGAAGTAATTGCCGCTGACCATTTCGGTGTTGGCGATCTCAGAATGATTGTTATAGGCAACTCCTGCCTGCGTTTGATCGGTCGCGATCAGGCCGTCGAACGCCTGACTCTTGTCGCGCAGGTCGCGGTACATGGGATAGGAAAAGTAGGCCTCCATTGCACCGCCGTGAGTTGAGGTGCGGCCATTCCATGCAGTCCCGGTTCCTTGGAGCAGGACCAACTGTTTCGGTTCGCGCACCGGCAGCAGGCGCAGCAACGCTTGATCGAGCAGAGAGAAGATTGCTGTATTCACACCGATGGCCAGCCCCAGCGTGAGAACCGCAGTGACGGCGAAGCCGGGTGCGCTGCGCAGTTGGCGAAGAGCGAATCGCAAATCCCGCCAGATTGTTTCCATCGGAAATTCCCTCGTTTCTATTCAGCTCGTAGTGCCTGCATGGGGTCGACTTGCGATGCCCGGCGAGCGGGCAGATAGGCGGCGACGAAGCCAGTGAAAATCAATATTGCTGAGACGGAGAGGATGGTGAGGGGATCGTAGGGAACGACGCCGAAGAGCATGGATCGCATGAGGCGCGTGAGGACGAGAGAAAGCGCGAGGCCAACGGCAACGCCGATGATTAGAAGCCATCCTGCCTGACGAAGCACCATGAAAAGGACCTCTGCGCGACCAGCGCCGATGGCCATGCGCACACCGATTTCGCGGGTCTGCCGCAGAACGCTATGGGACATGACGGCGTAGAGTCCGGCTGCTCCGAGCAGCAGAGCGATGCCGCCGAACAGGGCGAGGAGCAGGGCGCTGAATCTTTGTGCGGAAACCGATCTAGCGACTACCGCATCCATTGTGCGGACGTGCAGGAGAGGGAGTTGCACATCACGCTGGAATATCTTGCGAATGTTCTCGGCTAGAGAAGGATCGGGTGCGGCGGTGCGCACCACCCAGGAGATGCCGAGTTTTTCATTGGCGAGTTGCGACATTGCGTCGGGCACCTGGCTGACTGGCTCATACAGGAGCAGCGGCGCTGCCCGGTCGAGCGCTTCTTCTTTGGTGTCTGCGACTACGCCGATGATTTCGCGCGGAGGATCTGCAAACAGCGGGCCCATAACGCGGCCGATCAGGATGTGCTCGCCAATTGGGTTCTGCGTAGAAAAGTAGCGCTTTGCCAGCGCCTGGCTGATGAGAACGACAGGCGTGGAGGAGTGTGTATCGCGGCTATCGAACCCGCGTCCGCGCAGAACGGGGATGGCGAGAGATTGGAGGTAATGGCGGCTGACCATATTGATGTCGGCTTCGCCCCTGGAGTCTTTGTCGTCTGCGGGCCTGCCCACGATATCGAAGGGCAAGTCCGGATGGGGCTGGGTTGGCAGGCTCGGTGCAGTCCCGGCAGCGAGAACTCCGGGGAGCGCTTCGATGTCGTTGATGAGCGTTTCCTCGCGAGAGGAAAGCCGTTCGGTGCTGCTGCCGTCCTGCCCGGTGAAAGTCATATCGAAGGTGAGGACGTTCCTGGTATCGAAGCCGGGCGGGACGTGGATGAGGCGCCAGAAGCTGGAGAAGAGAAGGCCGGCGCAGACCAGCAGCAGCAGGGAGACTGCAACTTCGCCGATGACCAGTATCTGCTGCGGACGATTGCGCGTACTTACGGAGCGCGACCCGCCGCCGCGCAGAGCTTCGTCGAGCTTGCCGCCGCGGGATTGCAGGGCAGGCACGAAGCTGAAAAGCGCAGCGCAGACGAGGCCTGTGACTGCAACGAAGAGAATGATGGGAGTTTTGAGTGCAGATTGAGAGAATTCAGGCAGTTCAATGGGACTGAAGTGGACCAGCATGGGAAGAGTCGCGAAGGCAACGGCGACTGCGGCCGCGCCGCCGATCATACAAAGCAGCAGGTTTTCCGTGAGCAGCATACGCAATATGCGGAGCGGCGACGCGCCGAGCGCGCTGCGCATGGCGAGTTCCGTTTTGCGCGCGATGCCGCGGGCCAGCAGCAGGCAGAGCACGTTAGCGCAAACGATGAGCAGCAACAGGAATACTGCTCCCATGAGGATGATCAAGGCGGTTTTCATATTTCCCACGATGGACGCGTGGAGGTCCTGGGCGATGAGACTTTCGTCTGGGTCGCCGAGGCCCGGATAGGTGCGCTTGAATACACCGTAGGTGCGCTGCAGATCGGCGCTTGCTGCGGCGAGCGTGACGCCAGGCTTCATTCTTGCGATGACATTGTAGAGGTTGGCGCGATCGGCGGCATCTTCCTGGGCCTGGATGGGCAGCCAGACGTCCACTTTATCTTCCAGGACGAAACGAGAATCGGCGATGCCAATGATGGTGTAGTTTTCGCCGCCGAGCTTGACCGTCTGGCCGAGTATGGCCGGGTTCGCGGCGAAGTGATTGCGCCACGCATCATAGCTGAGAATGACTGCGGGTGCGGCATGTGGACGTACGTCGTCAGTGGAGAATTCACGGCCGAGGACTGGCGGCATGCCAAGAGTGGAGAAATAGCCCGCGCTGGTGTGGAGCTCAGCAAGGGCGACAGGGCCGCCGGGTTCGATCAAGCTGATGTTGCCTGGGCCAGGGTCGTAGGCGGCCACGCTGCTGAAGGATTTGTTTTCCCGCTGGATCAGGAGGAATTTGGTTCCGCTCAAGGAAGGCGCCAGCCCGATGGCTGAATAGGAGCGTTCTATGCGCACGAGTTGGTTGGGGCGCGGGAAGGGCAGCGGACGCATCAGCGTTGAGTAAAAAAGAGCAAAGATTGTGGCATTCGCGCCAAGCCCGATGGCAAGCGTGAGGATGGCCGTGATTGCGAAGCCTTTGGCGTGCAGCAGTTGTCGGATGGAATAACGAATCTCCTGGAGCATGTGCTTCCCTCTGAAACGGTCTAGTCCTAGCGAAGCGCGATCGTGGGAAACGACAGCTTCATGCGTCAAAGCAGCACGTCGGCGTCCAACTGCTTTGTGATCAATACGTGCCGAAATCAAAGATGTTCCGCGTCGATGCGGCGCTCTCCAGTGCTGGCGGGTTCGTTCGTAGCTGGACAGCGGTGGCCGAAAGCGGACACTGCTGCGATCTCCTTGACCGAATGAATGGCCATTCAGTATGCTCTCGTTGGAACCTGAATCACATCTCCCTCGCTCATGTCCGGATTCATTATCCGGCGTGGCATTGCTGTCCGTTCCACAAACAGAGGAGTCATCATATCCAGATGAGCACAGCGACTGCACCCACGCCTGCGACTACGCACGCTACAAGGACGCCTTTAAAACAAATCCGCAAAGTTGCAGTCCTCGGTGCGGGCACGATGGGCTCACGGATTGCGGCGCATCTGGCGAACTCCGGCACCCCTGTTGTGTTGCTTGACATCGTGCCGAACGGCGCCGGCGCGGACGATAAGGCCGCCAGGAATGCAATCGTTTCGGGGGCGTTCGACGCGCTCAAGAAGTCGAAGCCCGCTGCTTTCTTTGAGCCGTCGCTCGCGCGGCTGGTGACAATCGGCAACTTCGAAGACGATCTCAAATTAATCGCCGACTGTGACTGGATCATCGAAGTGGTCGCAGAGAATCTTGAAATCAAGCGGGCGCTGCTCAAGCGCGTTGACGAAGCGCTGCGCACGGCGGGGCGCACAGACACGATCCTCACGACGAATACGAGTGGGTTGCCCGTGGCCAAGATCGCCGAAGGCATGCCCGAAGATTTTCGTCGCCGCTGGTTTGGAACGCACTTCTTCAATCCGCCGCGCTACATGCGATTGCTCGAGATCATTCCGACTCCTGACACCGATCCTGCGCTTATCGCGGCGGTTGCGCACTTTGGCGATCAGCGATTAGGCAAAGCGATTGTGCGGGCCAAGGACACGCCAAACTTTATCGCCAACCGCATCGGCACGTTCTCGATGAGCAACGTCATCCGCATCATGCAGCAGCAGGATTTGAGCATTGAAGAGGTGGATGCGCTCACCGGATCTGCACTTGGGTGGCCGAAAACGGGAACATTTCGCCTGGGAGACTTGGTCGGAGTGGATGTGCTGGCGCACGTGGCGAAGAACTTTGCCGCGCAGGCGCAAGACATCGGCGACGAAAGAGCAGATGTCGTGCTACCAGATTTTATTGCCACCATGCTGAACAATAAGTGGCTCGGTGATAAGACGAAGCAGGGTTTTTATAAGAAACAGAAGAACGCCGAAGGCCAGGAAGAGCGCCTGATCATGGATTGGCACACGCTTGAGTACAAGCCGGCGACTAGGCCAAAGTTTCCTGCGCTGGAGATGGCGAAAAATATGGAGTCGTTGCCGGAGCGCATCAAGCAGTTGGTCCACGGCGACGCGAAGAAAGATAAGGCTGCTGCGTTCTATTGGCCGGTGATGACAGAGTTGTGGACCTACGCAGCGAATCGCATCCCTGAAATTTCTGACGAGATTGTTGAGATCGACCGTGCGATGAAGACCGGTTTCAATTGGGAGCTTGGCCCGTTTGAGATGTGGGATGCGGCCGGTGTGCGCGAGACGGTTGAGAAGATGAAGGCGGAAGGTAAACCTGTCGCCGCGAACGCAGAGTGTTTGCTGGCCGCAGGTCATACGCATTGGTACAAAGACGACGCCAGCGTTCCGTCGGGACGACTGTATTTTGACGTGCTCAGCGGCGAGTATCGACCGGTGGAAGTGCCGGAGGGTGTCTCCTCGGTTTCTGTGATTAAGAAAGCGCACGGTGTTGTGAAGAAGAATCCGGGCGCGTCGCTGATCGATTTAGGCGACGGCGTTGCGTGCATCGAGTTCACCACGAAGATGAATGCGCTCGGCGGCGATATTGTCAGCTTCATCACGCAGACTCTGAAGCCGAACAGTGAAGCGATGCGGAACTTCGACGCATTTGTGATTACCGGCGATGCGGGAAATTTCTCAGTCGGCGCCAACATCATGCAGCTGCTGCTGGGCATTCAAGAGGGCGAGTGGGATGACGTTGACATGGAAATCCGCGCTTTCCAGAACATGACACAGGCGATTAAGTTCTGCGCGCGGCCAGTTGTTTCTGCGCCGTATGGCATGTGTCTTGGCGGTGGGACGGAGATCAATCTTCACTCCGCCGCACGGCAGCCGCATGCGGAGCTTTACATGGGTCTGGTCGAAACTGGCGTCGGACTTGTTCCCGGCGGTGGTGGCTGCAAAGAGATGACGCTGCGATCAGTCGAGGCGGCCCAGAGCATCCGGCCCGATGGACGCGGCGAGTCCGTCGAATTGATGGAGGCGATGAAGAAGAATTTCGAAACCATCGCGATGGCGAAGGTCTCGACTTCGGTTGCCGAGGCGCGCTCGCTAGGATTTCTCCGCGAGGGCGATCGCGTGACCATGAATCGCGAGCGGTTGTTGAGCGATGCAAAGGAGCGCGCGCGGGGATTGGCTGATTCTGGGTATGCGGCTCCGGTGATGCGCACCGATGTTCCGGCGCCGGGTGAGAGCGTGCTGGCGACGTTGAAGCTTGGCGTTTACCTGATGCGCGAGGGTGAATTCATTTCAGAGCACGATCAGAAAGTCGCGAACTGGGTAGCAAATGTTCTGGCGGGGGGCAAGGTTCCCGCGGGAACGCCTGTGTCGGAACAATATCTGCTTGATCTGGAGCGGGAAGCGTTCCTGTCGTTGTGCGGTGAAAAGAAAACGCAGGAGCGGATCGCTTTCACGTTGAAGACCGGCAAACCGCTGAGGAATTAACAAGAAATTGGATCAGGAGTAGCAATGAGAGAAGCAGTGATCGTCAGCGCGGTACGTACCGCGGTTGGGAAGTCGGGCAAAGGATCGTTGCGCTCGACGCGACCGGATGATCTAGGCGCGATCGCGATCAGCGGCGCGCTCGACCGTGTGCCCCAGCTCGATAGACGCGAGATTGAAGACGTGATTCTCGGTTGCGCGATGCCGGAAGCGGAGCAGGGAATGAACGTTGCTCGCATTGCATCGATGCGTGCAGGACTTCCGGTAGAAGTTTCCGCGATGACCGTGAATCGTTTTTGCGCGTCAGGTTTGCAAGCGATTGCATTGGCCGCGGAACGCATTCGCGGTGGCGGAGCGGAGGTCATCGTCGCTGGCGGAACTGAGAGCATGAGCATGGTCCCGATGGGCGGCAACAAGGTTTCTGCGAATCCATGGCTTACCGAGAACTGGCCCGGTTCCTATCTTTCGATGGGGCTGACTGCAGAACGTCTCGCGAAGCGGTTCGACATTACGCGCGAAGCGGCGGACGAGTTTTCGTTGAACAGCCACAAGAAAGCGTTGGCTGCAATTGCGGCTGGGCGGTTTGCGGATGAAATCGTAACCGTGAATGTTGCACATGCATCGCCGAATGGTAAGGGCGCGAAACTGAACAAACGCGAGAGTGAATTCAAGGTAGATGAAGGTCCGCGCGCTGAGACTTCGATGGACGCGCTGGCGAAGTTGCGGCCAGCGTTTCATGCTCGCGGCACTGTGACCGCTGGCAATTCTTCACAAACCTCCGATGGTGCGGCAGCGAGCGTTGTCATGTCCGCCGACCGGGCAAGGGCACTCGGCATCGCGCCGATGGCGCGCTTCGTTGCGTTTGCTACCGCGGGTTATAACCCGGAAGAGATGGGCCTTGGTCCTGTCTACGCGATTCCAAAAGTGCTGAAGCTTGCCGGCCTGACGCTCGATGACATCGACCTGATTGAGCTGAACGAGGCGTTCGCGGCACAAGCGCTTTCGGTAATCAAAGAAGCGAAGCTCGACCCGGCGAAAATCAACGTGAATGGCGGAGCGGTTGCGCTCGGTCATCCGCTCGGCTGCACCGGCGCGAAACTGACCGCGACCATCTTGCAGGAAATGAAGCGCCGAAAAGCGAGATACGGTTTGGTAACGATGTGTGTCGGCGGCGGCATGGGCGCTGCTGGAATTTTCGAGAATTTGCAGAACTAAAAACTGCCAGTGCGGTTCGGACTGCGGTCAAGTTAACAAAGCTCGTTCGTAGAGGAGTTTCATCATGGCGACTATCGCAGTTCCCCAAGCAACCACCAAGCGTGTGGCGGGTGGCGGTTTTCTGATCGAAGATTTGCAGCCGGCGGATGTTTTTACACCGGAAGACTTTTCTGATGAGCAGCGGCAGATTGCGCAGACGACCGACGAGTTTGCCAATCAAGAAGTGTTGCCTGCCGCGGATGAGATTGAGCACAAGAACTTCGACGTGGTCCGCAAGCTGTTTCTCCATGCTGGCGAACTTGGGCTGATGTCGGTCGATGTGCCGGAAGAATACGGCGGCCTGGAAATGGATAAGGTCACCTCGGCGATCATCGCGGACAATATCGGCAAGTCAGGCAGCTTCTCGGTCGCGTTCTCGGCGCACGTCGGCATTGGCACGCTCCCGATCGTCTGGTACGGAACCGCAGAGCATAAGAAGAAGTATCTGCCGAAGCTTGCAACGGGCGAGTGGATTGGTGCGTATGCGTTGTCTGAATCCTCCTCTGGATCGGACGCGATGAATGCGCGGACCAAAGCGGTGTTGGCGCCGGATGGAAAGCACTACATCCTGAACGGCGAGAAGATGTGGATTACCAATGCCGGCTTCGCAGACATCTTTACCGTCTTCGCGAAGATCGATGGGGAGAAGTTCACTGCATTTCTGATCGAGCGCAATACCCCGGGATTTGCGGTTGGCGCGGAGGAGCATAAGCTCGGCATCCGCGGTTCGTCTACATGTCCTTTGATCCTGACCGATTGCAAAGTGCCGGTTGAAAACGTACTGGGCGAAATCGGCAAAGGACATCACATCGCGTTCAACATTCTGAACATCGGGCGATTCAAGCTGGGTGCGGCGTGTGTTGGTGGCGCCCGCACTTCGCTGACGCACGGGGTTCGCTATGCGAAGGAGCGGAAAGCGTTTGGCAAGTCGATCTCAGAGTTCGGACTGATTCAGGAGAAGCTGGCTGATTGCGCGACCGGTATCTATGCGGCTGAGTCGATGGCGTATCGCTGCGTCGGCGCGATCGATGCGGCGCTGGCGGACATCGACAAGACGTCAGCAACCGCTGCGAAAGACATTCAGAAGCGGATTGAGGAATATGCCGTCGAGTGCTCCATTCTTAAAGTTGCTGGCTCAGAAATGCTCGACATGGTGGTCGACCATATCGTGCAAATTTATGCCGGCTACGGTTACGTTGAGGAATATCCGGCGGAGCGCGCGTATCGCGACTCGCGCATCAACCGCATCTTCGAGGGCACGAACGAAATCAACCGCATGATCATTACCGGCTGGTTGATGAAGCGTGCAGTGTCGGGCCAGCTAGCTCTGTTGCCGGCGATCAAGAAACTGATGGACGAAGTGATGTCTAGCCCCTCGCCGAGCGAGGAGTCGGACGATGCGTTCGCGGCAGAGTACAAGCTGCTGGCGAATGCGAAGAAGATGACGCTGTTCGTTGCCGGCACGGCTTCGCAGAAATACATGCAGGCGCTCGCCGACCAGCAGGAAGTGATGGCAGCCATCGCGGACATGGTCATCCAGGTTTATGGCATCGAGAGCTGTCTGCTGCGCGCGCACAAGCTGCACGCGCGTGGCGGCGAGCGTGCCGCGGCCCAGGCAACGGCGATGACGCGCATCTATGCGTCAGAGGCGTTTCAGATCATCGAAGCTGCCGCGCGCAAGGTGGTCGCTGCTGTGGCCGAAGGTGACATGCAGCGGACACAGCTTGCGATCGTTCGCCGGCTGGCGAAGGCCGAGGTGGTAGACACCATTGCTTTGAAGCGAAAGGTCGCAGCTCGCGTGCTGGACGTTGGCCGTTATACCCTCTGACGGTAGGGGTACCCCCCTACCCCTTTATGCCTTCATATATGAACGAAAGGACTTACGAGGTCCCCTACAGGGCCCATATCTGATAATAAAGGACTTACGGGGCCCATATTTGAAACTAAAGGGCTTAGCTCTCAGTCGAGACGCTTAGAGTTGCGTAGGGCTACGGGGCGCAACTGAAATACATTCACTCTATTAATCATATCAAGTTGCGAGCCTTTCACTGTCATTTTCGGGGAAATTTAAACTGTTTTATTTGAGCGGTTTAGTGGGGATTGTTCAAGTATGGGACGGCGATTGTGGAAAAGCGATGGTACGGACAGAAAACAATGTCGCATCACGGGGCCAGTTTGCTATTCTGCGTAGCATTCTGGCTCTACTCAATCGTTTCGAAAGTGCGCTCACGGCGCGAGACCTTCTCGCGTCTCTCAAGGAGCACTCTCCGTCCTGTTTTGCGATAACAGTCAGACAATCTCGTTCAATCGAAGGTTCCATGCGACGGTTTCCCGTTTTCTTCTTCGCTGCGGCGCTTCTTGCATTCCTTTTCGCTCCCTTGTCCTCAACTAATGTGTTGGCCCAATCCAATGAATTTGCCCGCCCTCTAGCCCGAATCACCGAAGCCGTGGACAACACGAAGCTGGCACCGCTGCACAATCAGGTGCCTCCGATGATTGCCAGGGCGGTCGATCAAGGACCGGTCGAAGACACGCTCCCGCTGGACCGTATGACGCTGATTTTGAAGCGCAGCGACGCGCAGCAACAGGCATTGGCGCGGTTGCTCGCCGACCAGCAAAATCCTTCTGCGCCGAGCTTCCACCGTTGGCTGACACCGCAGGAATTTGGCGCAAGGTTTGGCGTGGCGGATGCGGACATACAGCAGGTCACGGGCTGGCTGGAGTCGCAGGGTT
Organism: Terriglobales bacterium; assembly: GCA_038199445.1. GTDB lineage: Bacteria > Acidobacteriota > Terriglobia > Terriglobales > Acidobacteriaceae > JBBPYY01. The sequence continues at coordinate 3,275 of JBBPYY010000027.1, read as the reverse complement.
TTAAGGTTGAGCACGTTGCGAATGGGCGCGGCTTTATCGAGTTCTCAGGGAACGCGCAGCAGGTTGCGAGCGCGTTTCATACGTCGATGCACCAGTATTCTCTGAGCGGCGAAGCGCACATCGCGAATGCGACGACGCTGGCGATACCCGCTGCGCTGGCTCCGGTGGTAGATGCTGTGCGTTCCCTGAACGACTTCAGGAGCAGGCCGCTGCACACAAATGTGGCGGGACAGGTGACGGGGACAATGGGGGATGCTGGTTCGCGGCCGGCGATCACCTTTGATACTAAAAACCAGCAACACGGGCTGGCACCGGCGGATTATGCGGCCATATACAACATCCAGACGGTCTATAGCCAAGGTGTGACGGGCAGTGGAAAGACGATTGCGGTGGTCGGTCGCAGCAACATCAATCCAGCGACGCTGGCGAACTTCCGTAAGATTTTTATCTCCTCTAGTCTTGGCACCGGCAGTAATTCCACCGTGTTGAACGGACCTGACCCCGGTGTTCTTGCTTCGGTTAGCGTTCCTTGTACGACTCAAGCGGATTGTGGAGAGCGGGATGAGGCATTGCTCGATAATGAGTGGTCGTCTGCGATTGCGCCGGGCGCGGCGGTAGAGTTTGTGGTTTCAAAAAGCACAAATACCGCGGACGGCGTTGACTTGTCCGAAATGTTCGTCATCGACAACAATCTTGCCGACGTAATGACCGAGAGCTTCGGAGCCTGCGAAGGACGAGCTACCCAGGCGGACGCCGACGCCGTTTCGTCGCTGGCGTCGCAGGCCGCGGCTCAAGGCATAACCTATCTGGTGTCCTCGGGTGATTCCGGAGCATCCGGCTGTGCAGATCCGGCCACAGCGAGTGCGACGGGCGCGAACGCGGCCCCGTCGGTGAATTTTCTTGCGTCTTCGCCTTTCACGATTGCGGTGGGCGGGACCGAATTCAATGAAGGCTGCACCATTGCCGCAGACGGTTTTACGCTGAATTGCGCCAACTATGCGCAGTACTGGAACGCATCGAGTGCGGCGGGTAATTCGCCGACGCCATTTCTGAGCGCTCTCGGTTATATTCCTGAAAATGCATGGAATGAGGCATGCCCCACGGCGACGACCGGTTCAGTAACGGGATGTCTCGCTGCAAACGCGAATCTGTTCGCAGCGGGCGGTGGCGCGAGCCAGTTCATTCCAAAACCATCGTTTCAAAAGCTGGCGATCCCCGGGATTCCATCGGCGGACCATCGTTATCTGCCGGACGTTTCGCTGACCGCTGCGGGTCACGACTTTTATGTGGTTTGCATTAGAGACACAGACTGCGTGCCAGATCCCACAACCAATCAGTTCCAACTGGGTGGAATAGCTGGAACTTCGGCGTCGACGCCTGCGTTTGCCGGAATTATGGCCCTGGTCGTTCAGAAAGTAGGAGCTCGTCAAGGGGATGCGCACAGGAGCATCTACACGCTGGCTGCCTCGCAGAACTATGCGGTGTGCAATGGGTCAAACCAGTCGGGAGTGCCGGCGGCGAACTGTATTTTCAACGACGTAACGGTAGGCAATAACGCCGTTCCCGGGGAGCTCGGATACGGCACGGCGGCGGCGAGTTTTCAGGCCGGGGCGGGATACGATCAGGCGACAGGCTTGGGCTCAGTCAACGTGGCGAACCTCGTGAATCAATGGACCTCTGCCAACGGAAACACTGCGTCCTCCGTAGTGCTGACCGTAACTCCGACGACATCGATTCAGCGCTCAAGCGTGATTCTGACTGCGGCAGTGACGGGTAAAGGTGGCACGCCGACGGGGTTCGTCGCGTTTGTGAACAGCAACGGCTTGACCGTCGGCAACGGGACTGTATCGGCGGCTGGCGTGGCAACGATCACAATCACAACGCTGCCAACCGGCACATACACGGTTACGGCAAAATATGGTGGCGATGCTGCCTTCGCCGCGCAGGATTCCAACGCGGTGAGCGTGACGGTGACTCCAGCGCCTTCGATCAATACGACGACGGTGGTGACGTCGGATTCGAAGACGCTGTCCGGGACCGGCGTGAGCAAAATCACGCTGACCGCGGCAGTCACCGGGGCGAGCGGAAGTATAGCGCCCACCGGCACAGTCACGTTCCTCGACGGCACAACCTCCATCGCGACGGTGGCGGTCTCTTCAGTGGGCGGGGGAACAGCGACGGCTACGTTTAGTACGAATATTTTGCCGGCGGCGACTCCTACGACGATACATACGGTCGCATCGACGCTGGGATGGATTGGGGGAGGCGGCGTCGCGACACTGGCGTGTTTTGCGCTGATGTTGCCGACGCGTCGCCGCCGCTGGCCGATGGCTGTGCTGCTGTTCCTGATTGGGTCGACGATGTTCGCTGTCAGTGGGTGCGGTTCGGGCAACAGTAAGGTAACCAATGTTTCGAACCCCGGGGTGCATCAAGTTACAGCACAGTACAGCGGGGATGCGAACTACAACGCATCTACTTCTGCGGCGTTGACCATCACAGTGCAGTAGCTTCGTCGGAAAGGGCGGCCCCGAATGAGTGCCGCCCTATTTCTGGACGATTATTCGTTGTCGTAGCTGCGCACCCATTCGACGATGCTGCGGACCGCGGCTCCAGAAGCGCCTTTTGCCATCCAGGGTTTCGCTTCCTCGGTCCATGCGACGCCTGCGATGTCGAGGTGAATCCATGGAGTGTCTTCGGCGAATTCTTTGAGGAACATGGCGGCGGTGATCGCTCCGCCCCAGCGGGTCTTGCCAGTGTTCATGATGTCGGCGATGCTGCTCTTGATGTCTTCCTTGTAGTCGTCGGTGCAGGGCAGTCGCCAGAATTTTTCGCCGGAACGCTTGAGGGCCTGGTTGAAGTGGGCGTAGGCGTCTTCGTCGTTGGAAAAGACGCCGGCGTTGATCACCCCGAGGGCGACGACGCAAGCGCCCGTCAGCGTGGCGGCGTCGATCAGGTGAGTTGCACCAAGCTGCTTCGCGTACCAGATGCCGTCGGCGAGGACGAGGCGGCCTTCGGCGTCGGTGTTCATGATCTCGATGGTTTTGCCCGAAGCGGCGACCTGAACGTCGCCGGGTTTCTGCGCGGTGGCGCTGGGCATGTTCTCGCTGGCGCAGACGATGCTGATCACTTTGACAGCGGGCTTGAGCTGGGCGATGGCGCGCATCGCGCCGATCATGGCGGCGCCGCCGGCCATGTCGGATTTCATTTTCTCCATACCTTCAGAGGGTTTAATGGAGATGCCGCCGCTGTCGAAGGTGATGCCCTTGCCGACCAGC
>JBBPYY010000026.1:0-22814 GCA_038199445.1 Terriglobales bacterium | reverse complement strand
GGACCGTGTCCGCGATCTTGACGTACGCGCCAGGAATTCCGGTGAACTGTTCCGCAACATGGAACGGCTGCGAGAGAAACTTCTGCACCTTGCGGGCACGCGATACGGTTAGCTTGTCTTCTTCTGAAAGCTCATCGATGCCGAGAATTGCGATGATGTCCTGCAGATCCTTGTAACGCTGCAAGATGCGCTTCACACCCTGCGCCACATCGTAGTGTTCCTGGCCGACGACGCGTGGCGTGAGAATGCGCGATGTCGAAGAGAGAGGATCGACGGCGGGATAGATCCCAAGCTCCGAAAGCGGGCGAGAGAGCACGGTCGTCGCGTCAAGGTGGGCAAAGGTCGTGGCCGGCGCCGGGTCCGTCAAATCGTCGGCGGGCACGTAGACAGCCTGAACGGATGTCACAGAACCGCTCTTCGTCGAGGTAATTCGTTCCTGCAACTCGCCCATTTCGGTGGCGAGGTTTGGCTGATAGCCAACCGCTGAAGGCATGCGGCCCAGCAGTGTCGAAACTTCAGACCCGGCTTGCGTAAAACGAAAAATATTGTCGATAAACAGCAGCGTGTCTGCGCCCTCTTCGTCGCGAAAATATTCCGCAACTGTTAAAGCAGACAGGGCGACGCGCAGGCGAGCACCGGGCGGCTCGGTCATTTGACCGTAGATCAAGGCGGCTTTTGACTTTGAGCGATCATTCAAATCAATCACGCCGGATTCCTGAAATTCGAGCCAAAGATCGTTTCCCTCGCGCGTGCGCTCGCCGACCCCGGCAAACACAGAGAAGCCACCGTGCTTCGACGCCACGTTGTTGATCAGTTCCTGAATAATGACGGTCTTCCCCACGCCCGCGCCGCCGAAAAGACCGATCTTTCCACCCTTCAGGAATGGTTGGATCAGATCGATGACTTTTACGCCAGTCTCGAACATCTCTTCTGACGTCGATTGCTCGTCGAATGCGGGAGCCTGACGATGGATCGGGCGCCTCTCTTTGGCATTCACCGGGCCAAGTTGATCGACGGGCTCGCCGATGACATTCAATACACGTCCGAGCGTTTCACGACCCACAGGAACGGTGATTGGCCCACCCGTGTCGATGGCCTTCATGCCGCGGACCATGCCCTCGGTCGCTTCCATCGCGACACAACGAACGCGGCCCTCCCCAATATGCTGCTGCACTTCGACGATGACACTGATCGGCGTGGGAACATCGAAACCTTCGCTCACGATGCGCAGCGCCTGGTAAATCGACGGTATGCTCTTTTCTTCAAACTGGATGTCGACTGCGGGGCCCGCAATCTGAACCACTCTTCCAATATTTTCAGCCATTTATTTTTCTCGTCCCCGAATACGTAACAGCGGCGGTTACAAAGCCGCGGCGCCGCTCACGATTTCAATAATCTCTCGCGTAATCGCCGCTTGGCGCACGCGGTTCATTTGCAATGTGTAGCTTTCGATCATGTCTGCAGCATTATTCGTCGCAGAATCCATTGCCGTCATGCGGGCGGCGTGTTCTGAGGCTACTGACTCCAGCAGCGCATGGTACAGGTGTGAAGCGACGTAGCGGGGCAGCAAGCTGTTCAATAACTCCCGAGGCGGCTGCTCATAAATGTAATCGACCTCCGCGGTGCCGAACTTCTTGGCTTCCTCGTCGATTTCCTTCGTGTCAGGGTCCTGCAGGCTGATGCCGGCCGTGGTGGCCGCCCTGCCCGCACGCTCGCGTTCTTCCTGGGTCGGTACGGCTTCGGCCGCGACGACAAATTTTCCCACCTCAGTAATGGGCAGGATGCGCTCGACCACCACGCGCTGCGAGATCACTGAAGCAAATTCGTTGTATACGATATAGGCTGCGTCGATCTCCTGGTGTGCATAACGCTCACAGATTTCGCGAGTCAGGTCATTCAACCTGCCGAAAGACAAATTCTCGAACATGCCAGGATGATCGCCAGTCACTTCAATCGGTCCCGTGCGCTCACGTTGCGGACGAGGCTCCCCGGTATCATCGCCGCGCTGCATCCACTCGATGATGTTCTCGCCGTCTTCTGTTCCAGGGCGCTGCAACTCTGCCACGGGATACCGCTTACGAAACAGGTCCCGCCCTTTTCGCCCGATCGGCTCGAGATCGATGTCGATGTCCTTCTTCTCGTCGAGAAAGCGGTGCGCTGCCTTCATGATATTGGCGTTGAAAGCCCCAGCAAATCCCTTCTCCCCAGAAACAACAACGAACAGAACGTGCTTTTCTTCGCGCGTCACGAGCAACGGATGCCGGATCTCCCCCGAATCAGGATCGACCAGTTCGATGCGTTGCATCAGAGACTTCAATACGCTGATCAGCATTTGCGCGTACGGACGCGCAGCTATCGCGCGCTCCTGCGCGCGACGCAAACGCGCGGCCGAGACCATCTTCATGGCCTTGGTAATCTGCCGCGTGTTTTTTACGCTGCGGATACGCCGCCGTAAATCGAGTACGTTCGCCATCGGCTAAGCGGTCGCTCCCGCGGGTTCTTTTGCGGCCTGCTTCTCATCGGGCTTTTTTTCGATTTGTTTCTCAACCTTCTTCGTTGAGGCGGTTGTGGCTGTTTTTACCTGGGCGTCTGGAGTGTCGCGGATAAAAGTTTGTTTGTATTCCTTAATTGCAGCGGTCAGCCGACTCTTCAGATCGTCATCCAGAGCCTTCTTGGTGGTGATGTCGTTCCGAATCGCGCCCTGCGCCGAATCCATGTACAGATGCAAACCGTCTTCAAACGCGCGGATGGAATCGATCTTCAAATCATCAAGCAAGCCCTGCGTACCGGCAAAGACAATGACGACCTGCTGGGCCGCTGTCAGCGGCTGAAACTGCGGCTGTTTCAAAATTTCTGTCAGTCGCTGCCCGCGGTTCAACTGGTTCTGCGTAACCTTGTCCAGATCGGAACCAAACTGAGAGAACGCCGCAAGCTCGCGATATTGCGCAAGATCGAGCTTCAATGTGGCACCTACTTGTTTCGTCGCTTTAATAGCCGCTGAGAATCCGACGCGGCTTACAGAAAGACCTACGTTCACCGCCGGCCTAACTCCCGAATTGAACAGATCGGTCTCGAGGAATATCTGACCGTCCGTGATGGAAATGACATTGGTCGGAATGTAGGCCGAGACGTCACCCGCCTGCGTCTCGATGATCGGCAGAGCCGTTAGAGAACCGCCCCCAAGCTTGTCGTTCAGCTTCGCGGAGCGCTCAAGCAGCCGCGAGTGAAGATAAAACACATCTCCCGGATAGGCTTCGCGACCCGGAGGACGGCGCAGCAATAATGAGATTTCGCGATAAGACGCAGCATGCTTCGAGAGATCGTCGTAAATCACCAGTGCATGCCGGCCTGAATCGCGGAAAAATTCGCCGATGGCCGTCGCCGCATACGGCGCAATGAACTGCATTGGGGCCGGCTCCGAAGCAGACGCTGCGACCACGATGGTGTATGCCATGGCGCCATACTCATTCAGAGTCTGCACGACCTGCGCAATCGAGGAGCGCTTCTGCCCGACAGCGCAATAGATGCAGATCAGATTATTTTTCGCGCTGTTGATGATGGTATCGAGCGCCACAGCCGTTTTCCCTGTCTGGCGGTCGCCAATGATCAACTCGCGCTGGCCGCGGCCGATCGGGATCATCGTATCGATGGCCTTCAACCCGGTGGCCATCGGCTCGCGAACTGGCTGACGGTCGATAACGCCCGGAGCGAGCCGCTCCACGGGCAAAGTCATGGTCGTTCCGACCGGTCCTTTGTCATCGATGGGCTGACCCAGCGCATTCACGACGCGCCCGATCATCGCGTCGCCTACCGGCACGCTCATAATTCTGCCGGTACGCTTTACCGTGTCGCCTTCCTTGATCTCGGTGTAATCGCCAAGCAGTACTGAGCCGACTTGGTCCTCTTCCAAATTCATCGCGAGCCCGGCAACGCCGTGGGGAAACTCCAACATTTCGCCCGCCATGACTTTATCCAGACCATGCAGGCGCGCGATGCCATCGCCCAGCGTGATCACTGTGCCTACTTCGTCCACTTGAACACGCGATTCAAAATTTTCAATCTGCTCGCGCAGTATCTGGGTAATCTCATCTGCCTTGATTTGCGCCATCGCTACTCTGCTTCCTTAGTCAAATCTTGTACGGGAACGGGCGCACTGCGCCTACCCGGCACTCAACACTTGCTTCAACTTCTCAAGCTGTCCGCGAATCGATCCGTCATATACCGTGGTGCCGATCCGCACCGTCGCCCCGCCTAGCAGACTTGCATCGCGGGTGTACTTCGCGCGGACTCTACCCCCGGCCAGTGTTGCGACCTGCGCCTCCATCTGCGTTCGCTCGCCCTCGTCCAATTCGCGCGCGCTGCTGATTTCCGCCTCCTGCACGCCAAGTCGAGCGTCACTCACTGCGCTGAAATCGCTTAGCACCTCATCGATGGCTCGCAGGCGGTCGTTCTGCATCAGCACCGCCAGGAAATTCCGCACTTGGCGGGGCATGCCCTCGCTTCCGCCGATTCTCGCGGTGATTGCGTCGATCACTCGCAGTTTCTCAGGGATGGTGACAGACGGATCCTCCAGCACTTCTCGCAAATCGCGGTTGGCGTGAAAAGCAGCGGAAAATGCCTCCAGCTGCTGCAGAGCGCTCGCTGCATCGAGGTTTGCGGAGGCAACCACATCGGCAAAAGCGCGCGCGTAGCGGCTGGAGAAAACCGACATCAGTTCTGCTCCCGCTTACTACCCAGACTGGCAGCGAAATTCTCGACCAGAGCACGGTCGGTTTCGGGAGTCAGATTCAACGACCGCGCCGCCTGCTCAATCGCCAGCGCGGCAGCATACTGCTTCAAGTCGCGCTGCGCGTGGGCACTCGCTGACTGAATTTCGAGTTCTGCCGCAGCAATGATTTTCTTCTTCTCAAGCTCCAGTTGCTCTTTTAGGCGTGCTTCGTCCCGGCGAACTTCTTCCTCCGCTTGCGCGCGGATCGACGCCAGATCCTCATCGAGTTGCGATAGCCGCTGCTCGACATTGCTCAATCGTTGGTTTGCGTCTTCGGTGACAGTCCGCGCCTCGATCAGCTGACTGGAAATCTTTTCGCTGCGTGCCCCAAGGGCGCGCGGCAATGCTTTGACTAAAAACCACAACACCCCGATGGCGAGCACTGCGAAATTGATGAATTCAAACAAGCGCGCCGCGCCCTCCGGCTGCAAGCCCAGCTTCCGCCCCACTGCCTGAACCACCGGCGAGTGGCGATACGCGGCCGTTTCATCTTGCTGCTCCGGGACGGCTTCCTTGCGCTCCACTGAATTAGAAGCATTAGAAGCGGCTTTCCCTGCAGGATGCTGTTCTTGCGCACGACCCGTCTGGATCACGACAAAGGTCAATGCAAATGCAAAAAACATGAGCGCAAATCTCGAGCATTTCCCAATCATTCGCCGCATCAATGCGCACGCTCCGGCTGGGTACCCGATGGCGAGAGCAAGTGCGCCACGATCTGAGCCGCCAGTTGATGACTCGCAGCCTCAATTGCCTGGCGCGACTCCTCTGTGCTCTTCTCTATCTCGATTCGCTCCTGATGCACGCGTTCCTGTGCGGTTTGACGAACGGCAATCAATGCGTTTTCTTGCTCCAGATTCCACTGCTGCAAGCGGCCTTCACGCGCCGCCTGGGCGCTTTTCCGCGCAGCACGCAACTGCTCTTCATATGCTGCGGTCTTGGCTTCCGCCGCCGCGATGGCCTCTTTGGCCTTTTCCATCGCGCCCTCGGTCTGTTCGCGGCGCTGCGCCAGCAACCGGATGAGCGGCGCGTGCACCAGAATTCGATAACAAAGTAAGAGGAGAAGGAACAACACCATGGTCGGTATGGAACCGAGCACAAGTTGACCTATTTGTTGCAGAATTTCCATCTGTTAACCAGTTTTTGGGCTTTTATTGCAGGGGCTTAGGGTGGCTGAGGCAACCCTTATTTTTAACAAATCCTGTGCTCAGTGTCAACGGCAGCATACATTAAATGTGCAGTCATTTCAGTGCGTTAGCCGACTTACCGCAGGACCGCTTTAACGAATCTTTTACTTGACTCGCAAGCGAAACGGTCTAAACTCACAACAACACCTGGTCCGGTTCAGGGCCAATACGAGCCGCGTACGCAGGAACCACTACCCTGCTGCGCGGCCCGTTTTCTTTTCCGCATGCGCGCGATATCTTTGGTATCGGTCTATCAACGACTGTGGGCCGCGTACTGCGAGATAAACCATATCCTCCGCGAAGCGCTGATGCAAAATAATTGCCCCCGCTTCGAGTGCCGAAAGCACACGGCCCTCAGATTGAGGAATCGCGAAAACGTCGTCGACCAGCGGGTCCGCCACCAACTCGGCGTCGATGCGCACCAGCAATCGTTCCAGTCCAATCCCATCGCGGGCTGAAACCGCCACGATGTCATCGCGAGAGAGCAAACCTTCGCGCTCGTGCTGCGGCAGCAGGTCAATCTTGTTCCACACTTCAATACGCCGCGTCTGCTTCGCATCCAGTTCCGCGAGCACCTTTTCCACTTCCGCCTTTTGATCGTCAGAGGACTCGCTCGCCGCATTGCGAACATGCAGCAGAATTTCTGCTCGCTCCACCTCCTCAAGCGTCGCCCGAAAGCTGGTGATAAGCGTGTGCGGCAAGTTGCGAATAAATCCGACCGTGTCCGACAGCAAGACGCGGCGACGGGATGGCAACTCGATGGCCCGCAGTTTCGGATCGAGCGTCGCGAACAACCGTGCGGACTCGAGTACACCAGCATGCGTTAGCGCGTTAAAGAGCGTACTTTTCCCGGCATTCGTGTACCCCACAAGTGCGATCGTCGGCACCGGAACTGATTCCCGGCGTTGCCGTTGCTGCCTGCGAATACGGCGGACCTTCTCGACCTGTTCTTGCACCTGCTCGATGCGGCCGCGAATGCGCCGGCGGTCGGTCTCAAGTTTCGTTTCACCCGGCCCACGCGTACCGATGCCGCCGCCCAACTGTGACATCGATTTACCTGCACCCGCGAGCCGTGGCAGAAGATACTTCAGTTGCGCCATTTCGACTTGCAACTGCCCTTCTCGCGTACGCGCATGAGCAGCGAAAATGTCGAGGATCAATTGGGTGCGATCGATGACACGACACGGCAGAGCGCGTTCGAGATTGCGTAGTTGCGACGGTGACAAATCCTGCTCGAAGAGCACCACGTCTGCCCGCGTCGATTCCGCGAGCGCGGAAAGCTCCTCGACCTTCCCCGGCCCCAGCAGCGTGGCGGGGTCAATGCGGTCTCTTCGCTGCACCATCTCCGCGACGATGTCCGCCCCCGCGCTCAGAGCGAGATCGCGAAACTCCAGCATCGCGTCTTCAAAAGCCATTTGCGATGGAACCACGCGCGGCTCAAGGGGGTGATCCGTAGAAGCAGCCGAGGCGCGCGCTGCCTTGCTGGAGAGTTGAGCACTGAGCGGAATGGATGTCGTACGGGAACGCCGCGACAACTCAAGCGCGACCAATATGGCGCGCTCCGGCAACCTGCCGGTCGCCTGTGGCATACGCCGCTGCCCCGACAACTGCTCACCCAGGGATTTCGCGATTGCGCTTCCCTCTCTAGGATCCCGTAGTGCCGGTGGCCGCGTCGTCCTGTCCGTGCATAGATGCTGCACCATGCCCAGTAGCGGTGTGCATCGGGCGATGCTCTCCATGCAGTACGCTGCGGCCGCTGACTACCGTCGAGATCGCATGTTTGAAGATAAGTTGTTCCTGATTGCTGTTTTCCAGCAAAACCGAATACTTATCGAAGGAGCGGATCTTTCCCGTAAGCTTGACTCCGCTAACCAAGTAAATCGTGATCAGCGTTTTGTCTTTGCGGACGGTATTGAGAAAGGTGTCTTGAATATTTTGTGCCGGCTTTGAGTCCATGTGCCGATCTCCTCTTACTGGATTCACCCAGACCGGTCACCGGCCATGAGGTGGAAATGCGGTATCCATAACGACAACCAACGATCATGAAAAATTTCTGGGAACTCGACGGATCAAAATGTCCCGTCCATTTCAAGATACGCCGCACCCAGAAACAAGACAACCGCCGCCCTCATGGTCCGTTGCAACGGAAAGCAATCTGCGCTTGCCATTTCGATGCAGTGAACCTAAAGCGGGGTGTATCCGGCAGTGAGACCTACGAAGGATGATGCTGCGGCAAGTCAACGCTGGCTCAGCGCTTTCGATGCCTTAACCGAGAGGCGCCGCCGCTCTTCGCCGATGCGCGTGGCCCCGTTGCCCGCTGCGGGCTTTGACCGGGTGCCACAACGCGCCGAACCATCACGCCCTCCATCCGATAGAGGCGATCGACGGTCGCGCCAGGCTTCACAGCTCCCGTCGCCGCGTCCACTTGCACCGTATCTCCGGTCGCAATCCTGAAACTGAAGGTCGTAACATCCGTTCCCGCGCCCATCGGGTGAGCAATCGTCACCGGCAGATAGCCCTGCAAGCCGTGTTCTCTATAGGCCGTTTCATAGCGGTGTTTCTTCAAACTCCATGTGAAGACCCGCACTTGATCGAAATCGTATGGCAGTCCATCTTTATAGCTGTTCAACACAACGACATAGATTGGGATATTTGGGTCGGGTCGCTGTACTTCCGTGTCTTTGACAGTCGAGAGCACGTAGGCGCCCACGATCTTCTGACCCTCCGCGTACCCGCCAATCGCATCTGGCACGTCCACGTCGAGACGGCGTGAGAGCAGCCAGCCGACATGCCCCTGAGAGTCGCGCACCAGCCACCAATCCTCCTGCGGAGGCTTCGACGGGTCGGGCGCGGGCATCACCGGCGCGTTGAGATCGAGCTTTGGTCCTTTGCCGGGGTGTTTGCCCGGTTTTGGCTTCTCCGGCATCTTTGGCGCGACCGCCATCGCCTGCGCGCCGGCTTGTTTCGCCGCCATTGCGCGCGCGAGCAGTTGCACCTTTTCGCCTTCGGGGAGCAGATAGAATCGATCTGTTTCCCGTCCCGGTAACGCGTGCATGTAAAGCTCATCGCGCACCGACGCGGTGGCGACAACCGGGTCCTTGGCATGATCTTGCTTCAGTTTGTCGAACTCGGCGCCAACCGCGCCCGATGCGACAGAGCGATCCTCGATCCAGCCGATCACATTCTTCTCGGTCTTCACCTTCACCCAGCGACGTTGGTGCTCGATGATCTCGAGTTGCTGGCCATTCGTCACCATTGCAACGCGATTGGAAACGGCGGCTACGCGGTCTCGCAGATACGCCTGCTTCACTGTGACGTACACGAACTCTGCTTTCGGTTTTTGACGCAGCCGATTGCATGCGACAGGCACAACCATTAAAACTGCGCAGGTCAGCGCAATCGTCGTTGACGCTGTAAATCGAGCGATCCAGTTTGAAATGGCTTGTCGTGGTTGGGGGGCAGGCACGTTCATTCCGAGAATATCATTCCCGCACGCCTAGCCCGCCCGCTCGGTGATTGCTACTTAGCGCTCACCACAGCGAGCGCGGTTACCGGAGCGGTCCCGGTGGATGCTTTCGATCCCGCAACAAGATTTCCGGTGGTTGCGTCGATGCTGAAAATTTGCAAGTCAGGACCGCCGCCGGCTGACACCACCGCCAGCAACTTGCCAGTCTGATCGAGCGTCATCGCAGATGGGGTTGTACCTGCAGTGAATGGCGAACTTGCAAGCGCCGTCAATCCGCCATTGATACCGAGCGAAAATGCGGAAATATTATTCGCGTTCTTATTTGCTACATATAGGAAGGCGCCTGTCGAATCCATCGCCAGCGCTGCCGGTCCAAGCCCAGTCTTGTACGGGGAGCCAGCCACCTCCTTCAACGCTCCATTGACACCAATAGTGAGCGCACGTACACCGTTAAAACCCGTCTCCGCCACAAACAAGAACTTCGTATTCGGATCTGCGCGCACCGCAAAGTCTGCATTGCCGGTTGTCAAGGGGTTTAATCGCGGGAACGCGGCCAGCGCTCCGGTCGTTGAGTTGAAGGTAAAGATACTCACTCCGCCAGTCTGCAGCGCCACGTAGAGGAACTGGTTGTTTGGCGTTATATATACCTGAGTTGGAATTCCGGGATCCAATGCGGTTAATGGTTGAACTGCCGTCAAAACTCCCGTCGTGGCATTAATCTGAAATTCCGACACGATTGCGGTAGCAGGGTCTACCGCAAAAAGCCAGCCGCCGGTCGAATCGATCGCGATTGATTGGGGCGAGATGCCCGTAGCCACGGCACTCCCCCCAGCGGGGACCCCCAGGGTGCCATCGGTATTGATGGTATAGACGAAGATGTTTCCGCCTAGCCCACCGGCGACATAGAGAAAAGTGCCGGCTGGAGTCGTGGCGAAGGCTGTGGGTGTGGTGCCTGCAGCGCCAAACGGCGAGCCGTTCAGCGCGGTAAGCGTCCCACTCGTTGCGATAGAAAATTCTCCGATTGAACTCGCTGCCGAGTTCGCCACATAAAGGAAATTCGAGCCGCTGCCCGGCGGCGGGTTGACCGGGTTGACGAAAAACTTGCCGCACCCACACATCAGCGCGAGTAAAGGAAACAGAAGGTATTTAGCGGATCGCATTCTCTGTATCATGCACCCCGACCTAAAGACGCAGCAACCAGAATCGCGCTCTGAAAAATTTGCCGTTCGATACGACGCTTCGCGGGAAAATTCAGACGGCGGCGCACACACTTGGTTGGGTATGTGCGCCGCCTCTCACAATCGCAATTACTTCGCGGCCGCTAGCTGTAGTTCTTCGACCTGTATGCCCAGCCCTTCCGCAACGCGGCGTCCATAGTCTTCATCCGCTCGCGAGAAATGCGATACCTGCAGCTTTTGAATCCGCTCCGGCACCGTCTTCATCGATCCCACAATGTTATGGACCAAAGCCGTTTTTGCTTCCGGAATCATCAGCCGGTACAGATCGCCCGCCTGCGTGTAGTCATCATTGCCGTCACGATGGTTGTAACGAGCGGCGTCGCCATGGATCGCATATGGCACGTCCTGATACGCAGGCTGTTCCACCGGGCCGCCAAAACTATTTGGCTCATAGTTCGGGCTGGCGCCGCCGTTCTCATCGAACCGCATCGCACCATCCCGGTTATAGTGATGCACCGGACATTTCGGCGCGTTGATCGGCAAAGATTCATAATTGACGCCGACGCGATAGCGATGCGCATCGGGGTAGCTCATGATCCGCGCCTGCAACATCTTGTCCGGCGAATAACTCATTCCCGGCACAACATTCGCCGGTGAGAAGGAGGCCTGCTCCACCTCCGCGAAGTAGTTCTGCGCATTGCGGTTCAGCTCCATGATGCCGACCTCTTGCAGCGGATAATCCTTATGCGGCCACACCTTGGTCAGGTCAAACGGATTCAAGTGATACGTCTCAGCTTCCGCCTCTGGCATCACCTGGATCATCGCCCGCCACTTCGGAAAATCTCCCTGCTCGATCGACTCGAACAAGTCGCGCTGCGCATAATCCGGATCGGCGCCCGCCAGTCGCTCTGCCTCTTCGGCCTTAAGGTTCTGAATACCCTGCAGCGTCAGGAAGTGCCACTTTACGAAAAAGCGTTCGTTGTTCGCGTTCAACAAGCTAAACGTGTGGCTCGAAAAACCGTGCATATGCCGGAAGCCATCCGGTGTTCCCCGATCGGAAAAGAGAATCGTCACTTGATGCAGCGACTCCGGCGATAACGACCAGAAATCCCACATCATCGTCGGGGACTTCAGATTCGTCTGCGGAACCCGCTTCTGCGTGTGAATAAAATCACCGAACCTCATAGGGTCGCGAATGAAGAAGATGGGAGTGTTGTTTCCCACCATGTCCCAGTTCCCCTCTTCCGTGTAGAACTTCAGTGCGAAGCCGCGCGGGTCACGCGCCGTGTCCGCCGAGCCTTTTTCGCCGCCGACCGTCGAGAAACGCGCCAGCATTTCGGTCTCTTTGCCAACATGGCTGAAGAGTTTGGCTGAGGTGTACTTCGTGATGTCCTGCGTGACCTTGAACGTGCCGTGCGCGCCTGAACCCTTGGCATGTACCACCCGTTCCGGAATGCGCTCGCGGTTGAAGTGCGCCATCTTCTCCATCAGATGGAAGTCCTGCATCAGCACAGGGCCGCGCGGTCCCGCGGTCAGCGAATTCTGGTTATCGCCGACCGGGATGCCCGCTGTCGTAGTCAGTGGCTGCTTATTTGTATCCGACTTCGGCTGCGTGGGTGATTTCGAGCCGTTCGATTCGTTCGCCTTGTTCTCTGCCATGTCGCTTCCCTTCTTCTTCTTCTTTGCTCATTGTTGAATCGCTACTGACTTATTAAGACCGACCTTGGGACCGTCTGCTTGCTTCTTACTTTATCTCTGACACTCCGCGCACAGACCAATCACATCGATCGCATACCGCTGCACGAGAAACCCGCCAGACAATTTCTTTCGTCGCGGCATCTCGCCGATGCTTGCCTCATCGATGTCGCTGATGCTCCTGCAACGGATACAGACCAGATGGTGATGCGCATGGCCGTTCATCTCGACCCGAAGCGAGCCATGATGCGGGCTGACTTCCTGCAGAATGCCGCTGTCGAGAAACAGCCGGATGTTTTTATAGACCGTCGCTAGCGAGATGGAGGGGATGCGCTTGCGCAGCCGAAGGTAAACTTCGTCGGGGCTGGGGTGCCCCGGCATTTGCTGCATTACCTCATACAGCACCTGTCGCTGGTGAGTGACCGCGAGTCCATGATCCGCGCACAACTGGCGGAACGATGGCTTCAGGTCAGTTTGCATACTGCTATTAAACGATAATAATTATCGTTTGTCAAAAACGCGGGGCTGTTCCGGAAAAGGCCTAATTTGGCCGATCGCCCTCATTGTCGCGATTGCCGGTAAAGCGTTCATCCAACGGTTGGCGGCCCGGAAACCCGTCTTCGATACGGTGCCACCAATTGATCTCGCTCTCGCCCATTTTCCAGCACAGCAGCACAACGTCCTCCCCCAGTTGAAAGGGGAAATCCAGCAGACCCGTGTCCAAGTCCTTCACCTGGACGCCGATGGCGTCGATTTCCGCGATGACGTCTTTTGCTTCTTTCAATGCATGGTCATGTTCCGCGCGGCGCCTGGCAGATTCAGAGACGCGAACCAGCACACCGCCATTCAGCATGATTTTCTGGCTGAGCGCCATCATCTCCACTTGCCGCGACTCAACCTTCTCCTTCGCATCCACCGCGCGTTTCAGCAGCGACTCAAGCACCGGCAGCAGCGTGCGGGCTTCTTCCAACGTAAAAGTTTTCATTGAATTTCCAGCATGCGGTCCAGCGCCACCCGCGCCCAATACTTCGCGTCCGGCGCGACCTGAATACGGTTAACCACGCGCCCAGCGACCAGATTTTCCAGCGCCCACGCCAGATGCTGCGGTGAGATGCGATACATCGTCGTGCAGAGACATCCGTTCGCTTCCAGCGACATGACGGTCTTCCCTTCCGCCGCAAATCGCCTGGCCATCCGATTCACCAGATGAATCTCCGTTCCAACGGCGAAGGTCGATCCCGGCTGCGACTGCTCCACCAGCTTGATCAGGCGGTCGGTCGATCCCATATCATCCGCTTTCTGACATACTTCCCACCGGCACTCGGGATGCACGATGACCTGCACGCCCTTGTGTTTGGCGCGCATTTCATCGACGTGACCGGGCAGAAATCGTTGATGTACCGAGCAATGGCCCTTCCATAAAATGACCTTCGCCGCCTGAAGTTGGGTGCGCGAGAGACCCCCGTTAGGCATATACGGATCCCAGACGACCATCTCATCCAATCTGATCCCCATGGCGAACGCTGTATTTCGTCCCAGATGCTGGTCAGGCAGAAAGAGAATCTTCGGCGCACGATCGAAAGCCCATTCGAGAGCGGCACGCGCGTTTGACGAAGTGCAGACCACTCCGCCCCGTTCGCCGCAAAACGCTTTGATGGCAGCAGCGGAGTTCATATACGTCACCGGCACAACCCCGTCGCCGCCTGCCGTCGCCACACCCGCGGAGACCAACTTTTCCCAGCACGCCTCGACCTGCCCGATCTCCGCCATATCCGCCATCGAGCAGCCCGCATTTAGATCCGGCAGGATAACGCGCTGCCCGCTCTTGCCGAGCACATCCGCGCTTTCCGCCATAAAATGAACGCCGCAAAAGATAACATTCTCCGCATCCGTCTCCGCGGCGATCTTAGACAGGCGGTAGCTATCGCCGGTGAAATCGGCAAAACGAATGACCTCATCTCGCTGATAGTGGTGCCCCAGCAAAATGGTCGATGCGCCCAGTTGGTCGCGCGCCGCAGCGATTCGTCCGCCCATGGACTCGTCGGGCTGAACAAGATAATGATCCAGCGAGCACACTTCTGCCTCGCGAATAGAACCCGTCGCCGCTTGCGCAGCTTCTTCCAAGAGAACAGTCATCGTTTCCGCCTTCAGTCCTGCCTTAGGCCGCCTCAAGCCGCGCCACGCAGAACGGGGATGTTGAAAGCAATCACAAAGGCTGCAGTGAGTTCGCTACGTCTTTTGAACGTCCAACCCACGGGGATGTTGCAGCTTCACTTCATTAGATACCTGGATACCCTCCAAAGCATCAGAAATAGTGTGCCTAGATTGTACTGCCGTGAACACGGCTGCCGGCGACAAATCCTGTTGCTCAGGACCGCGAATCTGCGGCGGCTTCTTTTACGTTCCTCCACATAGTATGTCCACCTCTTCCAGACAGGTATCATGACGATGATGATTTCGCCGGACCCAATTCTCTACAGTTCGCTAGGCGTGGGTGACACCATTGTCCTGTTTTTGCTGGCACTGGTGGTGTTTGGACCCAAGCGCCTGCCGGAGATTGGTCGCCAGATTGGCAAGATTTATGGCGAATTCCGCCGCGCCTCCAATGAATTCAAGTTCCAGATAGAAGACGAGATGCGGCGGTCCGAGGACACAGAAAAGGACTCACAGAAGCAGAAAAAGCTGGAGTCCGAGCCCGCCACACCCCAGATTTTGCCGCCCTCCACCGGGGAGACCGTCGCCCAACGAGAATGGGTGCCCGACCACAGTTTCCTTCCCATCGGCGAATCCGTAGAAGAGCCGGGCGTCGCCGCCGACCACGCAGCCGACCCTCCGCCCCACGAGGTTCATCGCTAGCGTGCCAGATATCGTAGACAAAGTTCGTGCTGGCGTCAGCGAGCGCGCCGACCTGCCAGGCATGAGCCTCATCCAGCATCTTGAGGAACTCCGGCGCCGCATCATCCATTCCGCCGCGTACATCGCCGCCGCCTTCTGCGTCGCCTATTGGCAGCACGAGCGGATCTACGGCTTCATGCAGGTGCCGATCGTAAATGCCTTGCGGAAACATCATCTCGATACCCAGCTGGTCTATCACAACCCGATCGACGCATTTAACCTTTACCTCAAAATCAGCTTCGTGGGCGGGGTAATCCTCGCGTCTCCCTTCGTGCTGTATCAGGTCTGGCTTTTTATCTCGCCGGGCTTGTATCAGCATGAGAAGCGTTACGTCGTCCCCTTCATGACGGCAACCGTTGGGCTCTTCCTCGCCGGCGCATGGTTCGGCTACCACTACGTCTTCGCCGGAGCGCTCGACTTTCTACTCGGCTACGGCAGTCAATTTAAGCCGCTCATCGAAATCAACGAGTACACCAGTCTTTTCCAGACCGTGATCCTCGGCCTTGGCATCATCTTCGAACTGCCAATCCTGGTCTTCTTCCTCGCGCTCTTCGGCATCGTCAGCGCCAGCTTCATGTGGAAGAATGTCCGCTACGCGATTCTGATCATTTTCATCATCGCGGCCATCATCACCCCGACTCCTGATGTTCTCTCGATGTGCGTTTTCGCCTCACCCATGCTGGTGCTGTACGTCATAAGCATTGGGGTCGCTTATATGGTGCACCCGACGCGACGCAAGAAGCTGAAAGAAGCCGCATGACCACCAGCACAAATGTCCAAGAAAATCACGCGAAACATGCCGTATTGATCCGTGTAACCGCGCTATTTTGCCTGTTTTTCCCCTGTTTTTGCGCGGTGGCCCAGCCAAAAAACACTTCTCGCTTTTCCGGCGAACGTGCGCTCAATTACACGCGAGAATTTGTAACCATTTCCGGCCGGCGTTGGGTTGGCAGCGAAGGCCACGCGAAAGCGGAAGCATATATCCGCAAACAGTTCGCGCATGACGCGCTCGAGGCCGACGACTTCACCGCATCCACCCCGGGCGGCATTCTGCCGATGCGCAACTTCATCGTTAAATTTCCCGGCAAGAAAGACGGCCTCATTGTCGTCGCGACGCACTATGAAACAAACTACCCGTTGCGCAATATCAATTTCGTTGGAGCCAATGATGGCGGCGCAACCACGGGCCTGCTCATCGAACTCGCAAATCACCTGCGCGGTCGCACGCTCGGCACGCTCGATGGATACTCCGTTTGGCTGGTGTTTTTCGATGGCGAAGAGGCCTTTGAGCAATGGTCCGATTCCGATTCGACCTACGGCAGCCGCCATCTCGCCGCGAAGTGGTCCGGCGACGGCACGCTGCAAAAGATCAAGGCGTTCCTGCTCACCGACATGATCGGCGATCGGGACCTCGACATTGCTCGCGATGCCAATTCAACGCCCTGGCTCCTCGACGTGGTCAAAGCCGCGGCCAAACAACTCGGTGACGAACGCTACGTCTTCGCCAATGGCTGCAGCGAATCGGACGATCACCTGCCGTTCGCAAAGCGGGGAGTTCCAGTCGCCGACATCATTGATGTCGACTATGGGCCGCATGATCGCGATCACCCCGATGGCTGGCATCACACAGCAGAAGACACGCTCGACAAGGTGAGCGCGCATAGCCTTCAAATCTCAGGCGACGTCGTCTCGGAAACCATTCGCCTGATAAATCAACGGTAAAAGCGATACTAAATTTAAGAATTACAGGAAAGATAAAATCGTCTGATGCCGGCAAGCACGCCCCTAGCCTACTGGATCGCGTTTCACGTTCTGATCGCATCCATGCTGCTGGTCGACATCCGCTTCTCATCCGGCAAGGGCGCATTCTCAACAAAGCGCGCGGCAATCTGGACCGGGGTGTGGGTCTCTGTCGCCGCCGTCTTCGCCACTTTGCTCTTTGTCAGATTTGGCAAGCAGCCCGCGCTTGAGTTTTCGGCCGGATACCTTGTCGAAGAGAGCCTGAGCGTCGACAATCTTTTTGTCTTCCTTCTGCTCTTTCGCTCCTTCGGAATTCATAGAATTAGACAGCGCCGCGTCCTTCTCTACGGGGTGGTCGGGGCGATTATCATGCGCGGAGCCTTCATCGCCGGAGGCGTAGCGCTGCTTCATCGATTCGCCTGGGTGTCATACATTTTCGCGGCGATACTCATGTTCACCGCCGTACGCCTGCTTCGCCCCGCGGCTGAAAAAGAAACGCGGCGGCCAAAGTGGCTTGCTCTCATCGACCGCATCCATCCAATCGCGCAGGGCGATCACGGCGAGAAATTTGTTGTCTATGAGAATGGGAAACGCGCTTTCACCATTTTATTTGTCGCGCTCGTCGCCGTTGAACTGACCGACATCTTCTTCGCATTCGATTCCGTGCCCGCCGTCCTTGCCATCACCCGTCACCCCTTCATCGCATATACGTCGAATGTTCTTGCGGTAATGGGCTTGCGCGCGCTTTACGTCGTGCTCGCCGGCGCGCTCGACCGCTTTCATCTTCTCCACTATGGTTTAGCCATCATTCTTGCTTTTGTAGCGGCCAAAATGTTCCTCGCTCAGGCAATCGAAATCAACGCCGCGATTTCGTTGGCCGTCATCGTCGCCGTTCTTAGCCTGTTCATCGTTCTCTCGCTACGGCAACCGCGAAAACCAAAACCCGCTTAAAGCGCGTCAATGAAATCAACATCCTGACCGCGGATGACGGAGTGTTTTTGAAATCGAGCATCGTCTCTAGCCGCGAAATCAGTACGGAAATGCGCCCCACGACTCTCTTCGCGTGCGAGCGAGCCCTGCACGATCAAGGATGCGACCGCATGCAGATTGCGAGTTTCCACACCTTCACGACTTGTTGCAGCGGGTAACAAATCGCAATGCTTCGCCAGCCAGTCCCTTTGTTCCGCCAGCCCCCTGGCATCGCGCAGTAAACCCGCATTGCGCCACATCCGCAGTTGCAGATCACCAAGTGCCATCCTCGATTCGACTGACTCCGCCTCGCTCGCCGTGACCACTGTTGTCGCACTCCCCCCCATGAACGCGGGCGCTTCCCGCATTGCCTCTCCGGCGCGCGCGCCGAAAACCAGCCCTTCCAGCAATGAATTGCTGGCCAATCGATTGGCCCCGTGGACTCCAGTGCATGCGGTCTCGCCCGCCGCGTAGAGTCCGCCCAATGAAGCTCTGCCACTGAGGTCAGTCCGCACTCCACCCATCAGATAATGCGCTGCCGGCCGCACCGGAATTAGGTCTGTCGCGAGAGACAAATTGTGTTGCGCCAAGAATGCGGTGATACCTGGAAAGCGACGTCGCAAATCCAGACCCTGCACATGCCGCATATCCAGATAGACGGGCAGTTCATCGCCCGCACCCGCGCTCAGAGATTCTCTCGTAATCGCTCGGGCGACAACGTCGCGCGGAGCGAGCTCAAGCAGCGGATGATATTTCTGCATGAATCGCTCGCCCAGGTGATTGCGCAAATAGGCACCCTCGCCGCGCAGCGCCTCTGACAACAGAAAGCGCTGTACGCCAGGCAAATGCAACGCGGTTGGATGGAACTGAAAAAACTCCATGTCCGCGATCTCGGCACCGGCCCGCCATGCCATCGCGATTCCGTCTCCGGTAGCTACGGATGGGTTGGTCGTGTCGCTGTAGACTTGCCCGGCTCCCCCACTGGCCAGCAAAACCGCCCGCGCCCGCACCACGTGCGCAACGTTGTCCTGATCGAGCACGGACACGCCAAAAACTCTTCCATGGCGAACGAGCAAATCTGAGGTCGTAAGCCATTCAGCGAGCTGAATCGCTTTGTACTCTTGCGCGTGATGCAACAGGGCCCTGCCAATTTCGCGGCCCGTAGCATCGCCGTTCGCATGCAGAATGCGCGAACGGCTATGCGCACCCTCGAGCGTGCGAGCGAGATCTCCACCCTCGCGATCGAACCCGGTACCCCACGCCAGCAGCTCCTTGACCCGCGCCGGTCCCTCTCGCACCAGCACCTCAGCGGCGGCGACGGAGACAATACCATCGCCAGCTGCAATGGTGTCCTGGCAGTGAAGGGACACGTCTTCATCGCCTCCCATCGCCACCGCGATGCCGCCTTGGGCGTATTGCGTGTTCGATTCGGCAAGCTGCTGCTTCGTGACAACGAGCACCGTCCCGGCATCCGCTAGCCCGATCGCAGCGCGGAGCCCCGCGATGCCCGCACCGACTACGACGAAGTCGACTTGCTCAGGAAGTTGCATAACTTTTTTGAGGCTACCACGCAGAAAGCTGCACGAAACACGCTCCCTGAGTGCTGCTTCATCTCACTCATTTACGATTGACTCAGAGTGCGAACCATCCAGATCAGCAGCAGCAAGGCGAAGTATCCGGTCCATATTGGCGAGGGCGCAATCGCTCGACTTCAACCGCTGTTGCGAGCTCACGGCAAGGCCCCGGTCTTCGTGATCACCTCCCCGAAAATCTGGGCCCTCTGGCAGCAGCAGTTCCGCCGCGCAACGGATTCTCTTGCTCACGCTTTGCTGGTGCCGCCCGGCGAACAACACAAAAATCTCGGCACGGTTGAGACACTCGCGGAGCAGCTTGCGCGCAGTGGTGCAACGCGTGACACCTTGCTGATCGCTTTCGGAGGAGGCGTGATCGGCGACGTTGTCGGCTTTCTTGCAGCCACATATATGCGCGGCGTCGATTACGTGCAAGTGCCTACTACCCTGCTCGCACAGGTCGATTCTTCTGTCGGCGGTAAGACCGGAGTCAACTTGACAGCAGGCAAGAATCTTATCGGCAGCTTCAACCCACCTCGCGCGGTCTTCGCGGACACTCAATTTTTGCAGACGCTTTCCATCCGCGAGTTCCGTGCAGGACTTTACGAGAGCATCAAGGCGGGTATCCTCGGCGACAAAAAGCTCTTCGCCAATCTGGAAAAATTCCGGCCTGAAATACTCGCGCGCGACACCCACGCGCTTAGCAAGATCACGACTGCGTCCGTCCGGGTAAAGGCGGCCATCGTCATGCAGGATGAACATGAACGCGGCGCACGGATGACGCTGAACCTGGGGCACACGTTGGGCCACGCGATTGAGGCTGCCACCCATTATCGCGAACTGCTGCATGGCGAGGCAGTCGCATGGGGAATGCGCTTCGCGACTGCGATCGCCGAAGCTCGTGGAGTGATTTCGCAAAAGGATTCAACTCGTATCGACGATCTGATTCTCGCGTACGGCTCGCTGCCTCGCTTTTCTGCCAGCGACCATCGCATCCTCCGGCTAACGTCGAGCGACAAAAAAAATATGACCGGCCAGCGGCGGTTCATCCTGCCGGTTGCGATCGGCGAAACAATCGTCGCGACAGACGTTACGAATACAGAGATGTCGGCTGCTATGAGAAGGCTCAGACCGCGATGAAAGTGAGCCTGCCCGCCAGCGCGAAGAATCCAACCCCTGGGGCTCGCCCAGTCGGAACAACCGACGAAGCGTCCGCTGCGCGCTCGGTGCAGTCGATGTTCGACGACATCGCCCCCCGCTATGACCTTCTCAACCACGTTTTGTCACTCGGGATCGATTCGCTTTGGCGCCGCCGAGTAGCGCTCACCTTTCGCGAGGTTCTCTCAAAACCCGATTCACGAGTCCTCGACCTCTGCTGCGGTACAGGAGATCTCGCGCTCGCCTTCGCAAGGGAACGCCCGCAGAGCGCGCAGCCAATGATCGCTGCTGACTTCTCTCACGCGATGCTTGTGCTCGCCGAGCGCAAATTCTCGGGCAGGAACATCCACACGCTGCAAGCAGACGCAATGCATCTGCCGCTGGAGAACTCCTCCGTTGACCTCGGCGTCTCCGCTTTTGGATTTCGCAATTTGGTGAACTACCGCGATGGCCTGCGCGAGATATATCGCGTCCTCGCCCCCGGCGGTCAACTTGGCATCCTCGAAGCGGCCGAACCGCAAGGAAAACTCGGCGACCTATACCGCGTTTACTTCCATCGCATTTTGCCGAAAATCGGCGCCGCCCTATCGCGAAACACAGGGGCGTACGCTTACCTTCCCGCATCTGTCCAACGCTTTCCCTCGCCGCCGGAATTACTCGCCACCATGCGAGAAGTGGGCTTCTCTGACGGCGCCTGGACTCCTTATACCTTCGGCGTGGCAGGTCTGTTTCGCGCAACAAAGCCAGCCTTCCCGACGACGGAATCGTTATAGGCTATCCGCAGATGACGCAATCCCAAACGCAGCCTGAAGAAAAGCGCTCTGCGGCGCGTGGCTCGCTTCTCGCGGCCTGCTGCATCTCCCTGCTCAAGCTCTTAGCCGGCTTGATGACCGGTAGTCTCGCAATGCTTTCTGAAGCAGCGCATTCCGGCATCGATCTCGCTGCTTCGTTGCTCACATTTTTCTCCATCCGCGTATCCGACAAACCGGCCGATGAGGACCACACCTACGGCCACGCAAAAGCCGAGAATATCGCGGCTTTTGCGCAGGTCTTTCTCATGCTCGGCTCAACTATCTGGATTCTCCGCGAAGCGATTCATCGCATTCTCTTCGGCCAGCATGGTCTTAAATTCAGCATCTTCCCATTCTTCGTTCTGATCGTCGCCGTCACCATCGACGTCACCCGTTCACGCATTCTCATGCAGACCGCTCACCGCACTGGCAGTAGCGCACTTGAAGCAGACGCGACTCATTACAAAACGGACATCTGGTCCAGCCTGGCCGTGCTTGTTGGCATCAGCGTATCCGCTGCGGGATCTTACCTGCATAACCCGGCGCTTCTGATTGCCGATCCCATCGCCGCGATCGTCGTCGCATGTTTTATCCTTTGGGTCACTTTTAGGCTGGGCAGGAAGACCGCCGACGCGCTGATGGATTCCGTGCCCCGCGGCACGCGCCGTCAGGTGCTTGAAGCGATTAGCCGCGTGCAGGGTGTGCTTGAAATAGAGCGCCTTCGCATTCGCAAGTCAGGCACCCATTATTTTGCCGATGTGCGTCTCGCAATGGCCCGAACGCTTACATTCCAGCGCTCCGAACAAATCAACGCTGAAGTCACGAACGCTGTCCGCAGCGTTCTCGCCGAGTCTGACGTCATCGTTCACGGAGTGCCACGCGCCCCGATCATCGAAAGCGTTTTTGATCGAGCGCGCGCGATTGCCGCTCGTCACAATCTCTCCATCCACGACGTCAGCGTTCAAGAGGTTGGCGGAAAGCTTCATCTTGAGCAGCATCTTGAAGTGGATGAGTCCCTGCCGCTGCGCGCGGCACACGATTTTGTTTCCCGGCTTGAGTCTGAAATGCGCAGCGAGAATCCGCAATTGTCGTCCATTCTCACGCACATTGAGAGCGAGCCCGCGACGATTGAAGTACTTGACCCCATGGAGCAGGACCGTGCGCTCGAAGCCCGTCTGCGCCGCACCGCCCTCGAGTTTCCTGACATACTTGATATTCATGAAGTCATCGTTGGCCGCATGGGGGAGCATATCCAGGTCTCTTGTCACTGCACATTGCCAGATGACTTGAAAATGTCGCGTGTCCACGAAATCATCACCTCGCTCGAAGATCGCTTCAAGCTTGAATCGCCCGAGGCATACCGCGTTCTCATTCACCCCGAACCTGCAACGGATAACCG
>JBBPYY010000025.1:0-10610 GCA_038199445.1 Terriglobales bacterium | reverse complement strand
GTCGCGAGCCAGCGCGATGGTGAAGAGCAGTCCGAACCCGCTGGAGGCTCCGGTTATGAGCGCAATCTTGTTTTGCGTGTTGTTGGCCATTTGCCAAGCATATTCTGGATGCGAGAAACTAGGAATATCTTTAGCAGCTAGATAGGACCCACCAGAAATGCCATCATCCCAGTCCGGCAGCGAACGCGCCGGCTCGTCAGAAATTCAACCCGCCACAGGAAAATTAGGCATCATGATTCCGGGAATGGGCGCGGTTGCGACCACGTTCATCGCCGGTGTTGAAGCGGTTCGCCGGGGGCTGGCAAAGCCGATCGGATCTGTGACCCAGATGGGGACCATCCGGCTGGGCAAGCGGACCGATGAGAATATCCCATTGATCAAGGACTTTGTACCGCTGGCGAATTTGAACGATCTCGAGTTCACCGGGTGGGATATTTTCGGCGAAAACATGTATCAGGCCGCGAAGACCGCACGCGTTCTCGATAACGACCATCTTGAACAGACTCGCCCGTTTCTGGAGAGCATCACTCCCATGCCGGCGGTGTTTGACCAGTACTATGTCAAACGCCTCAGCGGCCCAAACGTGAAGACGGGCCGCAGCAAATGCGACCTTGCGAACCAGGTGAAGGAAGACATTCAGAAGTTCAAACAGCGCACGGATCGACAGGTGATGATGTGGTGCGGTTCGACGGAGATTTTTCTCGAGCAGAGCGCCTGCCACCAGAGTATCGAGGCGTTTGAGAAAGGGCTGGTCGATGACGATCCGGGAATCGCGCCTTCTCAGATTTATGCGTATGCCGCGCTGAGTGAAGGCGTGCCTTTCGTCAATGGAGCGCCGAATCTTACCGTAGACATTCCTGCGCTGCAGGAGCTTGCGCGCCGCAACAATGCTCCCATCTGCGGCAAAGACTTCAAGACTGGCCAGACGCTGCTGAAAACGACCCTCGCGCCGATGTTCAAAGCACGGATGCTGGGAGTCGCGGGGTGGTACTCGACCAACATCCTAGGGAACCGCGACGGAGAAGTGTTGGACGATCCGGAGTCGTTTAAGACTAAAGAAGAGTCGAAGCTGTCGGTGCTTGAGCATATTCTGCAGCCAGAAATTTACCCCGACCTCTACAAGGATATGTATCACAAGGTGAGGATTAACTATTATCCGCCACGTGGTGATAACAAAGAGGGTTGGGATAACATAGATATTTTCGGGTGGCTTGGATATCCGATGCAGATCAAGGTCGATTTTCTTTGCCGCGACTCGATTCTTGCGGCACCCCTAGTGCTTGATCTGGTTCTATTTATGGACCTTGCAAAGCGAACCAACACACTGAAGGGGTTGGGCATTCAGGAGTGGCTGAGTTTTTACTTCAAGGCGCCGATGACCGCGCCGGGGCTGTATCCCGAGCATGATTTGTTCATCCAGTCGATGAAGCTGAAGAACACGCTGCGCCATATCATGGGAGAGGACCTGATCACTCATCTGGGTCTAGAGTATTACGACTAACGCTGCCGCTACGATGAGCAGTTCGCATAACCCGATGACTCAGCGCATATCGTTACCATCAAAAGCGCCTGTCGAACCATATTAAAAGGACGGGCAGACGGCGCGTTAACGCTTCCAAAAGGGAGCATACTAGCGTCTATCACTAGTGTGTGCACACGGTGCCACACGGGAGCCTTACCCCATGATTGCAATTTCGCATCGCACGTCGCTCGTCGCATTGGCCGCCGCGTTGATAGCGAGCCCCGGTTTCGCACAGACGACGGCGCAGACTACTCCGCAATCCAGTGACCCTGCGCCCGCCATTGCGGCACAGCCGACGCCGCCTGCGCCTGCCGCGGATGCCTCGCAACCCGCGACGCCAGCCAAGCAGCCCAATGTTAAGAACGGCAGCATGGACGATGTCAATAGCATTGGTACTCGCGATCCCGGCAAGCGGGGAATGGGAAACTGGTACTCCACTGAGTCTGAGATCAAGACCGGCAAACAGTACGCCTCGGAGCTCGAGAAGAGCGCGAAGCTGATTAATGATCCGGTGATTACGGAGTATGTGAATCGCATCGGGCAGAATCTGGTCAAGAATTCCGATGCCAAGGTGCCATTCACGATCAAGGTAATCGACTCTGACGAAATCAATGCAATGGCTTTGCCGGGCGGGTTTTTTTACGTCAACTCCGGCCTGATTCTTGCCGCAGATGAAGAAGCCGAACTGGCAGGTGTCATGGCCCACGAAATTGCCCACGTCGCCGCCCATCACCAGATGCGCGAGCAGACCCGCATGAATTACGCACAACTGGGCATGATTCCTGTGATGATCTTTGTCGGCGGTTGGGCGGGATATGGCATCTATGAGGGCGCGCAGATTGGAATTCCTCTGACGTTCCTTCACTTCTCGCGCACGTTCGAAGCGCAGGCGGACTTTCTTGGGCTGCAATATATGTACAAGGCCGGGTATGATCCGCAAGCCTTTCTGACATTCTTTGAGAAGATACAGGCGTTGAATAAGCAGAAGCCTGGAGCACTGTCTCGTGCTTTTGAAACGCATCCACCGACGCCGGACAGGATCGAGAACGCACAAAAGGAAATTGCGACTATTCTGCCGGCGAAGCAGGAGTATGTCGTGACGACTTCTGAGTTTGACGATGTGAAGGCGCGACTGGCGCGCATCGAGAACAAGCGCAAACTCGACGATTCCAAAGACGGAAAGAAGCCGACGTTGCGTCGCGCATCTGCTGGAGATCCCGCGTCGACGACCGGCACAAGTCAGGACGACCGGCCGACGTTGCACCGCCGAGATAACTAGAGCGCTAATAACTCGAAATCAACAAACGGCCGCAGCTTATCGCTGCGGCCGTTTTGTGTCTCGCGCGTACTCCGAAAAGAGAGAAAAGTTGCGCGGGATTTGTCTTGTTTATTTGCGCGACGTCGCGGAACATCCTGATAAGAACGGCGTTTTAGCAGGTGAACGCATTAGGCTGCGGAGAGCTGATGCGACTCGCAAACTGCGAAACAGGAGAATAGGAATGATCCGGAATTTTTCGATTTTTGTTTTCGGCGCGGCAGTGCTGAGCTCCAGCATGCTGCTTGCACAGGCCACCAGCACCGCTACCCCGGTAAACACCAAGAACGGTGATCAGGTGGGCGATCGGAAAGAGAATCAGCAGGACCGGATTGCACAGGGCGTAAAGTCCGGGCAGTTGACGGCAGGGGAGACAAAAAATCTGGAAGGCCGCGAGGCAAACCTGAACCGTGAAATCCATGCAGACCGCACGGCAAACGGCGGAAAGCTGACGACAGCCGAGCGCCAGCAGGTCAATCAGCAGCAAAACAATCTGAGCAAGTCCATTTCTACCGATAAACACAACGCCGCTACCCAGAACTACAAAGGCGAAGTCGGTGCACGCCAGGAAAACCAGCAGGACCGCATCGCCCAGGGCATCAAGAGCGGCAGCCTGAGCCCGGCCGAGGCAGCACGCGCAGAGAATCGTCAGCAGGGAATCAATCAGCAGATCCACGCTGACCGTTCAGCAAACGGTGGAAAGCTGACCGGTTCAGAGCGCGCCCAGATCAACAAAAAGCAGAACGGCGCCAGCCGTCAGATTTACCGCCAAAAGCACGATGGCAAAGGCCGCTAGAGTCAGTTGTAGAAGTTCTCTCGTGTGCAAAAAGCGAAACGGAGAGCCTGGGCTCTCCGTTTCGCATTTGTTGCAGGTCTTGGCCGTTCGTGTTGTCGATAATTGTTCGCGGTGGCGTTGCTTTCAATGCTTGGCAGAAGACCTCGAGCAAGATCACTGGGCGTAATTGCGGACGCTATCAGACCATTGGGCAGAACGCGGGTTCGACGTGGATTAAGGGCAGCGCTTGGCCTGCGCGCAGCGAGCCATGATCGCGGTATGCAGTTGCTCTTGCAACTCGTTCGGCAGTTCATAGAGTTCGTGGTCGCGATAGATCTCGATGGTCTGCTTCGTCGTGTTGTAGGTGACGACGCAGTGCTCGCATTGCACCAGATGTGCCCGCAGTTCTTCACGCAACTGTTCGTGGATGTTGTGGCGCTCAAAAAGTTCATCAAGCTTCGCGATGAATTCGGTACAGTTCAATGCCTGGCCCCTTCCGCCGTGGCTTCTTTCGTAGAACGGAAGTAGCGGCTCAACCGCTCACGCAACTGCAACCTCGCGCGCAGTAACCGCGACTTCACCGCAGGAATGCTTAACTTGAGAGCTTCGGCGGTCTCTTCGGTTGAAAGCCCCTCTACATCGCGCAACGTAAACACCGTGCGGAAGCCGGGCGGCAGTCCTTGAATCGTTTTCTGCAAAATTTCCTTTAATTCAGATTGCTTGTATTGCTGCTCGGGATTGGGCCCCCAGTCCGCGAAATCACGCGGCAGGGAACCTTCTTCCGTCTGTACATCCTCGTCCATCGAAACCGTCTTCGCGGTGCGCCGTTTCCGCAAGCGCATCAGAGCTTCATTTACCGCGATGCGTACCAACCAGGTGTAGAACTTCGAATTCCCCTGGAACTGCTCAAGCTTCTGATAGGCCTTAAAAAACGCATCCTGAACGACGTCCTGCGCATCTTCGCGGTTCTGCGTAATGTGCTGAGCGATGCGAAAAAGCTGCCGCTCATACTGCCGCACCAACTGATCGAACGCCGCCAGATCACCAGCGCGTGCACGCTCGACGAGCGCTACGTCCGGGTGTATCTCTTGTACATCTGAGGATTGGATGGTTGACATTCCGTTCGGGTGCAAAAAAGAGGCCTTTCGAGAGGTACTTTTTATAGTAACCGCCGGTTCTCTTCGCGGCAATTTTCGGTTGGCACGTAACTTCACAGCTTCCAAATCAGCTTTCTACCTAGGTGCTCGCATCCATTCAGTCGTAGAGTCAAAGATGTAAAGAAATCCAAGTCAGCAAGGGAGATCAGATAGTGAGATCGGGCCGTCCAGGGAGTCGCGTCGGGGTAGTCGCCATCGCTGTATCGTGCGCAGCAATTGCGCTGGCGCTGCCGGGGCAGTGCGCCACGCCCTCATCGCACACCATGAAGAAGAAGCATGCGGCGACTTACAAGCGCAGCATCAGTCCGCGCAGCACCAGTCCGCGCAGCACAAAGGGAGTAGGAAAGAAGAGCGCTGTGAGCGCCGCTGCGCGCGCTCGGACCGCTGCGTTGAGGCAAGCCTTCACCGCATCGTCGCAGCTGCGGCCCATGGCGCAACAACTGAGCGCAGCGCGAACCACGGCCGCGTACACTGGCGTGCTGCACTATGCGCAATCGCATACGGGTGAGGCCGCCGCCGCAGCATATCTGGCGCTAGGACATGCGTATCTGCTCGACAAGAGATTTCCTGACGCAGTGAACGCGCTGCATTCCGTGAATGCGCATGGTGCGGCACTCGATGACTACGCCGACTATCTGACGGCGCAATCCTTGCTGCAAGCCGGACAATTTAACGACGCAGCGGTCCACTTGAACGGATTCGCGCAAAAGTATCCCGACAGTATCTTCACCGGGAACCTGCCAGTATTGCTGGCCACCGTGCAAACTCAGGCCGGCGACCCAAAGACAGCGGTGCACACTTTAGAGGTCGCGCTGCCGACGCCAATTAGCACGCACGCGGATTTTCGATGTGCGATGGCTCGCGCGTATCAGGCTGCAGGAGATGGGCCACACGCCGCGG
The DNA here is from genome assembly GCA_038199445.1 of Terriglobales bacterium. Lineage (GTDB taxonomy): Bacteria > Acidobacteriota > Terriglobia > Terriglobales > Acidobacteriaceae > JBBPYY01. The sequence goes on along the minus strand of JBBPYY010000025.1, from coordinate 4,941 downwards.
AGATCTATCGCCATATCTATCTCACGTTACCTCTGTCCAATGAAGCCGCGATGGCGCATACGCAGTTGCAGCAGATGGCCGGCGCGGGTCAGACCGAGGCTCTGAGCTACGCCGATCGCGAGACTCACGCCAACTCGTTGCTGGCGGCGAAGCGCTACAGCGACGCGGCAAGCGAATTTCATGCACTCGCCGCCGCTCTGGCGACAGACTCATTAAGCGCTACCTCTGGTGCGAGGAACCGCACGCTTGCAAACGCTGCTTTTGCCGATTTTAAACACACACGCCACGTCAACCGCAGTGAAGTGGATCAGATCGAAGACCGTGCCGATGAGAGCGGAGCCGAGCGGCTGTACCTCTTAATGGAAGATGCACGCGGGCGAAATGACGAGGTGGCGCAACGCAACTATGTGGACCAACTCTCACAACGCTTTTCGTCGAGCCGGTGGAGAGACGAAGCGCTATTCAGTTCAGGCAATATGTACCTGCTCAAGAAAGACTATCGGTCTGCAATTAGATTCTTCATTGCCCAAGCGATGAGCTTTTCTAAGAGCACATATGCGCCATATTGCCATTGGAAATCCGCATGGTTAAATTACCGCCTACAGAATTACACCGAGGCGAGCAGGCTATTTGAGGAACAGATTGCTCGCTACGCCGGGGGCCAGGAAATTCCTGCGGCTCTCTACTGGCGGGCGCGTGTTTATGAAGAGCAAGAACAAAATCGACCGGCGGCACGCGCTTACTACGATGCCTTGGTGAAGCTGTATCAAGGTTCCTACTATGCGCTTCTAGCGCGACCGCATGTAGCAAACCTGTCGGGCATCGAGCCCGAGACGATTGCGTCGCTGGATTCGCTAGCGATGCCCAAGATTCCGCAGATCACCGACCTTTTGCCGGAAGACGATCTGCATCTTGTGAAGGCGCGTCTGCTCGCCAACGCGGGGCTGAACGAATACATTGCGCCGGAGATTCAAATGTCTGAGAGCAGCGCAGGCTGGGGTGCGTTGGCTCAGGCCCAAATCTTCGCTTCGTACGGCGAGAATGCGCGGGCGATGCGCATTCTAAAGTCGGCCGTACCGCAGTATTTTTCTGCTCCGTTCAACTCAATTCCTATCGTTTATTGGGGAATTCTGTTTCCGTTGCCCTATGCTCCGCTTCTGCGCACGGACTCTGAAAACGTTGGGCTGGATCCGCTGCTGGCCGCATCGCTCATTCGTCAGGAATCAGAATGGAACCCGCAAGTCGTCTCGGGTGCGAATGCATACGGACTAATGCAGTTGCTCCCCTCGGTCGGCAAACAGATGGCGAAGAAAGCCGGTATACGACACTTCAACACCACGCAGTTGCTCGAGGCAGGCACCAATCTTCGTTTGGGAACGATGTATTTCAAACAAGACTTGGATCATTTTGGAGGCCAGGTCGAGTACGCCCTCGCTGCGTATAACGCTGGCGTGGACCGTGTCGAGGATTGGAAGACGATTGGTACCTATCGCGACATGCCCGAATTTGTAGAGTCGATTCCGTTTTCTGAAACGCGTGATTATGTGCAGGCGGTTTTGCGCAATCAGGCCATTTATCGCCGTCTGCACCCAGAATTTGTATCGGGAGAATCAAAGTCGATAGCGGCTGCAACGAATCTTCATTGACGGTTGTCTTTTCGCGAGTAGCATCAGCGCAAGATTTGCTTCGCACGGGAGGGCGGTATGGTGGAACTGCATGTCCTGGAAGAGTGGATCCCCGAGCAAATGGCTCCGGGCACGGTATTCCTGCTGGAAAACCCCGGAACACAGGGCGAAGCGCGCAATCCCTACTGGGCCGTTTTGTCGTGTCCTAAGTGCGGCATCATCGGCTTAATCAAAAAAAATCAGTGCAGCGGCCTGGAAGCCGTGATTTGCGGAAGCAATACTTGCTCCGCAGAGTTCTGGCTGGACGAGGATGGCATTCGTTATCGCGCGCCAAATTAGCGACCGAAATCGATGAAGCCGCGCTGAGGGTTCGTTCCCAGGAGCGTCACTCGTGTCCGGTCGCCGACATCGAGCCCTTGTTCGCCTAGGATCACGCGTCCGTCAACAGGTGGATCAATCAGCCTGGCAAAAGTACCTTTCGCGCTGACGCCAGTGACGATTGCATCGAACTGTTTTCCGATGCGATCGTGCAGGGCTACAGCGGCTGCACTCTTCATCGCGAATCGCTCCACTTTGCGCGCCGCGTTTTCTTTCTGGGTACAGTTCTGAGTAACATGATCCAATTCTTCGTCGGAATATGGCGAAGCGGCGTTCTGCTGCAGCGCTTTGAGCAGGCGTTGAGTAACGATGTCAGAAAAGCGGCGGTTCGGCGCTGTCGAGTGCGTGTAATCGTGCGCGGCAAGTCCGAAATGTCCCGCACTCTCTTCTCCAGCCCGCAAGAGCACATACTCGCCGGGACCCATGAGCTTGATGATCGCCAGGGAGAGGTCGGGATAGTGATCCGGATCGCTCTTGTGCTGCTCCTGCAGAAACTTATTTAGCGCGTTGGAGTCGGCGTTATCAGGCAGGATCGCGCCTTTCTCTTTCGCCAGCGCAACCATGCGGTCCCAACGCTCGGGCGTTTTCACGATGCGGCGGATCGAGGACCGCCCCGCAGTTTGAAGTGTCCGAGCCATCACTTCGTTTGCTGCGATCATGAAATCTTCGATAAGGTCATTGGCGCGTGTTCGTTGCGTCGCTTCATAGCGCGTGACCGTCCCGCCAGGTTCGACAGTTGCGTGTGATTCTGGGCGGTCGAAGTCGAGGGCGCCGCACTGGATGCGCTGATCCCGCAACAGTTGAGCAGCCACGTCTTGCAATTTCAACTGCGCTTGCAATTCTGCCGAAGCAGCGATTTTTGGGGGTGCCCCGGCCCGCTGCTCCAACCATGCCCCGACCGAAGGATAAGCGAGCTGCGCCTTGTTGCGCACGATCGCGCGATAGATTTGAGGCTCCTGCATCTTGCCCTCTTCATCAACAACGAACTCGGTCACGACTGCCGCACGGTCCGCGTTTTCGTTGAGCGAAGTCAAATCGGTGGAAAGCTCTTCAGGCAGCATGGCGAAGACCTTGGCGGGTGTGTAGACGCTGGTGGTCTGTTCAGCTGCATGCTGATCGATCGGCGAGTCCTTCGCTACTGCCGCATCGACATCGGCAATTGCGATCAGAATGCGAATGCCGCGATCCACGCGCTCGGCGTATTCGATTTGATCGAGATCGCGCGACGTATCGTTGTCGATCGAAGACCATAGCAAATCGCGGAGATCCGTTGTGCCGCTGCCGGCTTGTACACGCTGTGCGGCGGAGGCGCGAATCTGCGCGAGTTGCGGTTCGGTTTCGGGGGCGAAGTCTGGAGTGAAACCCTCATGAAGCATCTCAGTGCGGGCGAGGGCGGCGAGGTCAAAATGCATTTGCGACATGAAAGGCAAGAATATCAGGGCATGGTGCAGTTAAACTTGAAGCGCGCCCGGATGGCGAAATTGGCAGACGCAGCGGACTTAAAATCCGTAGCCCGCAAGGGTGTGGGGGTTCAAGTCCCCCTCTGGGCACCATCTTGGCCGTTTGCAGTAGCGCAAACGTGCTATACAATTTGGCCTCCAGTGGCATATCTCTATTATTCCGCATTAGCAACGCAGTTAGCATTTAGGGTCGACTCTTGAATATGAGAACAGTGAATCGCAATTCCGATGACTACGTTCAGTTCTGCCTGGAACTTTACCGCGATGCCTTGCGTGTTTCTACTGGTGCCAACGGGATCGAAGAAGAGTGGGTTGGCGTTACCAAGAAGATGTGGATGAAGGCTGCGCAATCGACCAGCACTCAACGCCTGATCGTTGCTCCGCGCAAACACGAAAACTAGTCACTGGTGATCGGCACGGCTAGCAGACCAACTCCTGAATCTTACTTCAGGGAATGGACTTTGCGATTGCTGCAGTAGAGGTTCGTGCGTTCCCTTCAACGTCTGCAAAAAGAATGCGAGTGTGTAAGCGTTGACGATGTGAAGCGCGCGGGCGGCTTTGATCTCGCCGGCGTCCGTGAACCGCCGGAAAGGCGAATACAAGGCGCGGTCACTGAAGTTCATATGCTTCGCTCCCTGTATCAGCAATCCATATCCTCCACCGAAAGCAAGACTACGCTCAACATTCTTCTGATCCAGCAAGGTGAGCTGCATGTAGCGCTGCTGCTCTGGCGTACCTGTCCGCATTGTGGCGTCGACCTCGGCTTGCGTCGGGGGATAGTCTTCCTCGTACATCGTCATCATTGGCTTGCCCAGCGGCCGCTGAAATATATCGCCAAAGATCCAGCCATCGAGATTGATCGCCGCCAGGATGCGCGGATCCTGAAACGCCGCCTGTACCGCAGCGGCACCTCCGAATGAGTGTCCGAACGTCCCGACTCTGGTGAGATCGAGTGCGCGGTACCAGACGCTCGAAGGATCCGCCGCCATCTGCGTCAAAACGTCAAGGACGAGGCTATCGTCATCGGCTTGCTGACGAACTTCAATGTCGCCCACGATAATCTGGTGTTCCATCGTGACGCCGCGGAAGTCGTCGATGCTCGGAGTATTCGCGGCCAGGACCAGTTGCCCGTCAGGATATGCGATCGGGCTGGAATTGTGGGGATGGTCGATTGCGATCACGATAAAGCCGTGGCTCGCGAGGTCCTCTATCTGAGAAGTGTTCTGGGTTCGCTGGCCATTCCATGCTGGATTGAAAAGTAGGACCGGAAAAGGCGCGCCGTTGAAAGCAACACGCGCGTTGAGATACGAGTGCGTGAGCAAGACCGCGTCGTAGGATGATAATCGAGTCGTCTCTTTCCGGACGCGATATGGTGCCCGCGTTCCGCGGCGTTGATCAGTGGGGTACCAGGCCTGGGCCATGAGTTCACGCTTGCCGCTCTTAAAAGTTGAGTCTGGGCGAATAGGGTCAGTAAGATG
>JBBPYY010000024.1:0-33058 GCA_038199445.1 Terriglobales bacterium | reverse complement strand
TTACAAATCAGATGCTCTACCAGCTGAGCTACGCCAGCCCACGACGGCAACTGCACCGTTCGCGAGACACACTTTTCCGTGCTCGAAAACGCCCTACGCAAGACACGAGATTAGCACAGCAGAAATACCGGAGCAACGGAGCCCGCGGTTTCCGCACGTCAACGTTCCACCCAAGCAGAACGTGACGGCATCTCGCGAATTGTTATTTCCCAATGGTCAGGACGACCCGGAAACGTGCCTTGCCGCTCATCATGCGTTCATAGCCTTCGGCGGCGCGTTCGAGAGGATACGTCTCGGTCATCGGCTCTACTCCCGTCAGAGCGCTGAATTTCAGTGTGTCTTCCGAATCCATGCCGGTGCCGGAGGGCCAGCCGAGGATCGAGAGGCGCTGGCCGATGAGTTCAAGCGCGGCGACTTCAAATGGTTTGTCCGGAACGCCAACGATGATTAGTTTGCCGGCGGGCCCGAGGCCAGCAATCATAGCTTTGAGCGTGTCGACACTGGTGATGGTTGAGAGTACGACCGTGGCTCCGCCAAGTTTTTTCAATTCAGCGGCGGGGTCCTGGGTTTCAGTATCGATGTAGACGTGTGCGCCGAGTTGTTTCGCGAGCGCGGCTTTGTCCTGACCGCGTGCGATGGCGACGGTGCGATAGCCGGACTTGGCTGCGAACTGGACCGCGAGGTGACCGAGGCCGCCAATGCCGAGGATGGCGACGACGTCACCGGGACGAGCGCCGCTATTGCGCAGCGCGTTGTAAGTGGTGATACCGGCGCACATCAATGGACCGGCGGCCACATCGGAAAGCTCGTCGGGGATGAGAGCGAGCGCGTTGGCTGGCGCGATGACGTAGTCTGCGTAACCTCCATCAAACGAAATGCCCGAGATCTGGGCATTCTGGCAGAGAATGAAGTCGCCGCGACGGCAGGGCTCGCAATAGTTGCAGTGGCCGCCGTGCCATCCGAGACCAACCCGCTGCCCGGTTTTGAAAAATTGAACGTCGGGTGCGACAGCATCCAGTACTCCGGCAACTTCATGACCCGGAACGCGTGGATAGACGATTCCGGGAAAAAGGGCCTCCTTGGTGAGGGAGTCGCTGTGGCAGATTCCGCAAGCCTGGACGCGAATGCGAACGTGGCCCGGAGCGGGTTCGGGAAATTCGCGTTGAACAAGCTCGAAGGGGCCTTTCGCGGAGGTGACTTGCACAGCACGGCCTTTAACGGTGGGCATAGTGGTTTCTCCTGTCTCAGCTTGGATGAACGCGGGGGAATGAGGGACTCAGTAAAGAAGCCTGCCCCGAGTGACGGCGCACCGGAACCACCGCGGCCTTGGGATGAAGAAACATTACACGCGGGCACGCAATGGTTCTTCGAGACCGAGACCTCGAGACATTCACGACATGTGAAGCCCCGCTCTTTACAGCCTCAAGGCAGCAAGGGCGGCTCTACTGCTGGGCGAGGTCCACGAGCTTTCGCCAGCATTCGCCGCGCGAGACGCACCAGCCAGCGCATCGTCAACACGGCCGCGAGTGTGAAGACCGCCGCGATCGTCGCCGCGACAAACGGATGTCGCGTCGCCATCCAAGTTACTCCGACAGCGAGAACATCCTCCCCCGTCGATAGCGCGATATTTGAAATCGGTTCCGGACTCGGCGTCACCGCGGCACGCACCGCCGTCTTCGACCCGTGCGATGCGAGCGCAATCAGGCCCCCCGCGATGGCCGCCAGTACCTGCATCTCGGGCGACAGGTGCATCGTCGCGCGATACGCGATCAGCGCTGCAACAGGAATGCGGACCACCGTGTGCAGCCCGCTCCAGATCAGATCCAAGCCGGGAATCTTATCGGCGACAAATTCCGCCGCGAAGAGAACCAGGCTGGCGACCAATACCCACGTGTGCGTCAGTACGTCGAGGCCCTGCGGCAAGGCAACCCAGTGGAAGCGCGCGGCCAGGCCGAGAGTCGCCAGCGTCGCATAGACGTTCAGGCCCGCAGCAAAGCTGATGGCGACGATCAGTGCGGCGATACTCGCTGGCGAAAAGTCCATCTAGCGCACTCTATTTCTTCACGATGGGCTTGTTTTCCCCAGGCTTCAAATCTCCGCACGCAGAACTGAGGAAACGAGTCTCCATCTTGATGACCATATCTACCGGCGCACCTTGTGGGCCCACGGGGACGCCCTTCATCGTCATCGTGCCGTGCGTCTTCTCTAGGGTTTCGTAAATCATCTCCATATGTCCCGTGGTAGTTGCGGGGGCAGGGCTTGGGCCCGATGCAGCGCACACCAAATCAAACGACATCCGATGCGGGTTTTCGATCAAGTTGCTGCGTGTGCAATTCTTGTCCGGCGCTTGCAACGCTGCCATGTTCTTATTCCATTGGTCTGTGGTCAAACAGGTTTCGTAGGCAGAGATTCGCGGAGCGTCCGGCCCAGGGCGGCCCGCTGCCTTCAATTTTTCGGCCATGCCAGGTGGCAACTGAAAGCCGGTCATGGTCTGCGTTACGGTGGATTCCCACCGACCCATCTTGATCGGAGGCGGCGTGTTCACTGCAGGTGGCGCGGTCACTGGAGGCGGCGTGTTCACTGCAGGTGGCGCGGCCTGCGCTGAGGCCGTCGCGGCAGGAAAGGCTGCGATGGAAAGAACAAAATATGCAACTATGGCGCGGACACAGTGATGATCCACATTCCCTCTCGTTTCGCATCCACGGTATCAGGTTCCGATGCAGTTAGGAAAAGAGGCGAAATGCTATTCTCGCGGTGAGAATGCGAAGGCAAAGCTGGATTCCGATTGGGCTTGTGTTGTTGATTGCCGCAGCGATCCTCGCGGCAGTGCTGCTGAGAAAGAACTCCCCGCCAGAGGCGGCGCGGTTGCTGCCCGAAGCCGATGGCTTGATCTACATCAACCTCAAACCGCTGCGTGCTCTGACTCATTTCGACCGCAAGCCGGTAGAACACGACGCAGACTACCAGGCGTTTATCGATGCGACCGGTATTGAAGTCGAGCGGGACTTGCAGGAAGCGGCTTTTGCCCTTTCCCACCGGCCAAATCCGAACGGGCCAGACGGTCCTCTCGCCTATACAGAAGTTTTCGTCGGCCACTTCGACAGCAGGCGCCTGGGTGGCTACCTCGCCAAAACTGCGACCTCCAAAGAAAATTACGCGGATACCGACATTTATCTCATTCCGCATGAAGGCCGTACCGTGCGCGTCGCGCTGCTAGGGATCGACACCGTCGCAGCATCGAATGCCCCTACTCCCGAGCAGATCCACGCCGTGCTCGACCGGTATCATACCGCCGCACTCTCTTTCACCGGTTCCACCTTGCTCAAAGCTCATTACAACGACATTCCCTTGCTGTCGATGGCCTGGGCCATCGGACGCAGCGAACTTGTCCTGATGCCGCTGCAGCAGATGCTGCCGACCGATTTGGCAATCGCAAAGAACGCGACCATCGTCGCATCAGCTCGTTATGTGCGCTCCTTGCAGCTGCGCATCGAAGAGATCGCGGCCAGTCCACAGGCGGCAAAGGATTCGGCAGACTCGCTCAAGTTGATGGTCCAGATCGTCCGAGCCGTGCAAAGCGGATCTGACGCTGACACGCAGGCGCTGCTGCAGTCGATAACGGTCGATCAGTCCGGCAATCGTGCCATGGTGAAGGCAACGGTTCCCGTATCGCTGCTTGAGAAGACGTTTGGCCAGCCAGGAGCGGCGCACCTGGAGCCGGCTCCAAAATAAGTTAAGACTGCGGCACAGGCTTCAGATCATGCCGTTTCGCCAGAATGGCGCGCAGCAAATCGCGCGCCGCTATCATGGTCTCCTTGTCATCGCTGGAGAAGCTGCCTTCCGTCAGATCGTCTGAAACGGCGTGACACTGTGAACAGCGCACTTTCATCGTGATCAAAAAGTCCTTCATTACATTCATCAGGTCGTGTTTCGCGATGTCTTTCGGCAACACCTGCAGGTTGGTGAAAGTGTCAGGGATGGGATGATCGGCTGGCCGCTTTTCGGCCTGTGGCTGCGCCATCGCGGCAGTGAAATTGAAATTCAAAGCAAATACCAAGGTAAGTGCCATCGCACGCTGCATCTTGCTCTCTCCTTGGAAATCGCACCTCAAGAAACCGCATCTTAGACTTAAGCGATATCATCGAGTTAGCAGATGGTCGCGCTGAACGATTCCAATTCTTCCATCGAAGAGTTAGCAGATGGTCGCGCTGAACGATTCCAATTCTTCCATCGCCTGCAAGGAGGCCCGCCCCTTTGAAACCCCCTCCGTCCCTGATCCTCTTCGCCCTCGCCGCAGCCCTTGCCGCGCCGTCCCAGACCCGTACCGGCGCCGCAGCCTATAACGACTATTCGCAACAAGCGCCTGGCGTCACGCGAAAGCTCACGATTGCTGATTTACCGAAGCCTTATGCAACTGTGTCGGTGGACAACGGTTCCCCCCGCATTCCGCGTCCGGCCGATGCGTGGCCCAAGACGCTGCCCGGGTTTAAGGTCGAGCTATATTCCACTGGGCTCGAGAACCCCCGCCTTATCCGCACCGCGCCCAACGGAGATCTGTTTCTCGCCGAGAGCCAAACCAACAAGATTAAAATATTTCGCGGCGTCACACCCCAAGGCAAAGTACGCGAAGTGCACGTCTTCGCAACCGGCCTCAGTCAGCCTTTCGGAATCGCGTTCTATCCCCTCGGCGCAAATCCAAAATGGGTGTACATCGCAAACACCGATTCGGTCGTCCGATTCCCATATCAGAATGGAGACACAGAGGCCCGCGCGAAACCGGAAACGGTCGCTCCGTCCATCCCTGGTGGAGGACGCCTGCGGGGCGGCGGTCACTGGACGCGCGACATTGCATTTTCAAAGGACGGCAAGCGTATGTGGGTCTCCGTCGGCTCGCAGTCAAACGTAGAGGATACCGACGGCAACATGGCTGAATTCCATCGTGCCGACGTTCTCGAGTTCACACCCGAAGGCAAGTTCGTCAAGGTGTATGCGTGGGGTGTGCGCAATGCCGTGGGAATCGCGGTCAATCCCGTCACGGGCGAGTTATGGGGCTCAGTGAATGAGCGCGACGAACTCGGCGATAACCTGGTACCCGACTACATCACCCATTTTGAAGAAGGCGGATTCTATGGCTGGCCCTGGTTTTACATGGGCGGCAACCAGGATCCCCGCCACCAGGGGAAGCATCTTGAATTGAAGTGGAAAGTGTTGACTCCGGATGTGCTGCTGCAGCCGCACGACGCATCCCTAGAGATGACGTTTGATGACGGCTCAAAGTTTCCCGGCGAATATCACGGCGATATTTTTGCGGCAGAACACGGTTCATGGAACCGCGCGAAGCGCAGCGGCTATGAAGTCATCCGCGTTCCGCTGCACAACGGCCACGCCGACGGCAGCTATGAAGATTTTGTAACCGGATTTGTTACGAATGACGGCAAAGTCTGGGGTCGCCCGGTCGGAGTGGCATTCGGTAGCGACGGAGCCCTCTATATCACCGATGACCAGTCAAATTCCATTTGGCGCGTCAGCTACGTCGGCGCAGAAGGCAAGGCCAAAAACGGACGCTAGCAGTCAACTCACAGCCGCAGTGTACGCAGTCCATAGCGCTCAACGTTGCCGCTGACCCAATCTCAGCCGCGTCGGTGAGTATTCGGAACCCTTCAGGTAGAGGCCGGAGACGTTTACGCGGTCAGGGAGAGCGCCGCGCGGATTGTTCGTTTGTCATGACCGAACAGATTTTGTCTTTCATGTATTTCAGTGAAATATCGTGGTGTTCTCTGTCGTTGGAATCAACGCAGTCGCCAGCAATAATCACTTCCCAGTCTCGCTGATACGCATCGATGGCTGTCATTCGGATGCAGGCATGCGTGTTGATGCCGGCGAGAACAAGCACATCCGGCTTCAATTGGTTGAGCATCTGGTCGAGAGTTGTGTCATGGAAAGCGCTGTATCGCTTCTTAATCACCACAAGATCGGACGCAGCGACATTCAGGTCCGAGGCAATCTGGCAACCGTATGTGCCCTTGATCGTGATCCGAATTCCCTTGGCCTTCATTTCGCGGAAGGCATCTCGGAGGTCAGGGTCAAATTCCTGGCGAACCCAGATTATAGGGTGGCCACTTCGTCGCATGAGGGCAATGAGTTCATTGTTCGATTGGATCAGTTGCTGCCTTGATGCTGGCGCCCATCGGCCGAGAAAGTCATTCAGCATATCAATCACAATTAGAACCGGCCGGCTCATCGCAAGAAATCTAGCACAGTGTATTCTCCGCAAAACGTCGCTGCCGGTGACTGCGGATTCTTCGAATACGGATTGCGTCCTTCCCGAGGATGCCGTTGGCTTTACACTCCAAGAGGCGCTCAGTAGACTTGGGTTTCGGGATAGCGTATTTTTTCCGTGATTAACGTTGGCACCAGCAAACAGGAGAGACAGAATGGCCGCAGTAGAAGAGAAAGTGAAACAGATCATCGTCGAGCAACTGCAGGTGGACGAGGCGGAAGTGACGCCAGCCGCCTCGTTTCAAGAAGACCTGGGCGCAGATTCGCTCGACGTGGTCGAACTGGTGATGCAGTTTGAAGAAGCCTTCGACATTGAAATTCCCGACGAAGACGCGGAGAAAATCAAAACCGTAAAGGACGCCACGGAGTACATCGAAAAGCATTCGAAGGGTGGCAAGTAGACTTTGCAACGACGCGTCGTAGTAACTGGGCTGGGTCTCATCTGCGGAGTGGGAAATACCGCAGAAGAGGTATGGCAGGGACTGCTGGCCGGCAAGAGCGGCATGTCGCGCATCACCGCTTTTGACCCAACGGCATTTTCAACGACGTTTGCAGCAGAAGTAAGAAACTTCGATCCACTCGATTTCATCGAGAAGAAGGAAGCGCGCAAAATGGCGCGCTTCATTCATTTTGCATTGGCCGCCTCCGATGAAGCGATCCGCGCATCCGGCCTGGAAATCACGCCGCAAAATGCTGAACTGGTCGGCGTGCATATCGGCTCGGGCATCGGTGGATTCGACGTCATCGAGCGAGAACATAGCGCGTTGCTGGCGGGTGGTCCGCGCAAGATCTCTCCGTTTTTTATTCCCTCGGCGATTATCAATCTCGCGGCCGGTCAGGTCAGTATTCGTTGGGGAGCGAAAGGCCCGAACGAAGCGACCGCGACCGCATGCACCACCAGCGCACATGCCATTGGCGATGCGTACCGGTTGATTGAGCGCGGCGATGCTGAGGTCATGATTGCGGGTGGCTCCGAAGCAGCCATCACGCCCATGGGCGTCGGCGGATTCGCGGCCATGCGCGCGCTTTCAACGCGCAACGACGACCCGACGCATGCTAGCCGTCCCTTCGACAAAGATCGTGACGGATTTGTCATTGGCGAGGGCGCGGGAATTCTGATTTTGGAATCGCTCGAGTTTGCCAAAGCGCGCGGCGCGAATATTCTGGCCGAGATCATCGGCTATGGCATGAGCGGCGACGCGTACCACATGAGCGGAATGCCGGCGGAAGGCGAGGGCTGCTTCCGGTCGATGCGCAACGCGCTGCGTTCGGCGAAGGTCGAGCCGGCGCAGGTGGACTATGTGAACGCGCATGCGACGTCGACGCCCGTCGGAGACGTGCTCGAAAGCGCGGCGATCAAGAACTTGTTTGGCGAACACGTAACCAGCAAGAGGCTGAAGGTCAGTTCGACAAAATCCATGACCGGCCATCTGCTTGGCGGCGCCGGGGGACTCGAAGCGGGCGTCTCGATTCTCGCGATGCGCGATCAGATGCTGCCGCCGACCTCGAACCTCGTCGATCCTGACCCGGCCTGCGATCTGGATTACGTTGCGAACAAGCCGCAAAGGGCCAAGGTCGACATCGTGCTGTCGAACTCGTTCGGCTTCGGCGGAACGAATGGGTCGCTGGTTTTTTCGCGCTATAGTGAGTAGCTATTCTAGCCGGAATGTGACGCATCTCAGAGGGGAGAACGATATGGCGCTTGACGTACAGGGCCTTGCTCCGCTGCTGCAGGTCTATGACATGCCGAAATCGGTCCATTTCTATCGTGACCTGTTGGGCTTCGAACTAATCACCACCTCTGAGCCGGGGGAATATTTCGACTGGGCAATGCTTCGGTTGAACGACACGACCTTGATGCTCAATACCCAGTACGAGCGAGACCAGCGACCGGCGGTTCGCGATCAAACCAGCGCCGCAGGACACGCTGACATATGTCTCTACTTTGGCTGCCCAGATGTGGACGGAGCCTATAAGGAACTGCGCGCCAAGGGCCTCGATGTGAAGGAACCTGTCATCCAGAGTTACGGTATGAAACAGGTGTACACCGCCGATCCCGATGGATACAAGCTGTGCTTCCAGTGGTCAGCATAAGGGTTTGAGCCGCGCCTACTTCGGCGGCACATAGGCGATCACATCGATTTCGACGCGGGCATCTTTGGGCAGGCGGGCCACTTCTACGGTGGATCTTGCCGGCGGTACGACGCCCTCGGACGCCATGTAATCGGCGTAGACCTCATTCATCGCCGCGAAGTCGTCCATGCTCTTGAGATACACCGTCGCTTTCACGGTGTGCTCAAGGCCGGTGCCCGCTTCGAGCAGCACCGCTTTCAGGTTCTCAAAAACGCGAATCGTCTGGTTCTCGATATCGTTGTCTACGATCAGTCCATGTACGGGATCGAGCGCGACCTGGCCTGAGGTGTAAACGAAGTCTCCAACGCGGACTGCTTGAGAATAAGGGCCGAGCGCGGCGGGGGCATGGTCGGTGTGAATCTTGGTCTTCTGGTTTTCTGACATGGTCTCGGGCGTCCCTTGCTCTGAGAGTGTAAACGGAAATCTTGGAGGTTTGCCTTTGCGCCTGGCTGGATCGTGAAGAAGAAGCGCACGAATTGGGGATTAGATTTTCTGCACGCGCTGCACGTCTCTGACCCCAGGGACTTTTCTGAGCGCTGTCACTAGCCGCGTCAGGTGGCGGACATCTTCTGTCTCGACGACAAACTCGACGATGGCTTCGATGCCGTCTGCGGCCTTTGAATCGACGCTGCGAATATTCGTGCCGTCGTCTGAAATAGCAGCTGTCAGTTCTTTCAGCATCCCCGAGCGGTTATCGCAGTAGACAATCAGCTTGACCGGATAGCGGGCCACTCCGTTCGCGGTGTCTTTTGCAAACCGGCCCCATTCAACTGCGATGCGTCGGTCGGCCTCGTACAACAAGTTCTGCACGTTTGGGCAGCTCCGCGCATGGACGGCCACGCCCTTGCCGCGCGTGACGTAGCCAATAATTTCTTCGCCGCGAATCGGGTTGCAGCACTTCGCGCGATAGACCAGCAGCTCATCTTCGCCGGCGACGGTCAGCGAGTCCTGCCCCTTGCCGAAGAAAACGCGCTTGACCTGTTCGGTGAAGCCGGGCTTGGCTTCGTCGACCGCCGCCTCCTGGTTCTGGTCGCCAGTCGCGCCTGGTACGAGCTTATTCAGCACTTGACGCGAAGAGTATTTGCCGAAGCCAATACCGGCCAGCAGATCATTCTGCGCACCGAGGCCGTACTCGTTCGCTATGCGTGTGTAATCCGCATCGGTCAGCTTGGTCAGGGAAGTCTTGAATCTGCGCGCCTCGCGTTCGAGCAGCTTGCGTCCGATCTCGATCGAGCGTTCGCGGTGATGCTCATTGAGCCAATGCTTGATCTTGTTGCGGGCGCGGGAACTCTTGGTAAAACTCAGCCAGTCGCGGCTCGGCGTGTGGCCCGTCTGCGTCATGATCTCCACGATGTCGCCGTTGAGCAGCTTGGTTTTCAACTGCACCATGCGGCCGTTCACCTTTGCGCCGGTGGTGGTATTGCCGACTTCGGTGTGAATGGAGTACGCGAAATCTATCGGGCTCGCATCTTTCGGCAGGACGACGACCTTGCCTTTGGGCGTGAAGGTGTAGACCTCTTCCGGATAGAGATCGATTTTCAGCGTGGAGAGAAATTCGTTCGGGTCGGTCATCTCGCGCTGCCACTCGACCAACTGGCGCACCCATGCGAGACGCTGCTCATCTTTTGCCGAAACCGGGGAGCCGCCGGCCTTGTACTTCCAGTGTGCCGCGATGCCTTCTTCAGCGATGCGGTGCATCTCTTCCGTGCGAATCTGCACTTCGAACTGATGCCCGCCCTCGGCCATGACCGTGGTGTGCAGCGATTGATACATATTCGGCCGCGGCATCGCGATGAAGTCCTTGATGCGCCCCGGCACTGGCGGCCAGATGGAGTGGATCAAACCGAACACCGCATAGCAATCGGCGACGGTCGAGGTAATGACGCGGATCGCCAGCAAGTCGAACACCTGGTCGACCGTGAGCTTTTGTTCTTGCAATTTCTGATGCACCGAGAAGAGGCGCTTCATGCGCCACTCCACACGCGCCTGCAGACCGTGCTCGGTCAGCTTATCGAGCAGCCTTTTTTCGATGCCGCGTAAAAATTCTTCACCCTGTTCGCGGCGGGCTTCGATGGCGGAGTGGATTTGCTGATACGCAAACGGGTCGACGTAGCGGAAGGCCAGGTCTTCCAGTTCGCCGCGCAGCTTGCCCATGCCTAAGCGGTGCGCCAGCGGCGCGTAAATGTCCAGCGTTTCGCGGGCGATTTCCTGGCGCCGCTCAGGCTCAAGATGTTCGAGCGTGCGCATGTTGTGCAGCCGGTCGGCCAGCTTGATCAGGACCACGCGAACATCAGAGACCATAGCGAGCAGCATCTTGCGGACGTTCTCCGCTTGACGATCTTCGCGGTTGGCAAACTCAATCTTGTCGATTTTGGTGACGCCTTCGACGATGTGCGCGACCTGCTCGCCAAACAGCTCTGTGATGTCTTCGGTGGTGACGGGGGTGTCTTCGACGGCATCATGCAGCAGGCCGGCCGCGATGGCGGTCGAGTCCATCTTCATCTCAGCCAGCACCTGCGCAACCTCGAGCGGATGGAGCACGTACGGCTCCCCCGAGGCGCGTTTCTGCCCGGCGTGATGCTGCAGCGAAAAGTCATAGGCGCGGGTGATTAATTCAAGATCGTCGTTGGGGCGATTGGCACGCACCGTCGCCTTCAATTCGCGGAAGCGTTGCTCCAGCAAATCATCGGCCGGGACTGGCTCTGCGGGCGCTGGCTGCGCGGTCGCCATATCTGAGTATAGTCTGGCTGCTTTTGACGCGCTTGCTGGCGAAAGAGAAACGGGGCCGGGCGCGCTATCGTATAAGCACGTGAAGCAGGGAGAAACTCATTGCATGAGAGGTCTGTGGACGAGATCGACGACGCGGGGGGCTCGCGCGGCCCGCGTTCTGGCATTGGCAAGCTGCATTGGCGCTGGTTGCGCGCCGATGGTTGCCGCCCCGGCGGCGACCGGCGATATCACCGCGTCCACCCCGCTGCCCAATCCTGAGCAGTTGCGCCAGCGTGCGATCGAGACATTCCAGAAGACGCAGGAGCAGCGCGAGCGCTATCTATGCGATCAGGCGCTGGAGACGCAGGAGCTCGACAGCAAAGGCAGCGTCAAGAAGACCGACAGCAAGCAGCGCGAAATCTTCTTCGTCAACGGATACGAGATCGCCAAGGACGTCAGCGAGAACGGCAAGCCCATTTCCGCCGGAGATGCGAAGAAGCAGGACGAACGGCTGGGCAAAGAGATCGAAAAATATTCCAAAGCCGGCCCGAGACTCGACCAATCCAAAGATGGTTCGATCAGCGTGCGCGATGTGCTGCGGCTCATGCGGTTCAACAACGAGAAGCGCGAATTCGTGAATGGCCGGCCGATTGTTTATTTCGATGTTGCGGCCGACGATACGAAGAAGACCGCCGATATCGCGCAGCGCGTGCTTGCAGCGATGGAGGGCAATATCCACATCGACGAGAAAACCGGCGTGCCTGTAGACGTCAGCGTGCATGGTGTGCGCGATGTAAAGGTCGGCGGCGGCCTGGTCGCGAACGTCCACAAGGGCTTTTTGCTTCACGTCCAAATCACGCAACGCCCGGATGGAGTGTGGCTGCTCGATCGCGCCGATGGTTCTGGCGACGCGCGCGTCGGATTGTTCTTTCATCCCTACTTCCGCTTCAAACAGCAGACCGGCGCGTGCAGGCTGTTCAACGCGAGCGCCGAAGACCTTGCGGGCGCGCAGCCCGTCGGCAAGACTAAATAACAGATAGTCTTGGACCTATGGCTAACAGTAGTGCGGTTGCTGTCATTACCCGTCGCGCGGTCGATCGTGTACGCGGTGGGCATCCGTGGGTGTACCGCTCTGATGTTGAGGAGATACGGCCTGCGGTCGATGGCATCCCGGTCGTACCCGGCGAGCTGGCCGTGGTCACTGACTCGCGCGGCATCGCCCTGGGAACGGCGCTGTTAAGTACCGCATCCGAAATTTCCCTGCGCATCGTTACCCGGGACATCCTCTCCAGTCGCGAAGAGTTCCTGTCGCTGCTGCGGCAGCGCGTCGTCCGCGCCATCCAATTGCGCCGTCACATGGGCCTGATCGAGAGTGCGACAGCCGACGCCTGCCGCCTGGTCTTCAGCGAAGCGGATGAGCTGCCCGGTCTGGTGGTCGACCGCTATGCCGGTCTGGCGATTCTGCAACTGCTCACCCAGGGCATGGACCAAGCCGACGTGCGGGCGATGCTGATCGAAACCCTGCGCGAACAGCTCGCCGACCTGATAGACGTGATCGTCGAACGGCCTGATCCGCGCATTCGCGAACTCGAACAGCTCGCCGCGCCGCAGAGCGCCGCCCTGTGGTCGCGCCAGCCGGAGCCCGCGCTCGCCACCGTCTTCCACATCAACAATCTCGGCTTTCACTACGACGCGTCCTCCGGCCAGAAAACGGGGGCGTTCCTCGATCAGCGCGAAAATTACGCTGCCGCCGCGACACGCGCACACGGCGAGGCGCTCGATGTCTGCACCTATCAGGGCGGGTTTGCGCTGCATCTGGCGCAATGGTGCGAACGCGTCACTGGAGTCGACGTGTCCCGCGCCGCGCTTGAAGTCGCGGATCGAAATCTCGAACTCAACCGGCCGCAACTGGTCAATGAAGGCCGCGGAGTCGAATGGCTTGAGGCGGACGCCTTTGAGCTGATGAAAGACTTCAGCGACACGGGCCGCCACTACGACACTATCGTGGTCGATCCGCCCGCATTCGCAAAATCGCGCCGCGCCGCCGAGGGCGCGCTGCGTGGGTATAAGGAACTGAACCTGCGGGCCTTCAAGATGCTGAACCCCGGCGGCACGCTGGTCACATGTTCCTGCTCACACCATATCTCGCTTGAAGACTTCACCGGCATCATCGCCTCCGCAGCCATCGACGCCGGCCGGCGCGTGCGTCTGGTCGAGATGCGAGGCGCCGCGGAAGACCATCCCGCGATCCTGAGCATCCCGGAGACGACCTATCTGAAATGCCTGATCTGCGTCGTTGAATAGGAACGGTGAGTAGGAAGGTTAGTAGGGGCGAGCTTCCCCCGTCGCTCCCAAATTCGGCTTTGTGCCCACCTAGAGGGCAGAATTTCATGGCGTACCTGCTCCCGGCACAGGTAGGCTATTTCCTGAGCGAACGCATCTAAAAGAGAGCGCGTACGCATCAAGATTACTGCTTTTCAATACTGTACTCGTTCGCCCAGATTCCATGCGTTATCACATTTCCCTCAGGTGGACGCACATCCGTTGACCACGCTTTTTCACAAACAGAGTTGGCGCGCGGCTTATGTCTCGTTCCGTCGCTTCCCCCGCGACCGGCGCGCACAACTGCATCTCGCCAGTTTTGCGGGCTTGCTCGCGGTCTTCTTCGGCTGCCTGATTGCGGATGTGGCGATGCTGCTCAATCATGCCGTCGATCCGGCGGCGCGCAACATCGTGCTGCTGCTGGTTACCGTCACGTTAGCCGTTGGCGGCTTTCGCGCAGTCTATTTGCGGCTCGAAGGGCAATCCACTGAGCGGCATGCCCTGCCCCTCGTTACAGAAGACGTCCGCCAGGCGCTTGCCGGGCAGACCGTTATGCTGGCCTTGCTGCTGCAGCGGGCCGGCAGCGAAGAATGTCTTGCCGAGACAGAACTGCATGCCTCGATCGTCGTCACCACCCGCGCCGATGGACTGCGCCGGCTCGAACAGGAAGACCTCTATAACGGCCTGCTGCCTCACGCCCGAGAACTGTTTCTGCTGCCCGATGGCCACTGGAGCGAAGAACAGCGCGCCAGAATCTTTACCTGCTGGGAAGATTTCGAGGCCCTGCGCTGGGCCATGTCGCTTTCACGCCAACTGGTCAGCATCGAGAATGCCCCCAAGCATGGCTGGCGCGACGTGCTGCGCATCGCGCGCGATACTGAGCAGGTGGTGCGCAAAGCGAAATTGCGCCCGGCATGGGATCTTCGCCCCAAACGCAATCAGGCCAAGCGCTACCTCGACCGCTGCGTCTCCCGCATGGTCACTGCGGGCTTGATCGATGCGGTGCCTGAGAATGCGGGCTGGCAGCGCAAGATGGAAGAGGTCTACGAGCGGGAAGCGCAAGCCGACTTGCTGGTTGGGCATGAATATATTCGCGAAGTGGACGCGCCTACCCTGGTATGGACTGCGCATCGCGCGTCGCGCCGACTGGAAATGCTGACTCTGTTGACGCGAATCGCGTCACAGGAAGCGCTCGTGAGGTCGCTGCAAAACCTGCTGGAAGAAAACTTGGCATCGTTAACCCACGTAGAAGCCGGTGTTTGCAGGATTTCATAAATAGTGTCTGTGCGTTGGCCATAGATGCCCATGCGCGCCCGGGCCCGGCCGACGCCGATTAGAGTAGCGCTCGCCAACTCTCAACCGCCGCGTGAAAACACTCAAATATGGCACGGCAACGCTCAACCGTGACTCGAAGATGAGGGCAACACCAGCCCATCTCAGCCTTCTAAATAGACGAAGTACATTTAGCATTAAACGGCGCGGGAGCCAGCAGTGCTGCCTCCTGCGTTTCTTCTTGAGGCAGACCAATCAATGGCGATCCAGTGGGATAAGTTCACGACCAAGGCGCAACAGGCAATCGAGGCCGCCCGCAATCTGGCGACGGACCACGGCAACGCAGAGATTCTGCCACTGCATCTGTTGCGCGCACTGGTCGACGACCGTGAGGGCATCGTGCGTCCGGTGCTTGAGAAGGCCGGCGCCAAGGTCGACGAAGTCGCGCATCGCCTGGAGCAAGCGATCAATGCGCTGCCGAAAGTGTCGGGCAGCGCCTCGCAGGCAAATATCTCCAACGCGCTGACGAAAGTGCTTGATCGCTCGTTCAAAGAAGCAGCCGATTTCAAAGACGAGTACGTCTCGACCGAGCATCTGTTGCTCGCTCTCTCTGAGCAAAAGAACGACCCGGCCCAGCTTGCGCTGATCGCAGCCGGGGCGACGCACGACGTCATTCTGCGCGCGTTGACCGGCATCCGCGGCACTCAGCGCGTGACCGATCAGAATCCCGAAGCAAAATATCAGGCGCTCGAAAAATATGCGAAAGACCTGACCGATCTCGCGAAGAAGGGCAAGCTCGACCCCGTCATCGGGCGCGATGAAGAGATACGCCGCATCGTCCAGGTGCTCTCACGCCGCACCAAAAATAATCCGGTGCTGATCGGCGAGCCCGGCGTCGGCAAGACCGCCATCGTTGAGGGCCTCGCGCGCCGCATCATCTCAGGCGACGTGCCCGATAGGCTGCGCGACAAACGCGTCATCTCGCTCGACCTTGGATCGATGCTGGCTGGCGCGAAGTACCGCGGCGAGTTTGAAGACCGTCTCAAAGCCGTTCTTAAAGAAATAGAAGACTCGCACGGCGAGATGATCCTATTCATCGATGAGTTGCACACGCTGGTCGGCGCAGGCGCGGCCGAGGGCTCAATCGACGCGAGTAATATGTTGAAGCCCGCGCTGGCACGTGGAGAACTGCGTGCTGTCGGCGCGACGACGTTAAACGAATATCGCAAGTACATCGAGAAGGATGCCGCGCTCGAGCGCCGCTTCCAACCTGTTTACGTCGGTGAGCCGACGGTCGAAGACACCATCGCCATTCTGCGCGGGCTCAAAGAGCGCTACGAATCGCACCACAAGGTGCGCATCAAGGATTCCGCGATCGTCGCTGCCGCGACCCTGTCGCACCGCTACATCTCTGACCGCTTCCTGCCCGACAAAGCGATCGATCTGGTCGATGAAGCCGCTGCCTCGCTTGCAATTCAGATCG
Organism: Terriglobales bacterium; assembly: GCA_038199445.1. Taxonomy (GTDB): domain Bacteria; phylum Acidobacteriota; class Terriglobia; order Terriglobales; family Acidobacteriaceae; genus JBBPYY01. The sequence continues at coordinate 16,860 of JBBPYY010000024.1, read as the reverse complement.
GATCGGTGCCGGTCGAGATTGAGAACCTCGAGCGCCGCGCCACATCGCTCGAAATCGAACGCGCGGCACTCAAGCGCGAGCAGGATGAAAACTCGCGCACACGGATGAAAGAGCTGGAGCAGGAACTCGCGCAGATCCGCGAAAAAGCGAATGCGCTTCGCGCCCGCTGGGAGCAGGAGCGCGAATCCATCAAACGCCTCGCGGAGCTGAAAAAGCTGGTGGAAGAAAAGCGGTTCGAAGCGGAGCAGCAGACGCGCGCCGGAAATCTCGAACGCGCCGCGCAGATCCAGTACGGGGAATTGCCGAAGCTAGAGGCCGAACTGCGCAAACTGGAAGCGGCGCAGGAGGGCGCGGCTTCCAGCCCGCGCATGCTGAAAGAAGAAGTCGACGAAGAAGATATCGCGCGCATCGTGTCAAAGTGGACCGGCATTCCAGTCTCGAAGATGCTCACCGGCGAAGTGCAAAAGCTGCTGAAGATTGAGCACCACCTCAAGGAGCGCGTCGTCGGTCAGGATGAAGCGATCACCACCGTCGCAAATGCAATACGCCGCAGCCGTGCCGGATTGAGCGACCCGAATCGTCCCATCGGCAGCTTCCTTTTTCTCGGCCCCACAGGCGTCGGCAAGACAGAAACCGCGCGAGCGCTCGCCGAATTTCTGTTCGACGACGAGCACTCCATGATCCGCATCGACATGAGCGAGTACATGGAGAAGCATGCCGTCGCACGCTTGATTGGCGCGCCTCCGGGTTATGTTGGGTACGACGAAGGCGGTCAGTTGACTGAAGCGGTGCGCCGCCGCCCGTACGCCGTCATCCTGTTCGACGAAATCGAAAAAGCGCACCCGGATGTTTTCAACGTATTGCTCCAGGTACTCGACGATGGCCGTCTGACGGACTCGAAAGGCCGCACGGTCAACTTCAAAAACACCGTGCTGATCATGACCTCAAACCTCGGCGCGCATCTGCTCACGGCCAATGCGCTCAGCAGCGAAGCCGCGTTCGACGCAGCGCGCGAAAAAGTGAACGATCTGCTCAAACAACATTTCAGGCCGGAGTTTCTCAACCGCATCGACGACATCGTCATCTTCCGCCCGTTGGGCGAAGAGCAGTTGAAGGAGATCGTGGACCTGCGGCTTGAAGACATGAAGCGTATGCTCGCCGACCGGCACATCACGCTGGTGCTGACCGACGCGGCAAAGCAGCAGTTGCTGATGTCTGGCTACGACCGCGCCTACGGCGCACGCCCGTTGAAACGTGCCATTCAGCGTCTCATTCAAGACAAGCTGGCGATCCTGATTCTGGACGGCGATGTGCAGAACGGCGATGGCGTGCTCGCCGATGCCGATCCGCTGGAGGGGAAGTTGCGCTTCGAGGTGCAGAGCCGCGTACCTGCTTCTCACCCTTAGCTCGTTGCTCAAAATCCGTCAGGCTTTCTGCGCGATAGCGACTCGGGGAATGCCCTGTAAATCCGCAACAAACCGAATCGCGGAATAGCGGTTCTGCTCAAGCATGTCGCGAATCGTCGCCTGCTGCCCATATCCGATTTCGATCAGCAGCCAGCCCTGCGGCTTCAGAGCGCGCATCGCCTGAGGCAACAGCCGCTCGTATACTTCGTAGCCCGTCGCGCCCGAGAAAAGCGCAACCGCTGGCTCATGCTCGCGCACCTCCACCGCCAGCGATGCGCGCTCGCTCTCGGCAACGTACGGCGGATTCGACACGATCATCTCGCAACTCGCCGCGTCCACACCAGATAGCAAATCTGCTTCCCGAAATTCAATGCGGTCCGCAACGTTGTGGCGCTCCGCATTCGCGCGCGCTATGGCGAGAGCGGCAGCGGAAATATCCAGCGCAAGGACCTGCGCCAGGGGGCGCTCTTTTGCGATTGCGATGGCAATCGCACCAGAGCCAGTGCCCACATCCACCACGCTAAAAGCGCGATTCAACCACAGCGAATCCAGCGCAGATTCCACTAAATGCTCGGTTTCAGGCCGTGGAATCAGCACGTCCGGGCTGACAGAAAGCTCCAGCCCCCAGAACTGCTGGGTGCCCACAATATATTGGATTGGCCTGCCCGCAACGCGCTCGTCCACAAGCCTGTTGAAGCGCTCGCTCTGCTCCGCCGTGATTTCGCGCAGTGGATTGGCGAGCAGCTCTTCGCGCCTGCATTCAAGCACGAATCGCAGCAGCAACTCCGTATCCCGCCTGGCGTTTGCTGCTCGCTCAGGCGACGCCGCGAGCGGTTGCGCACCGGACACAATCGCGTCCGCGCCAGATGCAATCGCGGCGCGGATGTTCATCGCCGCTTACGCAAGCGCGGTCGCTTCTGACCTCAGCCGCTCTGCCTGGTAGTGCGTAATCAGCGCATCAATCACGGGCTGCAGATGGCCCTCCATCACATCGCTCAACTGATGGATGGTCAAGCCGATGCGGTGATCCGTCAGCCGGTTCTGCGGAAAGTTGTAGGTGCGAACTTTCTCGCTGCGGTCTCCGGACCCCACCTGCTGCTTGCGTTCCTTGGCCAGCGCGGCATGCTGCCGTTCCGCCTCGACTTCATAAAGGCGCGTACGCAGCACGCGCATCGCCTTCTCGCGATTCTTGATCTGCGACTTCTCGTCCTGACAACTAACGACGGTCATCGTCGGCAAATGCGTAATGCGAATCGCTGAGTAAGTCGTATTCACAGACTGTCCGCCCGGTCCAGATGAGCAGAATGTGTCGATGCGAAGATCTTTCATTTCGATCTTCACGTCCACGTCTTCCGCCTCGGGCAGCACCGCGACCGTGATGGCCGATGTATGCACGCGCCCCTGTGTTTCGGTGTCAGGAACACGTTGCACGCGATGCACGCCGCTCTCATATTTCATTTGAGAATAAACGCGGTTGCCCTCGATGATGGCGATCACTTCTTTCAGTCCCCCAATACCTGACTCAGACGACGAGAGTACTTCCACTTTCCAGCGATGCTGTTCCGCGAGGCGCGTATACATGCGAAACACCTCAGCCGCGAACAGCGAAGCCTCGTCGCCGCCCGTCCCCGCACGAATTTCGAGGACCACGTTCTTCTCGTCATTCGGGTCCTTGGGCAGCAGCATCAACTTCATCTCTTCTTCGACCTTGGGCAGCCGCACCTCAAGCTGTTCCAGCTCTTCGGCGGCCATCGCCCGCACTTCCGGGTCAGAGTCGGCGAGCATCGCGCGCGCTTCCGCGATTCCATGAGAGAGCTGCCTATATTCGCGGTAGTGCTCAACGACTGGCTCAAGATCGCGGGCCTGTTTCGCGGTCTTTTGATAGCGCTGCTGATCGTTGACGAGAGTCGGGTCGGCCATCTCGGCAGAGAGCTCTTCGTAGCGTGCTTCGATTTGTTCTAAACGCTCAAACATAATTGGTGACTACTAACAGCATGGGGCAGCGCGCGAGTTGCCGTAACTCTGTGCTTTAAGACGTCCTGTAGTGCACGATGACGGTGGTGATAACGTCGATTGGAACTCCGCCCAACTCATATGGCTTGTATCGATTCTGGCCAATTGCGGTCACGGCAGAATCTGCAAGGTCTGCGGAGGGAAAGCCAACAATCTGGATGTCCCTTACTCGGCCATCGCGGCCAACTGTGATGCGCATTTCTACATCGCCACTCCGGTGAGCTGCTCGGGCGACCTCGGGATAATGGGGTTCCGCCTTTTTGATACAGAGCCGGTTCATTACGTCAGACGCCACATATGTCACAGTGCCGGTGTAGGACTTACTCTTCGATGCTCCAGGGATTAGAAAAGCTTCATCGGGTGGATTTCCAGGGTCTTTGAAGCTGTTGATTGTGATGACGCAGGAGCGCTTGCTTTCAAATTTGACCGTGATGTTGTATGGCACGATGCGGCCCAATCCCGCGTGCATGCCATTGTAAGAAGCCGTTTGAAAAACGGACTGCGCTGCTCGCACGTAGCCCGTCTCGGGAGAAAAATAGTAGGCCGCTGCCAGCATATTTCCGCCATCCGGTGCATGCGTCATGCGCGAAACTTGAACGAGTTCGACGCCGCCGTTCTTAGTAGCCTTCGCCGACCAATTCTTGTTGATGTCATCGACGTGGTCCACTGTGGGAACATCTGGAGTGATGTTGTCGAACACTTCTGCGGCGCCGCGGTCGATATGACCCTCGGTCGCGAAGCGGTAGTAGTTGCCGGAAACATTTGAGGAGGCCTCACGATAGTCTCCGATGCCAACCTCGCGCTTCCAGCGACTGTTGGAGATCCAGATCTCGGAATACTGGCCTGTTCGTGCATGCCCTTTTTCATCGGTCGTGATAAACGTCGCTGTCAATTGGAACGGGTTCGCGCCGTCCTGATGGATGTCGGATTGTTGTCTGGCCAAAGTGAAGAAATCGGCGGCTGTGACAGGGTGAGCAGCGGAAGGGCCAGCGCCGGGAGCGTTAGGAACTTGAGACTGGCAGAGTGCGGCGAAAGAGAGCAGGATGCTGTGGACTATGAATCGCGTGGCCAAGGGGTTTCCTCGGCTGCATCTTAGCAGTCGAATCATTGCTGACGAATCTAAAAACAAAAGGGTAACGCGATGAAAATTCTATTGGCAGGCGCGACTGGCGCCATCGGCACGTCGCTTGTGCGGCAATTACTGGACGGCGGTCATCAGGTTGTCGGGATGGTGCGCTCGGACGACGCGACCGAGGGATTGTCGAGAGCCGGTGCGACCGCGGTTCAAGCAGATGCGCTCCTCGCGCAATCGGTCCGCGATGCATTGATGCGCGTTCGTCCCGACGTAATCATCAACGAGCTGACATCGCTGCCGAAGCACTACACCCCGGAAGAGATGAAAGCCGCTGGCGAACGGGACCGCAGCGTGAGACTTGCGGGTCACTCAAATTTGCTTGCGGCTGCTGCCGCTGCCGGCGTGAAGCGCTACATCCTGCAATCTGCCGCATTCTGGTATGCACCCGGACCAGGGAACGCTGACGAGAACGAGCCGTTTGCCTTTGACGCGAGCGCGGGCATCGCGGCAGGCACGCACACCTATGCAACGCTGGAGCGCGAGCTTTTTTCGAGCAAGAACCTGCAGGGCGTCGCGCTCCGCTATGGCTTTTTCTACGGTCCAGGAACTTGGTACAGCAGAGAAGGTGATATGGGCGAGCAGGTTCGTCAAGGCGAAGTTCCGATCATCGGGCAGGGCCAGGGTATTTCGAGCTTCGTCCATATCGACGATGCGGCCGCGGCCACGGTGCACGCCCTAAATTGTGAACCGGGTGCGTACAACATCGTCGATGACCAACCCTCTCCGCAGAACGTCTGGCTGCCCGCGTTTGCCCGCTTTGTGAGCGCGCCGGTGCCGCCGACGGTCACAGAACAGCAAGCAGAAGACGCAGCAGGCGCCGACAGTGTCTACTACGCGACTCGCCTGCGGGGCGCATCGAATGCGAAGGCGAAGCGTGAGCTGGGTTTTCTGCCCAGGCCTCTTGAGTGGCTTTGAGATCGCCGGACGACGTACCGCATGAATCTCCGCCCTTCGCTCATCGGCATACGGCGTAGTTCACGGTGATTGTTCCGTCCCTGTGCATCTATCTATTTGCATGAAAGAACAGTGCATGAAAAATAGTTTCCAGTCTTTCGCCGAAGTATGCGACCAGCTTGCAGCGACGGCCAGCAAGCTGAAGAAGCGCGCGCTGATGACCGACTATCTCGTGCAGCTCGACGACACTGACGCCGGATATGCTGCGCTTTACCTCGCAGGCAGTCCATTTTCAGAGAGCGATCCGCGCGCGCTCAACACCGGCGGCGCGCTGCTTTCGCGCGTGCTGCGCGATGTTGCCACGACCAGCGAAAATACGCTGCACGCCGCCTATCGTCGGCACGGCGATCTCGGCGCTGCGGCTTACGACTTGCTGGTTTCGCGGGCCGGGCGAGGCGCTGCCGGGTTGACGCTCGCTGACGTGCGCGCCGCCTTCGATCGACTCGCGGTCGCTCGCGGAGTCACTGCCAAAGAAGCGATCGTTCGTCCGCTGCTGGTCGCGGCCACCCCTCTCGAAGCGAAATATCTGATCAAGCTGATGCTCGGCGACATGCGCATCGGCGTGAAAGAGTCGCAGGTCGAAGAAGCCATCGCCGCCACCGTCGCCAGGAAGGAAAGCGGCGATGACGCCCGAAAAGAAAAAGGCGCTGACAAGCTTGCACTCGCGGCGGTACGGCATGCCGGCATGCTGACCGGCAATGTGCTGGAGGTCGTAGTGCGCGCCCGCGCCGGCACACTCGACGCCGCGCGCCTGCGCCTTTTCCACGCGCTCGGATTCATGCTCGCTACGCCCGCAGAAAATGTCGAGGCCGCGCTCGAGCGCTTCACCAAGGAGCCCTCCGTCGGCGTCGATGCCGCCGAAGTTGCGACGCTTCGCGCGGCAACAGAAGAAGAGCGCGAGCAGCTCGAGGCGGCCGTCGAAATCCACATCCATGCCGAAGACAAGTACGACGGGATCCGCTGCCAACTGCATTGCGGCGACCCTGCGCAACCCGGCCGCGTTGCGCTCTTCTCGCGTACGCGCGAAGACATGACCGAGAGCTTTCCTGAAATCACGAACTGGTTCAGCGCCGTCGATGAGTCGCTGATCCTCGATGGTGAATTGCTCGCATGGGACACCGCCTCAGATCGCGCGTTGCCTTTCAGCGCGCTGCAGCCGCGCATCGGCCGCAAGCGCGTGACGGAAGAAATGCAGCGCGCCATTCCCGTCGTCTTCCTCGCCTTCGACGTGCTCTACGCGGGCGGTGAACTATTGCTCGATCGGGCGCTGACCGAGCGCCGCTGCATCCTTGAAGAAATCGTGACACGCGACCGTTCGCGCGACCACTCGTCGTCATCGCGCCGCGGGGCCGCGCAAGAATCGCTTTTCGAGACCGCAGACGGCGTGCCTGAGGAGAAGGAAGTCGAGCACCTGCGCATCGCGCCGTGCTTTGCTCCGACGACCGCCGCTCAGCTGGACGATGCCTTCATTGCCGCCCGCACGCGCGGCAATGAAGGGCTGATGCTCAAGGCTCCCGGCTCGCACTATCAACCCGGTCGTCGCGGCTCCGCGTGGGTCAAGCTCAAGCGCGAACTCGCCACACTCGACGTTGTCGTCACTGCGGCCGAGTACGGTCATGGCCGTCGCGCCGCCGTGCTATCCGACGTCACGTTTGCCGTGAAAGACGGCGACCAGTTGCTGAATGTCGGCAAAGCCTACTCCGGCCTAACCGACGCAGAGATCGCGGAACTCACCCAGTGGTTCACCGCGCATACCACCGATGACTTGGGCAGCATGCGCCTAGTCGAGCCGCAAATTGTGATGGAAGTCGCCTTCAACAACGTCACGCGCTCAGACCGGCACAACAGCGGGTTTGCTCTCCGCTTCCCGCGCATCCTGCGTTTGCGCCCAGACAAGCCTGCTGCAGAAATCGACACGCTCGCACGCGTTGGAGAAATCTACGAAGAGCAGCCCGACAAACCACGCGAGTAGCTCTGCGTGGCTCCCGGCACTCTCCTAGTGGCTGTGCGCGTGATGATGGTGGGCCTCGTGTTCGTCAACCGCCATTACGCAGCCATGAGCGACCTCACACTCCGCATGTTCAAACTGGATCGTCGTGTGGTGAATGCGGAAAGGGCGGCCAAGAGCACTGCGTATCTCTTCGAGAATACGGTTTGACTCCGAAGGGGGAATATCCGCAATCGTCACATGGCTCGCCAGCGCGTGCGAACTCGATCCCAAGCTCCATACATGCAGGTCATGCACGTCTACGACGCCCGCAACCGACTGCATCGTTTGCCGAATCTCCGGCAGGGACAGGCCTTGCGGCGTGCCCTCGAGCAGAATGTTCAGCGTCTCGCGCACAATGCCGATTGAGGAGTACAAAATCATCGCCGCGATCAGCAGAGACAGCAGCGGATCGATCCAGTTCAGGCGCGTATAGAAAATCGCGACGCCACCCACAATGACCGCCGCCGTCGAGAGAGCGTCGCCCAGCATGTGCAGACACACGCTGCGGATGTTCACGTCTTTGCCCGCCCGCGACAGCGCAAACGCGATCAGGCCATTCATGATCAGACCGGCCGCAGCAACGAGCATCATCACGCGAGGCTGCGGCAATATTGGTGCAGCCAGGCGATGCACCGCTGCGGCCGCCAACCACACCGAAAGCGCGATCAACGTTAGCGCGTTTACAAATGCCACCAGCACGCCGGTGCGTTGATAGCCAAAGGTCTTCTGATCGTTCGCCGGCCGCGAATGCATATATACAGCAAAAAATGAAAGCCCCAGCGCCAGAAAGTCCGAAACATTGTGCCCCGCCTCTGACAGCAGCGCCAGGGAGTGTGCGCGCACGCCAAACACAAACGTCAGCACCACATACCCGAACGTCGCAATCAGCGACAGGCGCAGGACGTTTGCGGTTTTTCCGGTCGTACTGGCCTGAACATGCATTCAGTAATAGTGTACGAGGTCGGCGAATTATTTCGCGCCAACCTCAGTTGTCGGGCCGCTCCGTGCGCCGCAGCCGGCTCTTTCTCAGCCCCGACCACGATTCCGCAACAATAATGCTGTTCGCATGGTTTCGCGGGTCGTAGCGAATCGATACCGCCAGACCCAGCCGGCAATCGTCTGCCCGCACAAACTGCTGCAGTTGCTGCACATCTTGACTCGAGTCGTAAACCACTCCCGAGATTTCATAGGAGTAATAAAGCACGCGCGCGCCATCCTCGTGGCGCGCAAGCTCGCTGTCCAGATCGTCGACGCCCAGCAAAGTGCCATCGATAATGCGGCCAGCTTCGGTCAGGTATTCCCGCCGCATCCGCTCCCGCTCTTCGTCGGTGGTGCGGTCACGCGTTTTTGCCCATACAACAATCGCCGCCGCTACAACGACGACAACCACCGCGACGAAGATCTCATGGGGGTGAGCGTACAGCATCATCGCGCACAGCATAGCGCACCTTTGGGCGCTGATTGACGACAAACGCTGCGATATACTTGGAGGTATCCAGAATGTTGCAAGCAAAGCCCTCACTACCCCGCGCTACAAAATCCGCTAATAGTCGAATCCGTTCCACTACCGTGCTCTGTGTTCGGAGCGAAGGCCATGTCGTCATGGCCGCCGACGGTCAGGTCACCCTCGGCGACGCTGTCATCAAGCACGGCGCCCGCAAGATTCGCCGCCTCTACCTCAACAAGATTCTCGCCGGATTCGCCGGCTCGACCGCCGACGCCTTTTCGCTTTTCGGCCGCTTTGAAACCAAACTCGAGCAATATCAAGGCAATCTTGGCCGCTCCGCCGTTGAACTGGCGAAAGAATGGCGCACCGACAAAATGCTCCGCTCGCTCGAGGCACTGCTTATCGTTGCCGACCCGGTGCAGACTTTTCTGATCTCGGGCGCTGGAGATGTCATCGAACCAGATGAGGGAGTGACGGCCATCGGCTCCGGCGGAAGCTATGCGCTGGCCGCGGCGCGTGCGCTGATGCAGAACACCACATTGCCCGCACGCGATATCGCCGAAAAATCACTGAAGATCGCGGGCCAGATTTGTATCTACACCAACGACCAGATCACAATCGAAGAGTTATAACTCTTATCCGCTAAACTCGTTGAGCAGCGACCGTCGAATCCGATAGCCCCCAAGGAGTAAACGGACATGGCCATTTATTTACCCGGCACCGCAGAAGACAGCGAACTTTCGCTGGACGATCTCACGCCGCGCGAAATCGTCGCCGAGCTAGACAAATATGTCGTAGGCCAGCGCGCCGCAAAGCGCGCCGTCGCCATCGCATTGCGCAACCGCATGCGCCGGCAAAAGCTCTCCCCAGAACTCGCCGACGACATCATGCCTAAGAACATCATCATGATCGGGCCCACGGGGGTAGGTAAGACCGAAATCGCGCGCCGCCTTGCAAAGCTCACCGCATCCCCATTCCTCAAGGTCGAAGCGTCCAAATTCACTGAGGTCGGCTACGTCGGCCGCGACGTGGAATCGATGGTGCGCGATCTCGTCGAGATCTCTATCGACATGTGCCGGGAAGAAAAACTTGGCGAGATGGAAGATAAAGCCGAGATGAACGCCGAGGAGCGCCTGCTCGATCTGCTTTTGCCTCCGCCCGGTGCGCCGCCGGCTTCCGTCACGACCGATCCGAGCGCAGCGCAGTATCCGGTGCCAAGCGAAGAGTCGCATCAGCGCACCCGCGAAAAACTGCGTCAGCAATTCCGCGAAGGCCGCCTCGACGACCGCATGGTCGAACTCGACGTGCGCGACAAGGGCACGCCATCGTTTGAAATTATCTCCAATCAAGGCATGGAAGAGATGGACGTCAACCTCAAAGACGTTCTGCCCGGCCTCTTCGGTCAGCGCACCAAAAAACGCAAGATGAAAGTCACCGAAGCCTTCGAGTACCTCGTTCAGGAAGAAGAGCAGCGCCTCATCGACATGGATCAGGTACAGCGCACCGCGGTCGAGCGCGTTGAAACCAGCGGCATCGTCTTTCTCGATGAAATCGACAAGATAGCCGGACGAGAAGGCGGCCACGGCCCCGACATTTCGCGCGAAGGCGTGCAGCGCGACATTCTTCCCATCGTAGAGGGCACCACCGTCAACACGCGCTACGGCATGGTCTCGACCGACCACATACTTTTCATCGCCGCCGGCGCGTTTCATGTTTCGAAACCGAGCGACCTTATTCCGGAACTGCAGGGCCGCTTTCCCATACGCGTCGAGCTGCAGTCGCTCACCGTTGAGGATTTCATCAAGATCCTCACCGAGCCGAAATCCTCTCTCGTCAAGCAGTCGATCGCGCTGCTTGAGACCGAGGGCCTGCGTCTTGAGTTCACCAGCGAAGCCCTCGCCGAAATGGCGACCTTTGCCTTCCGCGTCAACGAGACCACAGAGAACATCGGCGCGCGCCGCCTGCACACCATCATGGAGCGCGTGCTCGACGACATCAGCTTTCAGGCGCCCGATATAACCAAAAAATCAATTCGCGCCGAGTCGCCCGACGCCGCAGCCAAGGCTGCTGCTAATGGCGAGATCACTCCCGAGCTGCCCATCGTGTCGCGCACCACTGAAGCCGGAAATACAGTGCACATCTGCACTGTCACGGCGGAATATGTGCGCAAGATGGTGGCCGACATCGTCAAGGACCACGACCTGAGCCGCTACATTCTCTAGTCTTTGAGGAGCCGCAATGACCGCGAACCTCGTTCCGCCCTTCACGCAGGAAACCGCGCTCGCCAAAGTGAAAGCAGCCCAGGACGCCTGGAACACCCGCGACCCCGAGCGCGTCTCGCTCGCCTACACCGAAGATTCCGAGTGGCGCAATCGTACCGAGTTCCTGCACGGCCGCGAGGAGATCAAAGCCTTCCTCACGCGGAAGTGGGCTAAGGAACTTGACTACCGCCTGCGTAAACAGCTGTGGGGCTTCCGCGAAAATCGCATGGCAGTACGCTTCGAATACGAATGGCACGATGCTGCCGGCCAGTGGTACCGCTCGTATGGCAACGAACTGTGGGAGTTCGCCGAAGACGGGCTGATGCGCAAACGCTACGCCAGCATCAACGACGCCCAGATCCGCGAAGACGAACGCCAGATCCGCGACTAGCTCGCGCTCTTGAGCGCTAGATTCCGTAACGGCCTCGGCTTAATTCGCGCTCGCGGGTTTCGCGCCCGCTGGCTGCGTCCCCGCCGACTTCGTGGCATGCTCGGCCGCCTCTGCCTTCGCCTTGTTCCAATCCTCCAGAAACTGCTTCAGACCCTTGTCTGTCAGCGGATGGTTGTACAAAGAGTCGAGTACTTTGAACGGCATGGTTGCGATATCCGCGCCCGCCTCAGCGCATTGCACGACATGCAGCGGATGGCGCAGCGAAGCCGCCAGCACCTGTGTGTCGAAATCGTATTCCTCGTAGATGAACACGATCTGCCGCACCAGATCCATGCCATCCCATGCCACATCGTCCACGCGTCCAACAAAGGGACTGACGCACCATGCGCCCGCTTTCGCCACCAGCAACGCCTGCGTCGCTGAAAAACACAGCGTCATGTTGCACTTGATGCCTTCGCCCGCTAACACTTTGCATGCGGCTACGCCGTCGCGTGTGATCGGCAGCTTCACGATAATGTTCTTGTGCCACTTGGCATACTCGCGACCGTCACGCAGCATCTCGTCTTTGGTCAGCGTGGTCACTTCCGCATTGACCGGCCCGTCGATCAGGCTCGCGATCTCAAGAATCGTGTCGTGAAAATCGCGCCCCTCTCTCGCCACAAGAGAGGGATTCGTCGTCACGCCATCGACGATGCCCAGTTCAGCCCCTTTGCGAATCTCATCCAGATTTGCCGTATCGAGAAACAGTTTCATATGCCTCCCTTCAAAATCTCCAGAGCGCAAGTCTAGTCCGAATCGCCGAAGAAAATGTCCTGCTTGTCTCTAGCTCGTCATACCGAAACGAAGTGAGGGATCCCTGCGGTCGCGATCAACACATGAGGTGATCTCTGCAGAAAAGTGCAGAACAAAGGCAGCCCCAAGGGCTGCCTTTGTTTTACTTCAACACAGAGAAGCTACTTCGTCGCCGGTTCCTTCTCCAATTCAGTCAGCCGCTTCGCCAGTAGCTTTTCGAGATCTTCCAACGACTTGCTGAAACCCTCGATGCCTTCCTTCAGCTTGTCGTGCGCCATGCGATCTTCCGCGTGCATCTTTTCAAAGGTCGCCTTGTCCATTGCGATCTTCTCGATGGTCATGCTCTTCGCCTTCTGTGGATCAAGCTTGCGCGGCAGGTCGGCTTCCGTCGAGTTGAGTTCCTCCAGCAGCTTCGGCGAAATCGTCAGCAGATCACAACCCGCCAGTTCCTGGATCTCACCGATATTGCGGAAGCTCGCGCCCATCACCTGTGTCTTGTAATCGAACTTCTTGTAGTAGTTGTAAATCTTCGTCACCGATTGCACGCCCGGATCATCGGCACCCTGATAATCCTTGCCGGCGTCCTTCTTGTACCAATCGAGAATGCGTCCGACGAATGGCGAAACCAGCGTCACCTTCGCCTCAGCGCAGGCAATCGCCTGGTGCAGGCCAAACAGCAGCGTCAGGTTGCAGTGGATGCCTTCCTTTTCAAGCTGCTCCGCCGCGCGGATGCCTTCCCACGTCGACGCAATCTTTACCAGCACGCGCTCGCGCTTGATGCCCGCTTTGTCATATTGATCGATGATGTCGTGCGCCTGCGCGATGGTGCCTTCGGTGTCATACGAGAGCCGCGCATCTACTTCCGTTGAAACGCGACCCGGAACAATCGCCAGAATCTTCTTACCGAACGCAACCGCCAGGTCCTTGAACGCGAGGCTCGCCACCTCTTCCTCGTGCGCGTTTTCCCCCAGCTCTTTCTTCGCATCCAGCAACACTGAATCAATAATTTGCTGATACTGCGGCATCTGCGCCGCCGCGGCGATCAGCGACGGATTGGTTGTGCTGTCCTGCGGCTTGAATTTTTCAATGGACTCAATATCGCCTGTATCGGCCACTACGGTTGTCATGGTGCGGAGTTGCTCGAGCTGTGTCTTTGCCATAATTCGTCCTTCCTTAAACTTGCACTTCTGTCATCTCTGTTTATATCCAATCGCCGCTTCTGGTTATATCGAATCCCCGCCCGGCTGTCTTCCAATTAGATGCCTTGCGCTTGCGAAATGACAGGATTTTCAAGAATTCCGCACCCGCCTACGCTAACCCGCACCACGTCGCCCGCCTTCAGCGGCCCGACTCCCGACGGCGTCCCGGTCGAGATCAGATCGCCCGGATACAGCGTCATCATCCGCGAAATGTAGCGGATAAGCGTTGGCACGTCGAAAATCAAATCCCGCGTTGTGCCCTGCTGCTTGGTCTCCCCGTTCACCTGGGTCGTCAAGTCCAGACCCGCAGCCAGGTCAACCTCGTCCGTCACCCATGGCCCAACCGGACAGAACGAGTCAAACCCCTTGGCGCGCGACCACTGACCGTCCGTTTTCTGAAGATCGCGCGCCGTTACATCATTCACGCAGACATATCCGCGAATATAGGGCGCCACCTCCGCATCTTCGCGCAGCTTCGAACATCTCCGCCCGATCACGATTCCCATTTCACCCTCGAAGTCAACGCGCTGCGACTCAGGCGGCAAGACGATGCTTGCCCCCGGGGCCAGCAGCGCCGACGGAGCCTTCAGAAACAGCAGCGGCGCAACGGGCACTTCATTCCCCAACTCTGCCGCGTGGTCACGGTAGTTCCGCCCAATGCAAACGATCTTCGATGGCCGCACGGGAGCCAGCAGCGTGCAATCGCTGATCGCCCGTTCTGCAAATTTCCCGGCGAACGGCGCAACGCTCAGATCTTCTTCGGGAGCAGCGACAATCCGGGTCGCGAGAAAATCTCCGCCGCGTTCTTCTGTGCCGCGCTTTTCAATGGCAACATACTGCGGCCCATGTTCGGTTTCAATGCGTGCGTAGCGCAATCGTTTTCTCCTTCACTTACTTAGGTGCAGTCTCTTCCGTTTCCGGCGACCGCGCGCTCTCGTTCCCGCTGCGGTCGATTGCGCTGACGGAATATGCGTAGCGATGCCCGGCGACTACTGCAGTATCGTGGAATGCAGGAGCGGGCAGGGCTCTATTGCGGAGGAGCGAAGTAGACACTCCGCTTCCATCCAGTTTGATCGGGCTCGTCTCGCCCGCCGTCACGTCGTGCCGGTACACGAAATATCCTAAAAGATCCCTCTCCATATTTGCCGACCATGACAAATCGATCGCTAGGGGTGAACCTTCATTCGCGGCGGTGCCCACAGCGGCCAGGCCCGCCGGCGCGCGGGGCGGAAAGGTATCCCGCACTTCCACCGTGACCGGCTCGCTCATGAATCCGCTCATGTCGTAGCTCTTCCCGTCGATATCAACCTGTTCAACGCGTTCGACGGTGTAGCGATACGTGTCACCAGAGATCACCGAATCATCGAGAGCGATCCCGGGGTCTGTTCCATTCTTCGCGTTTAGGGTCAGTCTTTGCGTTCCCGCACCGAAGGTTTTGGGGCTGGGCGTTCGAGCGCCTTGAATCATTTCGCGATGCAGCACATACATCATTTGCTGTTGCGGCTCCGTCTCCTGGTGCCAGTGAAGTAGCACGCCGCGTGGGATCACCGCCGCCGTCAGTGCCGTCACGCCTTGCGGCCCTTCGCCGCCAACGACCAGCACGGCGTTCGATTCTCCTGCGCTCCGCCCACGCGAATTGGCTGCGGTCAGCTTGTACTCCAACAGCCGCGGAGCCCCGGTCGTCAACTGTGGCGGCAGCAGATCGTCATAGGTCGCCGCAGCCCCGGCCGTCAGCGTCGCACCCGGCACAGGAGTGCACTGCGTCGCATCCGCCTTGCGGCATAGCGTCATGCGAATATCTCCGCGCAGCGGCAGCTTGTCCATCGTCTGCGCAGGAGTCGTCCAGTGCAGCGATACGGTGTTGCCATGCCGCTCCGCCGCAAGGTCCGTCACGGGCTGTGGCAGATTCAAAGTGGGCGGCAAAGGAGCACCCGGCGTGCCGCATCCCGCCAGCGTTACCATCCCGCCAGCGCAGAGTCCCGTTTTCAGCAGCCAAAGACGCACGAGACAAAGCCTAGCAGAGCAGGGCCGAATGTCGCTTTCCGTGACGTCGCGGTACGTCGTCCTGGTTAGCCGCGCGTGAAATGGGCTAATGTATCGGCAAGCGGCAGGCCAACGACAAGAATGTGAATGACACATTGACTGAGGAAGGGCCTCATCGAAATTCACGCAAGGTCAGGTCTAAAACACCACACAGCAGCCCCGCAATCCCAATCACCGAAACTTGTCGTCCGACATCTCGAGTGCAGGATTGCCGCAACCAGCTCACGATCCGACCCGAAACATCGCCTCTAACGCCGCTCTTAATTCCATATCCCTGAAGCGAAAATCCTCCCC
This sequence comes from Terriglobales bacterium, assembly GCA_038199445.1. Taxonomy (GTDB): domain Bacteria; phylum Acidobacteriota; class Terriglobia; order Terriglobales; family Acidobacteriaceae; genus JBBPYY01. Next base: position 935 of record JBBPYY010000024.1, on the reverse strand, counting down.
TAGCAAAACCTCCGGCAACACCCTGACACTCGACAGAATGGTGGCCTCCGCCATTTCGCCAAATGCTGCCCGCAGCACAAATCTGGGCACCGCAAGCACCGCGGGCCGCCGCACCACGTGGCCCAATTCCCGGGTGAACTCCACGTTGCGCACCGGCTTCGGCGAAACAACATTTGCCGCTCCGTGTATCGACTCATGCTCCATCAGAAACTCGATCGCGCTCACCGCATCCCGCAGCGAGACCCAGCTGATCCACTGCTGTCCGTCCCCCAGCCTGCCACCCAGCCCGGCGCGAAACGCCGGCAGCATCTTTTTCAGTGCACCGCCCTCCGGGCTTAGCACCACGGCAAACCGTGGATGCACCACGCGTATTCCCCCCGCGCGCGCCGGCTCAGCAGCCGCCTCCCAAGCCTTCACCGTATCCGGCAAAAATCCCCTGCCCGGACCCGCCAGCTCCGTCAGGCTTTCATCGCCGCGATCTCCGTAGATTCCCACCGCTGACGCCGAAATCAGCACGCGAGGCTTTCGGGTCAGGCCGGCAAGTAGCTTCGCCAGCGCCTGTGTCGGCTTGCTCCGGCTCTCTGCGATCCGGCGCTTTTTCTCCGCTGTCCACCGCCCTTCACTCAGGTTATCGCCGGCCAGATGAACCACCGCATCCAGGCCTTCGAGGCGTTCCGGATGCTTGGTGGCGCCCGTCATCGGGTCCCAGTGGACGAGGATCTCTCCCGGGTCCGCCGCAACCGTGTCGTCGCGCACCAGCCGCAGCACCTGGGCCTCAAGGGCGAGCGAACGCCGCAAAGCCGTGCCAATTAGTCCAGAACTTCCGGTAATTGCAATCCGTTTCATGCTCCCCTTCGCTACGTCTAATAGAGGTGTATCGCCCGGTCCGCTCCCGGGCCCATAACCCAGCCTGCTTTTTGACCCTGATAAAACTC